>NZ_CP192507.1:481097-789694 GCF_050613145.1 Lysinibacillus sp. LZ02 | reverse complement strand
TCTCAACGGCTATACCTGCAAATGATGTTGGTGGATGTTGTCGGAATGTCTCCATAATGGAAGCCATTTTTTGCTGCCCTTCAATTCCTTCAAATGTCAATGACACAAGCGCTTCCTTATACCAACCTAACTCTTCATACAAATCATTTAGCGCATCCATTAATGTTTGCCCTTGTGCTTTATAATACGCGGCCATTTCTGCTGTTAAAAGCGCAATCTGCACGGCATCTTTATCCCGTACAAAATCGCCAGCTAAGTAACCGTAGCTCTCCTCATAGCCGAACATAAATGTATACTCGCCTGTTTGCTCCCACTCCGCGATTTTCTCTGCTATGAACTTAAAGCCTGTTAATGTATTAACCGTTGTGATACCATACTTACTGGCAATTGCTGTACCAAACTCCGATGTGACGATTGTTTTAATCATTGCCGCATTTGCTGGAATACGTTTCGTTTGTAAAATATAGTTTAATAACAATGCCCCAAGTTGATCGCCCGTTAATAGCTTATACTCGCCATCCCGCACAGCAACGCCAAGGCGATCTGCATCTGGATCTGTCGCAAGCAGTAAGTCCGCTTCCACTTGATCGCCAAGCTCCATCGCTAATTTAAATGTCTCGGCCTCTTCTGGATTTGGATAGGCAACTGTTGGAAACTCACCAGACGGAATCGCTTGCTCCTCCACAATATGTAGATTCATAAAACCAGCTTCTTGTAATGCTCGTGTTGTCGGTACAAGGCCTGCCCCATGTAAAGGTGTGTACACAAGCCGTAAATCCTTCTTTCCTGCTGTGGCAAATGATTGTAATGCCGTATTATACGCATCATCCATCTTTTCTAATATTTCCATACAGAAACTAGAAGCGAGTAATTGTTCCCGACGGAGTGCCTGAATGTAAAAAATATCCTCCACTGCATTCATGTGTGACACAATTTTATCCGCAACTTGCGGTGTTAGCTGTGCCCCGTCCTCCCCGTACACTTTAAAGCCGTTATACTGCTTCGGATTATGGCTCGCTGTAATAACAACGCCCGCATAAGCCTGTAATTGTCGTACCGCAAAGCTTAGCTCAGGGGTAGGGCGGCTTTCAGTAAATACATAGCTTTTAATCTGATGCGCGGCTAAAACGCCCGCTGTTTCATATGCAAAATCCTGTGAGAAATGCCGCGTATCATAAGCAATGACAACACCTCGTTGTTTCGCTTCTTGTCCTTGCTGCTCGATTTCACGCGCTAACCCTTCAGCAACGAGACGAATCGTATGAAGGTTCATCCGATTTGTCCCCGCACCCAGCTTCCCGCGCATCCCACCTGTGCCGAATGGAACCGTTTGATAGAAGCGGTCAGCGATTTCCGTTTCGTCTGTAATTGCTTGTAGCTCATCCGTGTAAAAAGAAGAATGAAGCCACTGATGATATAAAGTTTTCATCATAAAACCTCACAATCGTTTCAAGTTAAAAGGTGATAAATATTACCTACTATGTATATGCTCTTATATTCCCAATATACTCTTGATTACAGCAAAAAGGACCCAACTTTGACATAAGCGGGTCCTCTAATTTTATACTTGCTCTACATTCGCATATTGCTGCTGGCGTGTAATTTTAATAACTTCTTTCCACGTATCGCGGAATTCCGTTACTAACCCTTCTACCTCTTCAATAATCGTAATATCACTTTGGATATTCGCTTCAACAAGGCGACGGTTCATGTATTCATATAATGGTAGCATTTGCTTCGAGATCTCGATATCCATATTGAGCGTAGACATTAATTCCGCAATAATCGCTTGTGCTTTTTGCAAATTAATATTCTTCTCTTCAATATTTTTTTCTTCAATCGCCATTTTTGCTTTTCCTAAAAACTTTAAACACCCATTATACAACATTAATGTAAGCTCACCTGGTGAAGCCGTCGTCACACTATTTTGTTTGTATGCATTAAATGCATTCGCTTGTGCTGTCACAAAATACACTCCCTCTGAAGCTATTTATTAATTCTTTTTATCATAGTAACGTCCATCCATCACCTGAACATTTGCGTAAGGATTCATATATTGTTGCTCATTTTTCTTCGCATTTTGCAAATCCTTTAAATCGGCCTGAATGGATTTCATCACCTTATTTAAACGCTCGCGTATACCTTTATCTAATTCAACTAACATCGCATGAGATTTGTTTGCTACGTCAACTTGAAATCCATCGTTTTGCATTTTCTGGATTAGTATACCACGTTCATCCAATAAAAGGTGAATTTTCTCAATATATTCATCTCGTTGTTCATCTGTAGGCAGATTCGTCAAATGCTGATATAGCTTAGCTGACACTTGTAAAAGTTGTTGTACAATTTCCATTTTTCATGCCACCTAAGTGATTATTGTCCTTGCATAAACATTGCTGATTGTTGATTTGCTTTATTTATTGCCGATTCCATAGCACCAAATTGCTTCCAATAGCGGGCTTCGACCATTTCTAATTTTCGTTTCCATGTATCAATGCGACTCTCTGTATCTATTAGACTCTTACCAAGAGCGTATTCAGCATCTGTCATCGTAGAACGTCCAGCTTTTTTCTCAATGGAAATTTCAAATGATTTCATTGATTCACGTAACTTTTCTAAATAACCACGTGTATCAACCGTTTTAGTAACTGAAACTCCATTTTCCTCTACTTGAATAGTGTCTTCCTTTTTACCTTCACTATTTTTAAATAACTTTTCTACAGCATCTGGGTCCGCTTCTAAGGCAGCTCGCAATTTATTTTCATCTATTTCAAGTGTGCCGCCCTCATTGTAATTTTTAGAGGTTGTAATCCCAATACTAAATAGCGTATTATATTTAGAATCTTTCAATGCTGGATTTGATTCGTAGACTAAAGAACGCATATTTGAAAGACCTTCACGAATAAGTGCATCATTGCGTAGTAAACCACTCTTTGCTTTTTCTTCCCAAAGCTTAATTTCATTCTCAGACATGTCTTCTTTTTGTTCATCTGTTAATGGTGCGTAGTCTCGGTATTTTGATTGTTTTGTTTGATCTGTAAAGTCTTTAATTAAACCGTTATACGTATTCACAAACTCTTTAATCTTTGTCATCATGTCGTCAACATTTGTTGTTGATGTCATTGTTACAGCACTAGTTGTATTTGTCGGTACATTAACCGAAGTAACATATGTTGAAAGATCTGATTCATCTACGCCTGCAATACTACCATTTAGTTCTTTATATTCTTGATACGCTGCTTTCAACGTTTCTTCAGCGTTTGCTCGACGATTAATTGCGGCAGTTTCATTAGCTTCTGCTGTATTTTTTAATTGTAATTTCGTATTTTTTTCTACCTCAGCCGTTGCTACTTTTTTAAAGTCATCAAGTTGGCTAATCGATAATTGACGTAATGCTTGCTTTTGTTCTCCACTTAAAGCACTTAATTTATTTCCTAAAGCTTTATCATCTTCATTGGTAGAATTTTTTAAATTGTCAATTGTAGTATTAAATTGTTCTTCAGTTTGACCTAACATACTTTCCACTTTAGTTACTTCAGCTGGACTCAAACCATCCAGGAAGCTAGCACCTATTGTTTCATATGTTTTTAACTCTGCTGCACTCTTCATTTTATCGAAGTCAGCATCACCTAAGGCTTTAAGCGTTGTAAATTGTTCCCTAGTAATTCCTGACAACTTAGCTTTTAAATCGTCAGAAATTTCACCTGAAGTTGCATTTTCTAACCAAGTATTAAAATTCTCATCTGAAGAAATATCTGCTGCTAGAGATTTTATTTCAGTCATATCAGTTGAAGTCAAATTCATCAATAAATTACGATTGTTAATTTTGTTATACGTTGCTTGCTCATCTTCAGTTAATTGAGCATTTGAAAAAACAGCATTATATTCAGTTTCGTATGCGCTGTTTGCTGTATTATACTCACTTGTCGCGGCGCTTACTTTATTAGCCAAATCAGTAAAATCAGTCTTATTAGTCGCGTTATCCCATTCAGTCCAAGCTGCATTGTATTTACTTGCTATAGTAGAACCTTGGTTAAATGTTTCTTTAAGCGTTAAATTATATCCATTAATTGTAAAATTGTTAGTAGAACGTTCCGTTGCAATACCATTAACTTGGAATACCGCATTTGTTCCCCCAGAAGCTAAATCTCCTGATGCTTGACTAGCTAATGATGAAAAACCTAGTTTACCGAAAACATTTGCTCCGGCAGTTACTTGTACTTCTGCACCAGACTTATTATCCCCTGTATTCTTAGCAGTAATTGATAGTCTACCACCTTCGAAAATTGCACTAACACCTGCATTGCTTGAATTAATCTTACTAATTAATTGATCTACAGTTGTCGTACTTGGATCGAATTCAATTTTTGTCGCTGTTGTGGCCATACTTCCGTTACTTTGAATAGCCTTTAATTCAATAGAAGTTTCACCAATACTTAGTTCACTCAATTTCGTAGATCCTGTTGCGTTAATTTGATTTCCTACACCACGTGCAGCTGTCGCTAGTTGGGAAACCCCTTCAATGGAAATTGAACCCGTTGCTTTACCAGTTGCAATTGCTGACACTAAACTAGAATTTGAACTTGTTGCTGTTTTAGAAGTTAAACTTTTTAAAATTAAATTATCTGCAATATATGTGTCAAAAGTTTTAAGCTTTGTATTTACGCTACGATAAGCGTCTCGTTGCCACTCATATGTTGTTTTCTTTTGATATAACTTATTTAATGGCGCTTTCTCCGCAGACATTAATTTTTTGACTAACTCATCGATGTCCATTCCGGACGCTAATCCACCAATACGCATTACCATTCTATTTTCCTCCTTGTTTTTAAAACAATTTTATATTTTTTCATCTACTATCATGCCAAGCATTTTTTGCATTTCATAAAAAGCATCTAAAAGCTTTTTCGGTGGTATTTCTTTTACTACTTCATCTGTATCTTTATTGACTACTGTTACATAATATCGTTCTAAGCCGTCGTGATACATAAATTTAGAAGTACTGTGATTCACTTCTAGCATTTCATTCATTTTATTGACAGCTTCTTGTACTTTCGCTCTCGTTTCTTCGCTATTATCAAGAGTCTGTACTTGTTCAACTGTAGATGTAAATATTTTATCTGTAGCTTCGCTTCCTTGCTTTACTACCTTCTCTACGATTGGTGAATTGTTAGTAACAGATTTACTTACCACTCTTGCATCAGCATTTGTATGTTCTGTGATACGCATGTTTTCCATCCTCCTTGAATCTAATACAAGCGTTATTATAAATAATATCGGATAAAAAAAAGAGAATTTCAGTTTTCCCATAAATCATCAATAAAAAACTGAAATTCTCATATATAAAATTTGATTTTTAGCACAAGAAATTGATAGCCATCTTTAATAATATCAAGCTTTGTGAATGTGTCTGATTCTTCTAGAATTCCTTTAATTCATTATCATTACAAACATGTGTCCCATTGTATTATAGCTTGAATTTTCCATACCTTCACGTACACCTTGTAAATAAGAAGGATTATGCTCAATGATCTTTGCAAGTTGTTGCACGCATTCTATTACCATTTCTTGATTTAATTTATGCTGTTTCGCAGCCATACCTATTAAATGCAGTTTAATTAATGTAAAATGAATAACCAGCATCATATAACTTTCAAACGTTGTATTATAGTCATTTGGAAATAAATTCTTAAATATATAATTCACAATATAATTTTCAAGTATATACTCTTGCTTTTGTATAAATGGAAGATAATAATTCTTATAGGATTCTTGATACTTATTAATAGTCTTTTCAATATCATCCACTTTATGGTCAGCATTTTCTTCTAATCCTAGTCCATCTACCAATTGTTGCAGAATCTTTACATACTTTTCTGAAGTTACGTCGCCTGTCATACGATAACGAATTAAATCGCGTGCTAAATTCAATTGGAAATTTAAATTTCTTTTTATATTTTTTAACGATTCGATAAATTCTTCATTATCTAAACGGCATAGATAATCCTCCATAATCCGTGGCAACTCTTTTTCAAACTCACTTGACTTTAATTGCTCAATTTTTTGAATGAAAAGCCCTAATACTATTAAACGAATTTCTATTGGTTGTTGGCGACTTTGCAATAGTTGAATTGCAAAAATACGTAAATCCCAAAAGTGTGGATGCTTTTCTAATGTGAGCTCACTAGCCATAAGCCCACGAGTATTTTTAGGTTCCTCTGTTTCAATAAATCCTATACCTTCTTCACGCAGCAGAACTACTCTAGCCGCCTCTGGGCAAGATAATGTTAAACTTTTTTCTGTGACACCACCTACTCGCGTAAGGTGTCTAGGATAAATAGCGCATGTATTACATAAATACTCTTCTCCTAATTCCTTATGAATACTACATAACCCATCCTCTAACATCATATGACACTTATTATTTTCATTTAACATAAACTTAGCATATTCGGAATCATCTTTTTGTTTTCGATCTCGTTTTACATATTTTTGTAGTTTATCTGTAATTCCAGATTGACGTACTTTACGATAGGTCTGATAAGTTTTTTTATCTACTGTAACATTCCAACCTGCACAACACGTATCTTCACAAGTACTTCCAATACAACTAAAATCATTTAAATATTCAGGTATCAATATTGGTCTCATATTTCTACATCATCCTAGAATTTATTTTTAAAACCTTTCAACATATAAACTAAAATAAATGCTGATAACTTAAAGGAGTTCCTTTAGTGATAGACTTACTAGTAACTTTCCCCAATATATTTTCATAATATTTAGGTTCAAGACCATACCCAGGACGAACAATTTTTATATTATCCTTTGTAAATTTCTCGCCCGCTTTAATATCTTGAGATACATAAATAGAACGTCGGAATTTTAATGATGCTTTTTCTTTTTCTGTTGGGCCATATGTAACTTTCCCCATAGCTAACCAAGCACGCTCTGTTTCCTCTACTAATGCTTTCATCTCAGCTGGCTCCATAGAAAATGCTGAATCCACACCACCATCGGCACGGTTTAGAGTGAAATGTTTTTCAATTACTGTTGCACCTAACGCAACACTTGCTACAGCTACACCAATCCCCATCGTATGATCGGACAATCCAATTTGTACATCTTCGAATAATTTCCTCATATGTGTAATTGTTAAAATATTTGTATTTTCAGGTGTTGCTGGATACGTGCTTGTACATTTTAATAGTATTAGATCTTTACATCCTGCTTCTTTTGCAGTTCGGACCAATTCATCTAATTCAGCTAATGTAGCCATTCCAGTTGATACAATCATCGGCTTTCCTGTAGTTGCTACTTTTTTGATAAGTGGTAAATCTGTATTTTCAAAGGACGCAATTTTATAAATTGGCACATCTAACTCTTCTAAAAAGTCAACTGCGGTTTCATCAAATGGCGTACTAAAAGCAATCATGCCTAATTCTTTTGCTCGATCAAAAATAGGCTTATGCCATTCCCATGGGGTATATGCTTCATTATATAGATCATATAATTTTCTATTTTTCCATAAGCTTTCTTCATCACTAATAATAAAATCAGATGAATCAACATTTAGAGTTAATGTGTCCGCTGTATATGTTTGGATTTTTAATGCATGTGCTCCTGATGCTGCTGCAGCTTCTACTATTTCTATAGCACGATTTAAGGATTGATTATGATTACCTGACATTTCAGCAATAATAAATGGTTTTGTAGTTGAATTTAGTAATGAAGTGTTAAATTTCATTCTTCACCCTCATTTCTTAATTTTTATAATTGGTGTATCCCAACCATCTGTAAGCAAATACGTATATAGTTGTTTATCCTTACTAAAATGGATAGATCCTTCATTTAAATTTTGTTTTATTGGTATATATTTTCCTAAACGAATTTTCGACCAATGCTCAATAAACAGTGCTTCTATTGCTATACTTAACTTATTATAACTTGTACGTAAAGTATCATTGTCAGTAAAGGTTACTTCTTTTTGAATTAAAATATCCCCTGTATCAATCCCTTCGTCTATCAAGTGTATAGAAACCCCCTTTTTTGTATTTTCTAGAAAGCTCCAAAAATTAGGATCAGCACCACGATTCCAAGGTAAATAAGAGATATGTAAATTAATTATTTTGTTTTTCATTATGTTAATTATTTCTTCTGAAATAATATATCTATATCCATAACTAATAACTAAATCAAATTTATTACTAATGACAAAATCTGTTGATAATTTATTATCTAAAACAACAAAATTATCACCAAATAGTTTCAGTTTATTGATAAACTCTTCTCTTTTCGGACCTAAGTATAGTATATTCATATTGACCTCAAAAATTCTTTTATTTTTAATATCATATGATTAATTAATGAAGATTCATTTAATAGTAAAAGTAAAGCATTGTATATATCGTCAACCTTTACTTCTTTATAAAACCCCAAATAGTTGCAAACCCCTTCCCTATCCACATTTTTTGCGATTTCTATTTGATTTTCTGCTACAGAAATTATAATAGAAGGTAAAAATAAGAATGTCCTTTCCCAAGTAGTTGCTCCACCTGCACCAATAGCTAAATCTGCTTTAGCCATTAATTCGGCCATATTATTGATTTGGCAGTGGTAATCAATTCTATTACATGTTAAAGAGATTTCTTTAATCCGATTTTTATTCGGATTAGAGCTCGCTACAACAACGTCTACTTCTAAATTATATTTTTTGATTAAAGGCAGTATTGCACATAGAACTTTTTCTGTTTCATTCGTTGGATCACTGCCACCAAAGAAAATAAATAATCTCTCCACCCTGCCGTTAAAAGGTTTAATATGCTTCTTTGCTTCCATAAACTCTTCTCTTAATAAAGCATGAGATGGACCGAGTAGTAATTTTGCAGTTGAAGGGACTAAACCATCATATCTATTTTTCATATTCAGATAATAATTTTGATCTAATAAAATATCACAATCATGCTGACGATTCGCTAAGTCATCAATAACCATTATTTCTTTCGTAAATGGTCGAATTAATTGTTCCCACCTAATATCAATTGAATAGTGGTCAATAATTAACTTTTCGACACTATGTTTTCTTAAAATATCAATCGTATCCCTAGCATCTGTTTGCCAATCATCTGCTACATAAGTCCACAAAGACCCCTCACAAATTCGCAATTTATATACTCGAAAACCTTGCTGTTCTATTAATTCAATACAGTCCCCATTTGTAACTCTACAAATAAATGCTACTTGCTTTCCTTCTTTTTTTAGTCGATGCGCTAAAGTTAAGCAGCGCATCACATGCCCTGTACCAATTTCGAAAGAAGCATCTACGCGAATAAATACGTTCATGCCATCACCTATAATTTCTTTTGTTCTATATGAGCATTAATATTGAACCATATAGGATTTTCATTCATAACCTTTATTGTATCTTGTAAGCTAAATAAGGGCTTTTTAACATATAGTGCTTGAATTATTTTTTTTATTAATTCAAAGTCCTCTATAGTATCAACAGTCCATCGATATTTACTGTAATCCATATCATTTTTAATATGACCCATTGAGAATACATCAGGATTTGTATAGAAATAAGCAGTTACATGCTCACGATCTCTTTCTAACACAGCCTCATGATACGCTTTTTCTAGTGCGCCAAATGAAAATATTTCTGTATCTAATCCTCGGGGGTATGTTCTTTCTACAGTATTTGAAACATAATCGAATTTATCACTTTCTATAAAATGCTGTATCGTTTTATCTACTATTTGCACATCAATAATTGGGCAATCTGACGTAATCCGAACAATTGCATCTGCTTTAAAAGCTAAAGCTGCCTCATAGTATCTGGACAGAACATCTGTTTCAGACCCTCTAAAATATAATATAGAATTCTCTTTACAAAACTCTATTATTAAATCATCTTGCGTTTCAATTGTCGTAGCTATCACTAATTCATTTATGTACTGACTTTGTTGTAGACGTTCAATTTGATAAGAAAGTAGAGGTTTATTATTTACTTTCTTCAGAATTTTCCCTGGTAAGCGTGTAGAACCCATCCTTGCTTGTATTATTGCAACAATTCTCATTTCCTCACCTTTTCTAGCTCTATTTTTACTGCATAAATTACATCCTGTACATCATCATTTGACATCTTGGGAAATAAAGGTAATGTAATAATAGCTTCATATAGTTCCTCAGATTTTGGCATAGAGCCTTTCTTATAACCTAATTGTTGATAATATGACAACGTATGCACTGGAATATAATGAACATTTACTCCAATATTTTGAGCTATTAATGATTCAAAAATATCTTTTCTAGTTGCATTTATTTTTGCTAAGTTTAATTGAATAATGTATAGATGCCAACTGGAGTCCCCACCTAAATGTTGTTTAGGAGTAATAATCAATTCATTTTCTTTAAATGCCTCGTTGTATAATTTGGCTATCTCACGACGACGTGATACAAACCCTTCTAACTTACTCATTTGACTAATACCGAGAGCTGCTTGAATATCTGTCATTCGGTAGTTATAGCCTAAAAAATGCATATCATAATACCAAGGACCTTCATTTTCCGATAAACTTTCTGAGTCTCTCGTAATGCCGTGGGAACGGAATTGTAATAGCTGTTTATAGAAATATTCATTATTAGTTGTAATAACGCCACCCTCCCCTGTTGTAACATGTTTTACAGGATGAAAGCTAAACATGGTCATATCACTTAATGCGCCGATTTTTTCCCCTTTATATTGAGCACCTAGCGCATGTGCAGCATCTTCAATTACAAGTAAATTATGCCTTTTTGCAATAGCATGAATCTCATCTAGCTGTACAGGTTGTCCTGTAAAATGCACAGGAATGATCGCTTTTGTATTTGACGTAATATTTTTTTCAATTTCTATGGGATCTATATTATAGGTATCTTCCTTAATATCAGCAAAAACTACTGTTCCGCCAACATATCGTACACAATTTGCACTTGCCGCAAAGGTTATAGGTGTTGTAATCACTTCATCTCCTTCACCTATTCCTGCAGCAAAACATGCAGCGTGAAGTGCTGCTGTCCCATTCGAAAAAGCTACTGCGTATTTTGCTCCTACATATTTAGCTACCTTTTGTTCGAAACAAGCAATTGTTGGACCAGTCGTTAAAAAATTACTCTTTAATACCTTTATTACGGCATCTATATCATCATCTTCAATCCATTGCTTCCCATATGGTAAATAAGAATCTCTCAATACTATTCTCTCCTTACAGAAAAAAATGCAGTCAAAGACTACATTTTCTCCACCAGCTCTTGTAATTGTTCAACTGTTAACCACTCTGAATTATTATCACTCGTATAGGCAAAAACATCAGGCAAAGCTTTACCGCCAATTAACTGCCCTTGTGGCCACCAAGCTAACTCTGGTTGGATAACATAGTAATTGTCAAACTCTAAAGTGTGGCGTGCATCGTCTTCCATAATCATCGCTTCATGTAATTTCTCGCCAGGTCTAATACCAATAATTTCAATTTCACATTCTGGTGCAATTGCTTTTGCTAAATCAGTTACCTTCATACTAGGAATTTTCGGAACAAAAATTTCGCCACCATACATACGCTCTAAACTATCTAAAACAAACTGTACACCTTGATCGAGTGTAATCCAAAAACGTGTCATCCGTTCATCTGTAATAGGTAATTTTCCAGTTTCTTTAATTTTTTTAAAGAATGGCACAACACTACCTCGACTTCCTACAACATTACCATAACGCACAACTGCAAAACGTGTTTTCTTTTCTCCTACATAAGCATTTGCCGCGACGAATAGTTTATCAGATGCTAATTTTGTTGCACCATATAAATTTATTGGGCTACATGCCTTATCTGTAGAAAGCGCAATTACCTTCTCAACCCCCCGATCAATTGCAGCCTCAATAATATTTTGAGCACCGTGAATGTTTGTCTTTACTGCCTCAAATGGATTATATTCACACGCATCTACATGTTTCATTGCGGCTGCATGAATGACAATATCTACACCGTCAAATGCACGATAAAGGCGATCCTTATCTCGTACATCTCCGATAAAGAATCGAATACGTTCATCTTGGAATTCTTGTTTCATTTCATATTGCTTCAGCTCATCACGGCTGAAAACAATTACTTTCTTCACACCTTCATTCAGCGCCTTATGTATAAATTTCTTCCCGAAGGACCCTGTGCCGCCTGTTACTAGCACAGTTTTATTAACTAATGTCATTATTTAAAACTCCTATCTTACTATTAATTTTGAGGTTATTTTCTAATTATAGATATTTAGATAAGTCCATTAAGTATATTTATTATATCGGAATTTTATAATATATATATCGACAAATTGTTTAAAACATAAAGAAAAACCCATAAATCTATGGGTTTTTTATAAGTTTATAAAATTGTTTTTCATTTACTAAAGGAACACCTTCTATTTTCGCTCCTTGTTCAGCTGTATTGTACACCTGACATACACTTATTTTACATTTTGCATTAAACCATCTTAAATAACTATTTAAATTAGGCAATGTTTTAATAGATTCTCCAATGTTGGACTCTATTTCAATAAATTCTTCTCCCTTTAATAATTCTCTACCCGAAGTAGAATTTATAGCATGTGTATGTTTAGTAGCGAAACCTAGATCTTGACCAAATAAGATTACAGTTTCAAACTCTAGATATTCCAACAAACTAAAGCCTGTAGTAGCTACCGAACCACCCGTTTCTAATAATGGATAAGATACTTTCTTTGCGTATTGCTCTGCTAGGTCATATCCCTTTTGTAGTAATATATATTTATCTCCCTCATGAGATCTTACCGTATTAGAATCTGCTGTACTTAAAAAGAAGAGATCTCCTTTATACTCTGAACCATCTAATTGCTCAAAAATAGTTGGTTGGCAATCCGATATAATTACACCATCTGGAACAACGCCTTCCCTCATTAGTACTTTCAAGGCAGATCCTACACATAATATATATACATCGTCTTTAACAGCTTTCAACCATTTTTCGGTAACGTTTAAAGATGGACCGCTAGAAATTAGACAAGATACTTTTTTCTGTTTTAAATTTTCTTTAAAATTTTGCACTTTAAAATACTGTTGCTGAATATTTTCATGAAAATTTATTTCCATCATTGGCGAGAAGCGTTTATAAGACACCTGCTTCATTTTAATATCCATTAGCAAATGATAAAGAGAATGATTTTTATCCATTACTTGTAACCATACATGAGGTATAATGATTTGATAATCCTTATGAACAGCAATTTTTTTAACATCTGTTGTAATCATTACATTATTCAGTAATTCCATATCAATGGTCTCTGATCGATATAGCTCTATTTCTTGATTATCCAAGGCATAGACAAGGATGGGTTTTCTCCCCGCTACTAGTTTAGTTAAAGAATGCAGATGGTATCCTAATCCTAACCCAATCAATAAATATCCTTTAGCGTTATTATCGAATTCGCTCTCAATGAATTTGTCCACTTCTTTTATCGGCCGATACTTACTATATAAAAGAATATTATTTACTTTTAATGTATTAGTACCATCCCTCGCTTCAATTTTTTCAAATATCATTGATTATTAGAAGCTCCTACTTCTATCGCTGAAAAAAATGGAACAATTTCATATTCGAATATATCCGCCACTAAATTATAATCACCAATAGACAACCCATTATTTATTTCTTCTAGATAATCTATAATCTTTGTCATATCAAATGTAATAGACACATTATTTTCTTGTAATAGGCCACTCGCCTCTATTATCCAACCAGCGCCTTCCGAAAAATCCCGGATATGAGTAAGAGCTTCGGCAATACGATCATCACGTAAAGTATTTGCAATCATCATACATCCTCCAGGTAATTTCTCTATATATTCATTAAAACTGAAAATTGTTTCATTTAAAATATCTTCCATGTTCAAAACCTCACATTAATTTATTGGCATTCTCTATTGCATCTAAAATATATTGTTTTGTTATTTTAAAAGCCTCTAATAGTCTTGTATAAAGCTCTTTGTTCTGAGCAAATACTCTTTGGTAAGCTTCTGTATCACTTTCTCCTGGAATTGGCTCAAAATTACGTAAAACATCCATTGTTATAGGATCAAATATATGATTCATCGCTGTTTTTACTCTATATTTTTTTATGGTTTTATCTATTTTATCTAGTTCACGTAAAACACTTTTTTCAAAATAAGTATTCGATCTATTTCTTCCTAATGTCACTAGTCCAATTTCAATCTCAGTAATTATTTTATTATAAATCGAAATCTCATCCTGCATCTTACTAATAAAACTATTCTTATCAATACCTTGTTGTTTTGAAGAAACAATTACTTTATCTACGATTTTTTCATCAGCATAATGATTACAAAATTCTAAAAATGACAGTTGCTCCATTCCTTCAATTTTTGCGCCACCTTCAGTACAATTAAAAATTGGCGAAGGATGCTGGATTTGCCTATTAAGTCTTTCAAAGTCTTTTTTCATAAGTAAAAAAGCATAATCCGTTAGAACTTTATCATCATTATAACCCGTTACTTCAAACATACCTCGCTCTTTCTTAAAGGCTTCATCTACTTTTATAAAGTGCTTATTACTATCTTCATGTGATTTATTATCAGTATAGGCCAAATCCTGGCCAATGACTGCAATAGGTCCCTTTGTCATAAAGCAGGCAACGGTGAATGCAAAATTCGCTACCGAAGCACCTCCTGCAATTAGTGGGACTTCAATATTAAATTTATCCTTAATGTAGCTTTGGAAATCTTCGTCGCCTGCATCTAATATTGCATATTGAGTATTAGGAAATTCCTCTTGAATTTTATAATGACTACTAAACCCAAAGATTAAATGAGATTTAATTTTATTTATCTCCTTAAAATGGTTAAAATTCGCAGTACCACCGTCTATAGATACTACATAGTCAGGTTCTATCCCATGGTTTAACAAGGAGTTAATAGTAGACCCAGAAGCAATCGTTAGGGCTTTTCCCTCAATTTTTTTTAGTAAGGGAATCTGCTTTTTTAAAGAAGGACCTCCTGAAATCACAATTACTGGACAAATATATCGTTGTTTTAACTCCTTAAAAGAATGATTAGTATATGCATGAAGGAGATTATGAATATAGTTCTCCTGCCATGCAAAAGAAAATTGCCTTGTCGTATTTTCCCCTACCTGATGAATTCTTTGAACTGTTTTAATACTTTCTAATACAACTAGTAATTCTTTTTCTAAAATTTTATCATAATTTGGAGAGCAAATAACCTTTACTTTAGCGCTTAAATTATTTAGGGATTTAGCGACAAACTGTTCAATAGCTTCATTATTTATTTCTTCGATAAAAGTAAAATCAATATTTTTATCTATAGCACTATTGATTTCGCTATAAAGAGGGTCAATAACAATTAGATTTTCTGTATTATGTATTTTCTTTTTTAATTCGTCTACAAGATAACCTAACCCATATCCAAAAACTACATGAACATAATTTGGCTCAAATTCTTTTTCTACAATCCTCTTCGCTTCCGTAATAGGATCGTACTTACTATGTAAAAGATAATTATTTACTTTAACAGTTTTTACACCGTTGTTCGTATTCAGATATTCAATTATATTATTACTCAAATTTACCACCTCTTTTCTACTATCGTCAAAAAAAAAAAAAAATGAAGAAATCTATCCGAAAGATAGATTCCTTCATTTTATACTAAACGCTATTCAATTATTGTAATAATTGAAGTACGCCTTGTGGCTGTTGGTTAGCTTGAGCTAACATAGATTGAGCAGCTTGCATTAAGATGTTGTTCTTAGTGAAGCCCATCATTTCTTTTGCCATATCAGTATCACGGATACGTGATTCTGCTGCTGTTAAGTTTTCAGAAGTTGCACCTAAGTTGTTGATAGTGTGCTCTAAACGGTTTTGAACAGCCCCTAAATCAGAACGAGTTGCAGAAACTGTAGTGATTGCTGTGTTAATAGTTGTAATTGCAGTATTTGCAGCAGCTTGAGACGAAATACTGATTTTAGATACTGATAATTTTGCAGCTGTCATTGTTCCAATAGTTAATGAAATATCTTGGCTAGCATTTGCACCGATATGGAATTTCTTACCAGAGAATGAACCATTTAATAATTTCTGAGTATTGAACTCTGTGTTGTTAGCAATACGAGTAATTTCTTCAGAAAGTGCGTTGATTTCTTTTTGTAAATCACCACGGTCAGAAGTTACGTTTGTATCGTTTGCAGATTGTACTGCTAATTCACGCATACGTTGTAAGATAGCGTGAGTTTCGTTAAGAGCACCCTCAGCAGTTTGGATTAAAGAAATCGAGTCTTGAGCGTTTTTAGTCGCCATGTCAAGACCACGGATTTGTCCGCGCATTTTTTCAGAGATTGCTAAACCAGCAGCGTCATCGCCAGCACGGTTGATTTTGTAACCTGAAGATAATTTCTCAAGGTTTTTAGAAGCTTGAGTGTTGTTGAAACCAAGGTTACGGTGTGTGTTTAAAGCTGAAATGTTGTGTTGAATTCTCATTTGGAATTCCTCCTTGAATGTTTTTTATGACCCACGTCCTTGTGGGAAAGTTTTGGTTGAGGTGCTATCCTCTTCCTTACAATCTATATATCGTAATTACTTTTCATTGTTTAATAGTTTTTTAAAATTTTTTGAAGAAATTTTTTGTCTGTTAAGATAGACACATAATCAAATTCTTCATATTATTTCTTCCATTGCTTTAATATATCGATATTCGTATTTAACGCTGCCTTATTTTGCTCTTGAATGGCTTCGAATACTTCCGAACGATGAACTTTTACGGATTTTGGTGCGACAATCCCTATTTTTACTTGATCGCCTTCGACCGCTAAGATTTTCACTTCAATGTGATCGCCAATCATAATGGACTCTGTTTTTTTTCGTGATAGTACTAACATTTATTTCGCACTTCCTACTGTTTGTTGTATCGGGAATCGTAAAGAATAAGCTTTGCTATCTTGCAACACAATCTGCTTACCGAGCTGCTTATTTGTATTAATAATGACTGGAGCCAATAAATTGATTGTGGAATCTGCAAACGTTTCTTGTAGTGTCACAATCGAATATGTAATAACTTCTTCTTCTTTTTCAATTTGTAAATCTTCTTTATCTTCATCACTTAAATCAAACGCATAGTCTTGTTTAAATGCAAATGGGAAAGCTACTACAAAACCAATCGTAGCTTCTTCTGTTGATTGGAGCAAGGCTAAAGGTAAATCTGCATCTAATGATAATAGAATAAATCTTTGATAGTCAGGGAATCCTGGTAAACCGTTTTCAAATGTTACAATTTCTGATTCTTTAATCTCTACTTCGCCTAAAAATTTCGTCTGAATAAGCATATCGCTCTCTCCTTTTAACCAATAACATCAATTTCTACATCTGGTCTTTGTAACATTGTACCAGTTACATCACCCGGTGTGTATTTATGAATAGGTTTGTTCACTTGAACGTCAATTTTTGGTTTTTGTGGTGTGAAGTTAATATCTGTTTTACCAGGAGTATAGTCAATTTTCACAGACCCAATTGATGGAACGAACTTGATATTATATGGCCCTGGACGTTTTGGACCATGATTTTGTTTAGCGATACTTTGGAGAGGCGCTCGACCTTGATCTTTCCCCGCGCTTTCCATCAATTGCCGACCTTCACTTGCACGGCGAGCCATTCCTTTTAATGATTCTCGCTTCCCTTTTTCAGCATAATTTTTGCCTGATTCCAGCGGACCAATTAATCCTAAATCACGTCTTGCTTGAGAAGAGTCGATTTTCAGTTGTCCTCGTGTAGTATTAATATCTAAAATGGCTGCTGGTTGTTCTATTGTTTGCTTTGCTCGAGGTTGTTCGATATGTTGTTTGGGCTTATCAATTTGTAAATTCATTTTAATATCAGTCGTTCGAATTTGAATTTGTGGGAGTCTCATGTATTTAGCTCCTTTCAATAAAAGCGTTTGAACAATCAAGTCCAAACGCTGCTTTTCATTTTATTACACAGTGATTACGATATCACTCTCAGTATAGAATTTTCACTTCGTTGTTTGCCCCTGTCGCTTCGCTTTCAGGGCAGATCTTTAGTTGATTTCACCTAACGGATGAAGTCAACTAAAGTTTGCTGAATAACTTTTGCACCTACAGACAATGCGGCTTGATGAATTGATTCTTGGGTTACCATCTGTGTAATCGTTTCTGCATAATCCGTATCTTCGTTTAGCGATTTTTGTTTTGTGACATTTATTGCTTGAACATCTAAACGATTTTCCATCATTTCCACTCGATTTTGGCGTGCCCCAACTTCAGCTCGTAAAGTAAGTGTTTTTTCATATACTCCGTCAAGAGCGGGGATATTTCCACCCCCACCGTCCGTCATCTCTAGCCCTAGCGCACTGCTAATTTCCTCGCTCGTCGCATTACTTTGAAGTACCGTGTCTACCCGTCCCATAAAATCATCAATTTCCTTGAAGAAATCATTACCAGGTGTATTCAGCTTCGTAGAAATGCCGTCAAATACGTTAATTTTAATCTCCCCTGCCGCTCCCGTTGTAATTGCAGGGTTTTGAGGACCTGTTTGATCTGTATATAATGGCTTACTAGTATGTGTGCCAGAGAAAATATAGTTTTCTCCTACTTTTGTATTAGCGATATCACGCAATTGTTGTTTAATTTGTTTAATTTCTGCATTAATCTTTTGACGGTCATCTGCTGTATTGGTATCATTAGCCGCTTGTACGATTAATTCTTTTACGCGCTTCATAGCAGAACCAACTTGATCCAATGCCTCATCTGTCGAATCTAACCAAGTATGTGCTTCACGTATATTGCGTTTATATTGCTCATTTTTGTCTAGTTCAACGCGGTAGCCCATCCCTTTTACTGCAACCACTGGGTCATCTGATGGACGTGTAATAACTTTTCCTGAGTTAAGCATATCTTGATATTTCGACATTTTATTATAGCTAGAATTTAAGTTGCGTAGCATATTACTTGATAACATCGATTGTGTAACGCGTGTCATTGTTATACCCCTTTCACCAATCTATAAATGAATAAGATTCTTCGGAAAATTATAGACCTACTCGACCCATACCATTGATAATTTTCTCTAATATTTCATCTACTACTGTAATCATACGTGCATTCGCATTGTAAGCTTGTTGGAATGTAATCATATTGGTCATTTCTTCATCTAAAGAAACCGAACTCATCGATGCACGACTATTGGCAATTTGTAAATGAAGGGTGCCCGAGTTGTAAGCATTACGAATCGCCTCTTGCCCTTTAACCGCCAATTCACCAGTAAGGGATTTATAATATGTTTGGAATGTCCCGTTTTGTAAATTAGGACGTGTGTCAGAATGCAGTTGAGCTAATAATCGAATATTTTCATTATTTCCTTCTTCGCCAGCCGCACCAGAAGCCGCAATTTGTTTAGGATCAGTAATTTCTACCTTTATATCGCGTGCCGAAGTTCCTGAGAAGAAATCTACACCTGGGGCACCATCTAAATCAAAACCTTTTTTATGTTGCTCGTTAAATGCAGTGATAAAATCGTTCACTAATACATCTAGTTTTTTCAGCATTTCAGGGTAAAGTCCTTCCCCCCCACTATGCCCATATGCATCCACTAACGACAATAATTTCCCTTTACTTGGCTCTAACGTATTATAGTCAATCGTCGCAACAGCATTTGTTAAAGCATCTGCTGGAGGGTCACCTAAGTCTGATACATTAATCGCTCCAAATTCAGCAAAACCATTCGTTGTTTGATCGTCAACATCACCATCAATTGGAGCACCGTTCGTATCTGTTGTTGCTAATGTAGCATAGTTTTTCCCGTCAACAAGTGTAATCTCAGGACCACCCTCAAACGGCTTGAACTTAATCGTCATGCTTCCTTCAGCTACATCTTTCGCAAGCCCCCCTGACTCTACCATCGAGATGGAAACAGGGATATATTCGTTTAACTCATCTACTAATAAATCACGTGCATCGTATAAATCATTCGGTACATAACCATTCGGTTCAACGGCTAAAATTTGTTTATTAATCGCAGCAATTTGTTTTAAAATTGAATTTACTTTTTCAGTAGAAACATTGATTTCATTTCCGATGTTCCCTTGAATTAGCTTTAACTGAGTATCCATATAGTTAAATGCCTCAGCAAGTGCTTGCCCTTTTGAAATCATCACTTGACGACCTGCTGTGTCTTTCGGATTATCAATGACATCCTCCATCGATTTCCAAAAGTCTGTAAATGCTTGGTTAATACCAAATTCTGATGGTTCAGTCATAATATCTTCCATTTGCGAAATCGATTGTGTTGTCGATTCCCAATACCCAAGTTTATTTGTCTCTTGTCGGTACTGGCGGTCGATAAACTGATCCCGTATACGCTGAATAGAACCAGCTTCAACCCCCGTTCCTAAGTGACCAGGATATGTCGGTGAGTTAAGACCCGGATATGGATAACCTGGTGTTGCTTGCATATTCACACGTTGGCGAGAGTACCCTAATGTATTGGCATTTGAAATATTGTGACCTGTTGTATAAAGCGCAGATTGTTGTACAAACAGACCGCGTTTACTTGCTTCTAACCCCATAAATGTAGAACGCATATTGCTTCCTCCTTATGTAATCCGTATGACAGGATGTAGTTTTCATTTAAAAGACGTATGCGATTAAGCATACGTCCTATGCTTGTGAATTGTAGTATGACTTTTTCGCAATATTTGCTTCGCCGCGCACTTCTGCACCCGAATAATTAAATGTATTCGTTTGATTACGTTGTGGTTGTAACATATCTAATGTGAAATTGACAAATTGCAGCGATTGGAACACAAGCTTTTGATTTAAATCATTTTGCTGTTTTAACGTTGTCACAAGCTCCACTAGTCGTTCACGTACTTCTTGTAATGCTTGTTTTTCAGCCCCATCAGCTGCATCAATCACTTGTGCGACAGTCGGTGTGCCAGTGAAAGCAATTCCCTTTGCTTGTAGGTAATCCGTTACCATCTTCTGACGCTGTTGCTCCAGTGTTTCAATCGCTGCTACATGAGCCTGTTCCGTTTTTAACATGTCATCCAGTTGCTCCATGTCGTTTGCCTTGATTAAATCTGTTTTTTTATTCGCTAATTCAAGTAAGCTTTTATGCATTCTTTCAAGCTTCTCAAGCGTTGAAATAAGGTTTTCTACTGACACGTAGCATATCTCCTTTTAAAAACGATAATATTTCAGCATATCTTCCGCTACTTTACGGGCATCCACCTTGTACTCGCCAGACTCAATTTCAGCCTTTAACTGTTGTACACGTTCTGCACGAGCTTCTGTATATTCTGTTGTTACTTTCATTCCTTTTGCTGCGGATGAAATTTCTAACTTATCGGCAAATGATTGTCCTGCTTTATTTGTCTGTACAGGACGGTTTGCTTTGTTATATGGATTAATATGATTTAAGCCAATCCCATTGATTTTCATTATCCATTCCTCCTCCCACCATTTTCTTGTCTATTTTCTATTTCGGTCACTTCCGGTAAAAGTTAACGTATTAAATAAAAAACCTTTAAAGCAACTAGTACTAATGTCAGTAAAACACTTAATACGCATTAAATATTAGTATAGCATACGAAATTAATAGTCCTTAAAACCTACATTGTCTCCCTTCACTTAATTGTA
Organism: Lysinibacillus sp. LZ02; assembly: GCF_050613145.1. Lineage (GTDB taxonomy): Bacteria > Bacillota > Bacilli > Bacillales_A > Planococcaceae > Lysinibacillus_B. The sequence continues at coordinate 767,961 of NZ_CP192507.1, read as the reverse complement.
AAAACTCCCCTATTCATAGCCGGATATAAATAAAAACCAGCCCCTTTTTTACAGGAAGCTGGCTGTTTCTTACTTTTTCTTATTGTCTGCATGATAGGTTGCACGGTCTTGTTGTAGGATACTTTCACGGAATTCTTTTGCTGCCTCAAATGTACGTAAATCTGATTGTAAAGCTTCCGTACATGCATCACAAAGCTTCCCTTTATTCGTTAAGCGTCCACAGTTATCACATGGATATCCTAAATTTGGGAACATCGCTCTATGTAAACGTCCCTTTTTCACCCATTTATATAAAAGGTCGCTGTCTACCCCTGTTGCTTCTTCGATACGTTCAATTGTCGCTGCACGATTTTCACGTTTTCTTAAAAAGCGGTAAACGATTTGATACAGGTCTTCTTCCTTTTGCGAGCAATTATGACAAACCTCGCGTAAACCTGTGTAATTGAAAAATCCTCCACACATTGGGCAATTACGTAATTCCGCCATGCCAATCCCTCCAATTTTTCCGTTCATTCTATGAATATAGTATACACTACAAACAATTATAGCAGTAAATCCTTTTCAAAATCTCCATTTCTTTCTCTTAACCGCGAATAAGCGTCACAGATGTCACAGATTTTGCACCCGCTTCTAGTAACACTTTTTTCGCATGGTTTATCGTAGTACCTGTTGTATAAATATCGTCAAAAATCACGTAATCTGTATGTTTTACGTGCCCTTTTATACGAAAAAGTTGTGGTGTATTCAGGCGTTCCTCTCTCGATTTCGTACTTTGACTCGTCGTTGTCGTTTTTTCTAGTAAATGTTCATACGGTAGTTTGGCAGCAATAAGCAGTTCATCAATAGGCGAAAAGGTACGTTCTACTAGCTTTTCAGGATGCATCGGAATGGGGACAATCATTCGTTTTTCATTTCGTAGTATATTGTGTAGCTGTTTTTGAAACACTTTTGCTAGTACGACATCGTGCATAAATTTATAACGATGCAAGTAGTCCTTCATCGCTTCATTATAGGTATATAGCGCACGATGATCAGGTTCAGTATTTGTATATAGTTCAAATTCCCCCTCACATTTTGCACAAATTGTTGTTGGAAATGTTTGAATAAGCGTCAACCACGAAATTTGTTCCGTCAATAACGTCCCGCATAGTAAACAATGTAGGTTCTCTTTATGCATGCGGAAACCCCTCCTTATTTAACCGCCTGATTTCTTCTTTTGCCGCATCCATTTCTACTGTAATGCCATGGTGAAAAAAGACCACATCTCCTGTTGGATACTGCGCATTTCGTCCAACCCGACCACTAATTTGAATGAGTGCACTTGATGTGAAGACTTTACTTTCCGCTCCGATTACTGCGACTTGCACATTTTTGATCGTAATGCCACGCTCTAAAATCGTTGTTGTCAGAAGTCCTTTTAGCTGTTCATTTCGTAAGTTCAGTACTTTTTCTTTCCGGTCTGGGTCTTCGGCATGTACCGCCTCAATCTGTGGATGGAGTGCTTGAAATAATGGAATGGCTTGCTCCATTAAATCGATTGTTGGGAAAAATAATAGAAACGGCTCATTATTGGCAAGGCGAGCTTCTGCCCATTTTTTTAATTTCTTTGGTAGATGTTTTTTGTGAATGGACTTGTCATACCCCCACAAACTATCGTAACGCGGTACGGGTAGCGGATAACCGTGATAGCGACTCGGAATAAAGGAATAACCGCCGTGCTTTTTTTGTTGTAATAATGGATACGATGGTGTAGCTGTGACAAACGCAATCGGTGCCTGTTGTTTTTTTGCTTTGATTACCGCTTGTTTGAGGGATTCATCGAATGTATACGGAAACGCATCCGCTTCATCGACAATCATGACATCAAACGCCTGCTCAAATCGGTAAAGTTGGTGCGTTGTTGTGACGATGAGCTCGGCATAACTAAAGCGTTTCGGGGCATCACCGTAAAGCGCATGAATGGTCGTGTGTGGGAATACTTGCTGAAAACGCGGATATAGTTCCAACACTACATCCGTCCTCGGTGTCGCTACACACACGCGCTTTCCTTCATTTAATGCATCATATATGGCAGTAAACAAAATCTCCGTTTTTCCAGCCCCGCATACCGCATGCAATACATGATTGCTCCCTTGTTTTATACTTTCTGTCAGCTCCTCGGACGCTTTTCGTTGTAGCGGTGTAAATTGACTCTTCCAATCAAGTAGATGATTTTTGTGTCTTCGCGGCTGTGGTCCTATCCAAGTCATGAGTTGTGTGCAGCTACTCATTCTCCCCATCATAATACAATGCCTACAATAAACGCATCGCTTATTGCATCGCGCACATTGGAACGTAATAAATTGTTTTTTATCTTGACTGAGGCATCTGTTGCAAATCGGACCTTCACGGATAGCAGCCTTTACTTCAATGAGACCGTGCTGTATATAGCTATCTATTTTTTCACGTGAAAACAGCGTGGCGTCTCTTGTCCATACCCGCCCACATAAAAAATTTTGAACACTCGGTTCGATTATAAATCCTTTATATTGCTTGAAATGCTTTGAACGTTTTAACTTCATCCCTTCTCCCTCCAATCAGAAAAGCGCAAGCGCCCACTCTAGCCCCGACATGCGTTGGAGATAGGCTCATTTCGAAACGTCACGAGGGGTTAGGCGCTGGAGCTAAACACTCTTTCAATTTGAAAATTTTTATACTTTCTTATCTAAAAAAAAAGCAATTTCTACTAAACTGTAGAAACCGCTTTTGTTAGTCTTCTTTTTTCATCCAGCCCATCGCAAGCGCACCTTCTCCTAAATGCGTGGCAATGACCGGACCGAAATAACTGAATTTAAAATCAACTGTTGGGAAATCTTTTTGCAGTTGTTCCATCCAAGCTCGTCCTTCTGCTTCACAATTCCCATGGATAATGACAGCTTGTAATTGATCATACTGCTCTGTAGCCCCCTTCAACAGTTCTTCTACACGACGCAATGCTTTTTTGCGTGTGCGAATTTTTTCGAAAGGTACGATTTTTTTATCAACAAAATGCAAAACAGGCTTTACTTGTAGTAATCCGCCAATTAAAGCAGCAGCAGCTGATAATCGGCCACCACGTTGTAAATGTGCTAAATCATCCACGATAAAGTAAGCGTTCATCGTCACTTTTAACGCTTCTAGCTTCGCCATAATTTCTTTCGCTGATGCACCTTGTTGCGCCATTTTCGCTGCTTCAATCACGAACATACCTTGAGGGGCACACGCGATTTCGCTATCAAAGGCGTAAACCTCTATATCATCTACCATATCGCCGGCTTGCACTGCGCCTTGATACGTTCCACTAATCCCACTTGATAAATGAATTGTGACCACTTCATCATAGTCTTTTGCTAGCTTTTCAAAAAGCTCAACAAACTTACCAATCGGTGGCTGTGTCGTTTTTGGGAACTGTTTTGCATGGCGCACCTTTTCATAAAATTCCGGCGCTGTAATCGTTATTTCTTCTTCATATGTACCGTCTTCTAAATTGACACTCAACGGAACTATATGAATGTTATAGTGTGCGCGTTCTTCTTGCGTTAAATACGCCGTACTATCTGTTACGACTGCAGTTTTAATCAAATTCCCCACTCTCCTATACCCCCTAGTTTAACGCATCTCTTATAGAATGTGAATGCCTAAGTGCAAGATAGACAAATCTCGACAACAACTATTTATTACGCCTCTTATCTCCTAAAGAAAAGCGTTCCGTGCACTTGTCCACAGAACGCTCTCGTTTAGTTCATATTGCCAATATAATGAATGCTTGTAACCTTCCAAGCTCCGTCTTCTTTTACAAAAACCGTCACTTGTCGACCATGATCTGACAGTTCCTCATCTGATCCAGCCTCTAATAATTTTGTCGTAACATTCGCATATAATTGCACTTCATCTTCACTATATTTTGTAATTGTCACATCTTCTGCTGTTTTAATAATGTAGTCGTATTGCTCAAAGTATTCTTTATACGCTGCTACATCTTGCTCATAGTCAAAACCTACTGCATTGACTGCTGTTGTCTTACCGTAGCGTTCTGCATCACCAGAGTTAAAAGCATCAATGTATTCATTAAATGCCGCTATAATCGCCGCTTTTTCTGCCTCTGGGACATTTGTCGCTTCCTCAATAGAATCACCTAACACTTCAAAACCAATCGTACCTTCTTCAATGATTTGTTCTGTTGTTTTCGATGATTGTTCCGCTGTATCCGTATCACCACAAGCAGCTAGGACGACCGCTGTCACTACTGCTAATAACCATTTTTTCATTATTTAAACCCTCCCGCGCAATATTGTAGCACAATTCTCATATGTAATGACGAAATAAAGTATTGAATGTTGCGAGAAAGGTGGTACGTACCAGGTACTACGGTGGCACTTCGATGGTACGTACCCGGTACAATGGTGGTACCCGTTATATACCTCCCATCCTATCAAACCCTTTTTCACAATAGGAGCAATACTCATCACTCGCTTGCCCCAATACCGCTTCAATCAACGGTTTATAATCGATAAATTCAAAAGCGGGTTTTATCCCTTCTTTAATTAAATGATAACTACTGTATGGATACTCTTCCATCGTGCTTACTATTGGGGGATTTGTGCGGATAGGATTACGATGAATATAAGCACTAATATCTAGTAAAGCTCTTGTTCCTTTCGCCATTTTAGCGAAATAACGTTTTTCATATAAATGTCCACTATATCCATATTTCCTTTTAAAATAATTCGAATATCTTTTATTCACCTTCATCATTACTTTACTAAGGGGTTCTTCTGGTGAACGAATTAATAGATGGACATGATTTGTCATAATACAATAAGCAGCGATAGTAAAAGAATGTTCTCTGTAAACATCATCTAAAATTTGAAACCAGTGAAATACATCCTCCGCTCTTCCAAAAATATTTTGCCTGTTGTTCCCACGAATTACAACATGATCATAATGTTCTGGACTCCACACCCTTTGTTTCCTTGGCATACTCATTCTCCTTTATAATTTTCCGCGATTGTACATATAAAGTGATTTTTTCGCAAATGCCGAAATTTTAAATTTGGTCCATTTTTTTGATCCAATTTTGATTTTTGATTTTGTGTAAGATGGTACGTACCGGGGACAAAGATGGCACTTCGATGGTACGTACCCGGTACCACGGTGGTACAACAGCGGTACCTCCTTCATACAAAAAACCCGCCAATCCTTATAGATTAGCAGGTTTTCAACTCAACTCATTATCGTACTTCTACCCAGCCATTTTTAATAGCTGTTACAACCGCTTGTGTACGGTCGTTTACATTCATTTTTTGTAAAATGCTTGAAACGTGATTTTTCACTGTTTTTTCAGAGATATACAACGTTTCACCGATCGAACGGTTTGATTGGCCATCTGTAAGTAGCTGTAGTACTTCGCATTCACGCTTCGTTAATAAATGGAACGGACGGCGAATTTCTGTTTGGTGGAAGTTGCCTTTGTTTTCGTGCTCTGATAGACGACGGAATTCCGCTACTAAGTTTTTCGTTACTTTTGGATGTAAGTAAGAGCCACCGTTTGCAACTACTTTAATCGCCTCGACGATTTCATCTGCATCCATCTCTTTTAACATATAACCAAGCGCACCTGATTTTAATGCATGTGTTACGTATGACTCATCGTCATGAATGGACAACATAATGATTTTTGCTTCTGGAAATTCTGCAATTAATTCGGCTGCTGCCTCCACACCATTTTTCTTCGGCATGTTAATATCCATCAGTACAACATCTGGGTTATGCAGGCTATACAAATTGATGACATCTGTACCGTCATCGCCCTCTGCCACTACTTCAAATGTATCTTCAAAATCTAAAATACGCTTTACCCCTTCACGGAATAATTGATGGTCATCTACAATAATAATTTTCGTCATTTCTGTTACCCCCTAAAATCAATCTTTTTTTCTATACTGTTATTCTTCTACATCAGGAAATGGAATTTTAAAAATTACAATCGTTCCTTTACCTACTACACTATGAATCTGCATCTGTCCCTCTAGTAAATCGATGCGTTCTTTCATCCCGATAATCCCGAATGACTGCTCTTTCACGTTTTCTTCGTCAAATCCCTTTCCATCGTCTTTTACAACAATGTTTATATCGTTATATAACCACTCTAATTTTACACTTATTTCTTTTGGTTGCCCATGTTTTAAGGCATTGGTAACACACTCTTGAACAAGTCGAAATATCGCTACCTCATGATTTGACGAAATACGTTGCTCTTTTCCAATCGATTGGAAATGAATCATTACACCTGAATTATATTCCATTACAGTTGATAAATACTTTTTTAATGTTGGCACAATGCCTAAATCATCTAATGCCATTGGTCGTAAATCGTATATAATTCTCCGTACTTCGGAAAGAGCATTTCGAACGGTCACTTTTAATTCCGCTAACTCTTGTATAGCGGCATCCATACCTTTTTCACGAGATGTACGTTCAATTAACCCCGAACGCATCAGCACATTGGCCATCATTTGAGCAGGTCCATCATGAATTTCTCGCGATAGTCGCTTTCGCTCTTCCTCTTGTGCAGCAATGATGCGTATACCAAAGTCTTGCTTGATTTTTGCTTGTTCTAAAGCAAGCCCGACATTTTTCAAATCTGAAGTCAAATAATTGATGACGACATTTACCTGATTCACAATATGATCGGCACGTTCGATTGTCTCATATAGCGCTTTCATTCGACGTTCTAAATCATCTCTTTTACTACGCAGCTGTCTTTCTTTTTCACGTGCTAGCAGTAACTTGATTTGTATATCATTTGCAATTTCATATGCAGTTCGCACTTGTTCTTCGCTATAATTATCAAAGGCCTTACTTACTTGGACGAGACGTTGCTTAGAAAGTTGCGATTTTGCTTCTAAATGATCAGCCTCATTAATAATAAGACCAATTTCTTGCCGAACAATTTCAAGCTCTTTTTCCATGTCTTCAAAGCTTCTTCGGCTTTGTTCGCTTATAATAAAAATATCATTTTTAGAGCTTGTAATTGTTTCAAGCATTCTGTTAAATATAACATCAAGTGAAGCAATATCGAGTTTATCATTTGAAAACATAATAAATTCCCCATTCTACTTAGATATTGCTAATCATGGAGTCAAAACACATCTAATAGCGCTTAAACATAATAATTCTACACTATTATACCATTTTCTAAACAATTTTTAAGTAATTTTATAAGTACTATCAAGTATATTTTTTGGAATTTAAAGGAGTTATCATAATGCGAAAAGACTATAAAACAACAAAAGGCTACGGAGAACATGAAATTATTATTTCAAAATCAAGATTTATTTGTTATGTAGATCGAGCAGAGACCGAGGAGGAGGCACTGTCTTTTATTGAAAAAATTAAGAAAAAACATCCAAACGCTACCCATAACTGTTCGTGCTATCTAATTGGGGAACATAATCACATTCAAAAAGCAAATGATGACGGGGAACCTAGTGGCACGGCAGGCGTCCCAATGCTAGAAGTGTTAAAGAAACAGGGACTGCAAGATACAGTTGTTGTGGTAACACGCTATTTTGGAGGCATTAAGCTCGGCGGTGGCGGTTTAATCCGCGCATATGGCAAATCGACAACTGAAGGCATCCAAGCCGCTCAAGTGGTAGAACGTAAATTGCATCATGTCATGAAAGTAGCAATCGACTATACATGGCTGGGCAAAGTAGAAAATGAAGTGCGAGGATCTCATTATACACTACGCGACATCCAATATACTGACGGTGTTGAATTATATGTGTTTGTGTTAAAAAATGAAGAAGAGGCATTTATTCACTGGCTGACAGAGCTCACAAATGGGCAAGCTACGATCACTTGTGTCGAAAAACATTTTGTCGAATTCGTGATTTCATAAAGTAATTCCCATTTACGCTCTCAATAAAACCTAGTATAATTAATCTTATTGAAAAAATTTTCCCCAGAACATTATTCCTATATAAGGAGAATTACTATGAGTAAACCGAACAAGAAGAGGACAAAAGGCTCGTCAAAATTTGGCCTCATTCTAAAAATAACACTAATCTTAGCAGCATCTGCGCTTATTTGCGTAACCACTTACGGTGTGTATTTATCGAAAAAAGCGGAACATGCAGTAAATAAAGCATATGAAGTCGTAGAAAATCGAGAAGTATCCGATAAACGTGAAGTAAAAGCGGAGCCAGTACAAGACAATATTTCCGTTTTATTTATTGGGATTGATGATAGTGAAACACGTGGGCAAGGCGCAGACGGCTCTCGTTCTGATGCACTGATGCTCGCTACGTTAAATAACAAAACAAAAACAATTAAATTGTTAAGTATTCCTCGGGATTCTTACGTATACATTCCATATGTTAGCTATAAAGATAAAATTACTCACGCTCATGCGCTCGGCGGTACATTAGCAACAATTGAAACGGTGGAGGAATTATTCGACATTCCTGTTGATTATTATGTACGCATGAATTTCAATGCATTCATCGATGTTGTCGATGCTTTAGGTGGGATCGAAGCTGAAGTACCTTATGCAATGCTTGAAAAAGATGAATTCGACCGCAATACAATTAATTTACAACCTGGCTTACAACAATTAAGCGGGAAAGAAGCGTTAGCCCTTGCCCGCACACGTAAATTGGATAGTGATATTGAACGTGGGAAACGTCAGCAAGAAATTATTAAAGCCATTATCACTAAAGCATCTTCGGCATCTGCTATTACAAAATACGATGATGTCATCGAAGCTGTAGGCGATAATATGAAAACAGATATGACATTTAAAGAAATGAAATCGTTCATTAGCTACTTAACAGATGGTGTACCTCGTGTTGATTCATTAACACTAGCGGGCTACGATGATTGGTCGACAGGAGTTTACTATTACGCGCTAGACCAAGAATCACTTGAAGAAACAAAACATATTTTACAAAGTCATCTAGGCTTAACGCCAGATACTACACATGTTTCTGATGGATCTAATACCGAGGCAAATGAACATACACATTCAGATGCATCGTTCGATTTAGAAACTCAATAATCCGTTACCACTCACCAATCATTGGTGGGTGGCTTTTTATTGTAAATGACAGCCTCTCAAAAGTTGGGGGAAATACTTTAAACGAGAATTAACCTCTTCGAACGGGCATAACGATTTGTTATGCGGGCATAAACCTCTCCTATACGAGCAAAATCACTCTCTATCCGTACATAACTCTACTCCATACGAGCATAGGCCAATTTTGTCCAATCATATTTCCAAACAAAAAAGCTACCACCCGAAGATAGTAGCTGATTATCCACTTTTAGTTACTTATTAAACATTCTTACAAAATTAATAAGAGGTCGGTAATTTTTACCTGCTAACCCAATTACCTCTACAAATAGCTCAATCGCTACTAAAATGACTGTAATCAGTAAAATAGCGCCCCATACAGTTGACATCGAGAAGATGATCGCCGCTAAACCGAATAACGTCGCGATACCGTAAATAATTAACACCGTTTGGCGATGTGAAAAACCTAAATCTAACAAGCGATGATGTAAGTGTGATTTGTCTGGATCTGACCATTTCTGTTTCATACGTAGACGACGTACAATCGCAAAAAATGTATCCGAAATCGGCACACCAAGCATAATAACAGGAACGATGAATGAGACCATTGTTATATTTTTAAAGCCAAGTAACGACAATACCGCAATCATAAACCCTAAAAACAAGGCTCCCGTATCCCCCATGAAAATTTTTGCAGGGTGGAAATTATAAAATAGGAAGCCAAACGTGCTCGCTGCTAAAATGGCGGCAATCGCTAATACGAACATGTCATTCAAAGTAAACGCCATCGTTGCTAGTGTAATCAATGCAATTGTTGATACACCCGCTGCTAAACCATCAAGGCCATCAATTAAGTTCACGGCATTCGTAATTCCAACAATCCAAAGAATTGTCAACGGAATACTGAATAAACCAAAGCTTAATGTACCATCATCAAATGGTAAGTTGATGAACTCAATTTGAATGCCACCGAAAAATACGATAATACATGCGGCCACTAATTGTCCTAACATTTTTGCTTTTGCCGAAATTTCGTACATGTCGTCTAAAACGCCTGTAATGACAATGACTGTTGCACCTAATACAATAGGAAGCATACTTTCGCCATCCGGTCTTAATATAGCAACGCCGATTAAAAAAGCACCGAATATCGCCAAACCACCCAGTCGTGGCATAATGCGTGCATGTACTTTTCGATAGTTCGGGGCATCAACAGCACCGATGCGAAAAGCTAACTGTTTTACAAGTGGAGTTAGTAAAATGGCAGCAAGTACCGCCACGATTAAAGACACGTAAAGCATGTCTCTCCTCCTTAAGAAAAATAATCTACACTTTTAATCAAATGTATTATAGCATGTCTACTCTATAAAATATAGCATTTCTCAATTTAACACAGAACATTCTTTACCATTTTAATCCATAATATTACCGAATAAAAATTACCATTTTCTTCTTAATTAGAATGTTTTCTGCCATTGGTAGTCATTTTTTTTAAAGTTTGATAAAATAATTTAGTGCCTACTAATATGTAGGTGAAGTTAAAGGAGCGTAAAAAAATGTTCTCAATTTTCAATCGTAACAAAGAGCAAACAAGTGCTCGAGAGCTAAAAAAATACTATAAAATTGTAGATCAGATTAATAAGCTAGAAGGCAAGTTTGCCCCGATGACAGACGAAGAACTTCAGCATATGACTGTAGTATTTAAAGAACGTTTAGAAAACGGTGAAACCATTCCGCAAATTGTACCCGAAGCATTTGCAGTTGTTCGCGAAGCTTCTAAACGTGTATTAAACATGCGTCATTTTGACGTGCAATTAATTGGTGGCCTCGTATTAACAGAAGGCAATATCGCGGAAATGCCTACCGGTGAAGGGAAAACATTAGTCGCTTCCCTACCGTCATACGTACGTGCCCTGGAAGGCAAAGGCGTTCACGTGATTACGGTAAATGACTACTTAGCTAAGCGTGACTTCGAATTAATCGGACAAATTCACCGATTTTTAGGTTTAACAGTTGGTTTAAATATACCAATGATGGAACCAGATGCGAAAAAGCACGCCTATAACGCAGATATTACATATGGTGTCGGCACAGAGTTTGGATTCGACTATTTACGTGATAATATGGCACATACAATTGCCGATAAAGTACAGCGTCCATATCACTTCGCCATCATTGACGAAGTAGACTCCGTACTAATCGACGAAGCAAAAACGCCATTAATTATTGCTGGTAAGATGATGGCCAATGCTGAGCTTCATCAAATTGCTGCCATGCTAGCAAAACGCTTCATAGCAGATGAAGATTACGAGTTTGATGACGAAACAAAAGCGACTTCCTTAACAGAACAAGGAATCGAAAAAGTAGAAGCTGCATTCGGTGTCGACAATTTATATGATTTAGAACACCAAACACTTTACCATTACGTCATTCAGGCTGTACGAGCACATGTCATGTTCACATGTGACGTCGATTACATCGTCCGTGACGACAAAATCGAATTAGTGGATATGTTCACAGGACGTATTATGGAAGGTCGTTCATTATCTGACGGTTTACACCAAGCAATTGAAGCCAAAGAAGGCGTGACAATTACTGAGGAAAACAAAGCTCAGGCACAAATCACGATTCAAAACTATTTCCGCATGTACCCTACATTATCGGGAATGACAGGTACAGCAAAAACACAAGAGAAAGAAATTCGTGAAGTATACGGGATGAGCGTTATTCAAATTCCGACAAACCGTCCACGTGCACGAATAGACCAACAAGATATCGTATTCGAAACAACTGAACAAAAGTACGAATATGTTGCACAAGAAACATTACGCCGTCATGAAAATGGACAACCGGTATTAATTGGTACAACGTCCATTTTACAATCTGAAGCTGTGTCGAATTGCTTAAAAAAATATAGCTTATCTCATAAACTGTTAAATGCTAAAACAGTGGAACAAGAAGTGCAGCTCATTTCAGAAGCTGGGCAAAAAGGACGTATTACCGTTGCAACAAACATGGCCGGTCGTGGGACAGACATTATGCTTGGCGAAGGAGTTCACGAACTTGGCGGACTATGTGTACTAGGTACAGAAAAACACGAAAGCCGCCGCGTTGATAACCAGCTTCGCGGACGTTCAGGTCGTCAAGGAGACCCTGGCGAAAGTATTTTTATTCTTTCCCTTGAAGACGATATGCTAAAACGCTTCGCAAAAGACGATTTAGAGAAATTTAACAAGAAATTGCAAACAAATGAAATCGGTCGCGTTTTAAACAAAGAGGTGCAGGAATTAGTCGACCGTACACAACGCATTGTAGAGGGGGCACACTTCTCTATGCGTGAATACAATTTAAAATTAGATGATGTTATTAATGATCAGCGTCGCGTTATCTACACATTACGTGATAGTGTGTTAGCAAATGAAGATTTGCTTGGCAAATTAAAACTGATGCTTTATGAAACTATTGATTTTGCTATTAGAGAAAATTCACCCGAGGAAGTTGATTCGATTGATTGGGATTTTGATGCAATGGAATATACCATCAATTCCCTTCTACTCTCCCCTATTCATTTAAACCGGGAAGAGAATCAAGTAGTTAAATTATTAGAGAGTATTGCTGAGCCCGTTGAAGAACTTGCAAAAGCTATAGAATCTTTCGAACAAAACCCTCGAGTAATGACTGTTATTCCTAAAGTTATGTTAACATTTATAGATCGCATGTGGGTAAAACACCTTGAACAAATGGCGCATTTAAAAGAAGGAATCGGCTTACGCCAATACCAACAAGAAGATCCGATGCGTATTTATCAGCGTGAAGGCTTAGAACTATTCGGCAAAAACTATCAAGAGCTACGCCGTCAAATCGTAGAAGAACTTGTCATTTTCATGAAATCATTAACGACTCAAACGCAGGAGGAGCAAGTATAATGGGTTTATTTTCATTCTTTAAAAAATCAGATAAAGTCGGGAAAGATTCAGCGATTGATTCCAAAGACTTAACAGGCAAAAAAGCTGGCCTTAGCACAAAATCAGAAGTCAAAACAAAACTGTCATTCCACCCAGACTGGCATGTACCACAAGAGCAACAATATGTATTTAACTTCTTAGCCAATGATTTACAACCATTAAAGCCCAACCAATTATCTCTTGCAGCAATTAATATCGAAGAAGATAAGAAAACAAGCGCTTGGAATGTCAAAGCATTTTTCCGTTCTTCTTTATCGCAACCAATTGAACTTGGTGAAATTGAATTATTATTATTAGATAAAGAGGGCAATCGCCTTGGTGCAAAAACATTTAATTTTAAAGAATTAGGTGTAATCCCACCAAACAGTGCCCGTCCTTGGGTGTTCGAATTCGACAAAGCTTCTGTTGAAGGAGATGAAGTACCTGAAGAAGGTTGGACAATCGCCTTTAACTTAATTTCATTACGTGGTCACCAATTAGACCTAGATGAAACTTGGAAAAAACAATTACCGAAAGAGCAGCAAGAAAAACTTTCAGAAATCGTAAAAGATTTACCGAAGTTAGGCAAAAAAGAAGTAAACTTTACTGGCTTACAAATTCGCTTAAATGATGATCAATCATTACATGCATCGATTTTCATCCGAAATGGTAATGATAAAGCAATCAATCTTGAACAATTACCTTTAGAAATCGTGGATGCAAATGCTAAACTTGTAGCAAAAGGATCGTTTAAAATGGACCCTGTGTTAACAGTACAACCAAATTCAACAAAGCCGTGGACATTTATTTTCCCAGCTGAGTTAGTGAAAGCCGAAGATGCTGACCTTTCTCGCTGGACTGCACGCGTTCCACAATAATAGATAAAAATCCGCAACCCCGTAAAAAGGATTGCGGATTTTTTGGTGAAGTTTTTGGGTTTTGACCGGACAGATTGTGGTTTTGCTCGGATGAGAGGTACTTTTGACCGGATACCAGTGCTTTTTGACCACTTCGCCTATGCTTTTGCCCGCTTAGCGTAATGTTTTGCTCGATCAGCATCGTTTTGACCGGATAGCTACTGCTTTTGCCCGATTAGAGTATAGGCTGGCTCGTTCAAAATTTTTCCACACTAAGAAACCTCTTAACTTGTCATGACAAGTTAAGAGGTTTTTAAAATACAATGATTGAATTTTTACTAAGAATAGTTATTTAGTTGAATTATTCTACACTTGCTACGCGTTTAGCACCTACGTAACGGCTACCCCAATACCATTTGTCATTTATATCAGTAATTGTTACACCCGTACCAGTCATTGAATGGATAAATTTATTATCACCAATGTAAATTCCCACGTGTGAAATACCACTACCCGAAGTGTTAAAGAACACTAAATCTCCAACTGCTAAATCTGACTTTTCAACTTTAGTACCAGTACCGTACATAGATTTTGATGTACGTGGTAATGATACACCTAATTCGCTATATACATGACGAACATAACCAGAGCAGTCAAAACCAGCTGTTGTTGTACCACCATATCGGTATTTTACACCTATGAATTTTTTTGCTGTTGTCGTAATGTCATCGGAAGCAATTGTCGAAGCTTCTGCCTTATTTTCCCCGATTATTGGTGAGAAGAAAATTGCTAACACTGCTAAGAAAGTAATTATAGTACTTTTTAATAATACTGAATTATTCATTGTAATCCTCCAATACTAGTTTTGATTCAACTAATTATCTAAATAATTTAACTGTTATAAGATTATCATGAGTAAGCCTTTTATAACATTACAGTTATGTAACAAGTCAGTTACGTAAAACCTTTTTAGGTAAATTGTTACACTACCTATTAACACCTTTTATATCAATGTTTTCTTTATATTTCTACTTATTTCATTACATATCAACTTACATTATTATCTTTATATTTATAATTTCTGTAATATTTGTAACACAAAACTTCTATATCTAAACTAAAAAGAGATGTCGAAAAAGCGACCGCTTTTTCAAACATCTCTTTCTGCTTATATCGGTGATCATCTCAAAATGTCACCCAGACGCCCTCTTGTCAACTATTCCACTACATTAAATCGCTTAAATGCTACGTAACGCTCGTCCCAATAGTCATATGATAAATTAGAAACTTCGACACCCGCTGTGCCTGCATGGATAAATTGATTATCTCCTATATATATGCCCATATGAGAGATAGTTGCAATATATGTGTTTTTGAAAAATACGATATCTCCTGGTATAGGAGTAGCTACTACTGTCGTGTCATTCATAAAGTAATGTAAGCTACTTTTACGTGTAATATCTATCTCTGCATTCGTATAAATATAATTGATAAATCCACTACAATCGAAGCCATTTACAGAATTCCCGCCATAAACATACGGTGTTCCAAGCAATGAATAGGCTAACTCAACAGTCTTGTTATATTTCTCAACGTTTCCTGTATTCGGATTTTTCGTGATTTTTATCTCAGAAGCCAATTTCTCTGCAATTTCTTCGTCTACGCTTGTTATACTAGGTTGCTGCAGTCCATTGTCAGGGACTACAGAAGCCTCTGAATCATTTACGCTCTGTCCTTCTTTTCGAATAATTAATTTTTGATTAATAGAAATCTTATCTGACGTTAAACCATTCCATTCTTTTAGGTTCGCTACTGTCGTCTTATTTTTGGCGGCAATTTTCGTTAAATTATCACCTTTTACAACAGTATATGTACTAACTTTAGACGTATCGTGGCTTGGCTTATTAGTCACCCCAGCATTTGTACCAGTGGATGATGATCCATTTGAGTTACTACCGTGCTTTGTGGAGACAATGAGTTTTTGGTCTACATAAATACGGTCACTTTGCAAACTATTCAATTCTTTTAATAATGCAACTGTTGTATTGTGTTTTGTAGCAATTTTGGACAGTGTATCGCCTTTTTCTACCTTATAATGTGTCGCTGCTTCACCAATCGGTGTCACTACTATTGTCGCCATTGCTGCAGAAGCTAAAATAAACTGCCATTTTCTCATAAAAAACCCCACCTTCCAACTCTTTTCTACCATTTTACATAAAGTAATCTAGCTAAAACAATAGACTAAATTACTAGAAATATAGCAGATTATCATATTAAATCCTTCTAAACCAGCAATTTTCTCAAAATTAACAAAGAAATTTCATCAAAGGAGTAGGCAGCATCATTTTTTTATGATAGAATCCATTCTTGTATGTGACAAATAAATTTTTTGAAAGTTTCGGCTTTTCCATAATTAAAGGAGTTTTTGACAATATGTCTAGCAACAAAGGATTTATCAAAGAAAATCTAGCTGTCGGATTTATGCTATTTGCACTATTTTTAGGTGCCGGTAATATCATTTTTCCACCATTATTAGGACAACAAGCTGGGGAGCATTTCGCAATTTCTATTATTAGCTTCCTGATTACAGGCGTCGGCTTACCACTTATCGCCATTATTGCTGTCGCAAAAAACGGTGGAGATTTACAAATTTTATCGAATCGTGTACACCCAGTATTCGGGATTATCTTTACATCCATCGTTTACTTATCCATTGGACCGTTCTTTGCCATTCCGCGTACGGGTGCTGTATCTTACAATATCGGGGTAACACCGTTCCTAACAGATGGGCAAATAGAAAGCTGGATACCATTGTTTATTACGACATTGATTTTCTTCGGGTTGACGCTTTACTTAGCATTTAATCCTACAAAATTAGTAGATCGTATCGGTAAAGTGTTAACACCTGTTTTATTTATCGTAATTGTCGTATTAGCTGCGAAAGCCTTCATCACACCAATGGGCGAATTTGGTGAAGCACAAGGCAATTATGTAACAAATGCCTTTTCTGAAAGCTTTATTCAAGGCTACTTAACAATGGACGTACTTGGCGCACTCGTATTTGGGATTGTCATTGTACAAGCCCTTCAAGCACGCGGTGTATTTGAAGTGAAAAAACAAGTAAAAGTGTCCATTTTTTCAGGGATTGTTGCTGCATTAGGCTTATCATTTGTTTACGTTTCATTAGCTTATATTGGGGCTACAAGTACAGATGCAATTGGCTACTCAAAGGATGGCGGTCAAATCATCGCCGCGTCAGCAAAAGTATTGTATGGCGAGTTCGGTAGCATCGTTTTATCAGCAGTTATTATTTTAGCTTGTTTAACGACGTCCGTTGGCTTACTTTCAGCGAACGCATCATTCTTTGCACGTATTTTACCAAAACTATCGTACCAAGCTTATTTAATCATCTTTACTGTGTTTAGCTTTGCAATTTCAAATGTGGGGCTAGCGAAATTAATCAGCATTTCTATCCCTGTATTAATGATGATTTACCCAATTGCGATTGTGTTAATGATTGTTGCATTATTTGCAGGTAGCTTCGGTCATGCACGAATCATTTATATTTTACCGTTAATTGTTGCAACTATTGTTGGGTTCAACGACGGATTAAAAACAGCTGGCATTACACTAGAGCCACTGGAAAATGTGCTAAGCATGTTACCATTACATGGGCAAACAATCGGTTGGCTTATTCCATCGATTATTGCCACTGTAATTGGTATCATCATTAGCCAAGTAACAAAAAAGAAATAAAAAATAACCCGGTGGAAGCGGAATCCACCGGGTTTTGTCTACTTTATACACTAAATCGTTGCACTAGGCTTTGTAAATGTTCCGCACGTTTTGATAAATCATTGGATACATCATTAATCTCACCAATACAAGTAACTTGTTGCTCTACATTGGCTGTTACATGTTGTGTAATTTTTGACGAATGATCCGCCTGTCCTGCAATTTCTTGAATCGATGCCGCTACTTCTTCTGCTGTAGCAGAAAGCTGTTCAGTGACTGCGGATACATCTTCCATTTGTTCGGACATTTTCTCTACTGCTTGCACAATCGCTGTGAAAGAATCTCCTGCGTCATGAATAATGGATACCCCGTCTTCTACTGTACGCATTCCTTCTGATACCGAACGTTCTACATTACGTGTATCTTGCTGAATTTCATGGGTTAACGCAACAATTTGCGCAGCACTTCGATTGGATTCTTCAGCAAGTTTTCGTACTTCATCAGCTACCACTGCAAAACCTTTGCCTTGTTCTCCTGCACGCGCTGCTTCAATCGCTGCATTCAGTGCTAGTAAATTCGTTTGATCTGTAATCTGTGTAATGACACGCGATATGTTTTGAATTTCTTCTGATTGTTCCGTTAGTTTCTTAATAAGCTCTGTTGTGATTTTTGTGGAATCATAAATAATACCCATCTGCTTTTTCGCTACATCAATGGATTTACTACCTGTATCCGCTAATTCGAGCGTATCGGTCGCCGCCCCGTGAATTTGTTGTGTCGCTTCTGCGATCCGCTGAACACCAGCTGCCGTTTCATCCATAGCAAGCGCACTTTCCCCAGCTGCTTTTGCGGATATTTTGGCATTGTCGTTCGATGCATGTATATTTTTAGCGACCTCTATAGATACACCATTAATGTGTGAGGTACTTGCCGTTAACTTTCCTGCATCAGCAAATAATTGTTCTGTATTTAATCCGACATCTTGAATCAGTGTACGGAGTGTGTTTTTCATTTTATTAAAAGATGAAGCGAGCATCCCTAACTCATCTTTCGTTGATACGAAAAGATCCTTTTCCGTTAAATTCCCTTGTGCAATGACTTTGACAGCTTCAGCTATTTTACTAATCGGTGTCGCAATCAAACGAGCAATGACAGTTGTAATAACAAGCCCAATAACAGTTCCTGCGATGGAAATACCAATTAAAATATAAAGTGCATTTAACGCTGACTGCTTAGACGCGTCCTGCTGCGATGTAAAGGATTCGGTAACAATCGTTTCTAGTTCAACCATTACAGCTACTATCCCTTCATTTACAAGACGAATATCATCGACAATCATCGCTTGCGCTTGCTCTTCTTGTCCTTGTTGAAATAACACAATGGCTTCATTTGCTAACTCATCAAACTGCGCTTTTAACGTCTTTGCCTCACTTACTTTTTGCTGTGCTTCGGATGTATTAGCTAACTTAGCTAACTCATCTAAACCATTCGCCAATAAGTTTTGTGTATTTTCTAAATTGCTCATCGCTGATTCTGTACCTAGAAAATAAGCGCGTATGTATGCCCCTTGACTAGCAATACGAAAATTAATATCTCCTATCATTTCTAACTGTGGCACATTGTCATTAATCACTCGATCATACTGTGAACGAATGTTATTAATCTGTCCCATTGAATAAATAGAAATAATAATGATGATGGCTGTCATCATGAAAAAACCACCATACAATTTCCCCCGAATCTTCATAAACAACACCTTCTCTCTACTTTATCCGTTTTTTTTCTATTATATTTATAATACCATATATTGGTCAATTTGTTTTTAAGTAGATAATATTTTGTTTTATCAACTATTTATTATTAACCATCATTTGGATAATCGGTATATAATGAAGTTATTAAAAATAAAAGGTGTGATATTTTTTGAGAAAAGTTCAACTATTACTTGCACTAGTGTTTCTTTTTCTATTACCCGTTACAACAAGTGCTGCACCTCTAAGTGAAATTAAAGCTTATGTGGAAGATTACTATGTTGGAAAAATTAATGGAAATGTACAAGAAGCAAAAACGGTTGAGCAAGTAATCGACATGCTCGACCCCTACTCTACATACTATACTGCTGAACAATTTAAAGCATTTATGAACGCTGTTAATATGACATCTGTAGGCATTGGGATTGTCATTGATCAGCATGAAAAAGGGATTTTAATTACCGATGTCATTGAAAATGGTAGCGCCTTTGCAGAAGGAATTGTGAGCGGTGATATTATTACACACATCAATGGCACGTCAACAGTTGGCATGTCCACTTCTGATGCTTCTACTCTTATTTTAGGAAAAGAAGATACGACTGTTACACTAACATTTTTACAAGTAAATGGTCAATCCGTGACAAAAACCATTGTACGTAAGCCCTTTTCCTTACCAAATGTCACAACGAAGCTTCTGTATGGAAAGATTGGCTATATTTCACTCGCTTCCTTCTCTACAGATGCAGCGACACTCGTTAAAAATGGGATTCGCGACTTAACGAAGAAAGGAGCCACATCGTTTATTTTCGATTTACAAAATAATGGTGGAGGTTATGTAGAAGCAGCGGAGGAAGTCATTGGTCTATTTCCAAATGCAAAAGTTGCTTACACGTATGAAGATGCATCCGGTAAATATACGATTTACGCGAAAAGGCAATCCGTACAATTTCCGGAGAATACACGTGTACTCATTAATGGCTACAGCGCCAGTGCTTCTGAGATGGCTGCTGCTGCTTTAGTTGATCAGCAAGCGGCGCTTTTATATGGCGAAAAATCGTACGGGAAAGGGACTATGCAAACATTTTATGAACTGTCTGATGGCAGCTATTTAAAACTAACAATGGCGCGTTTTGCAGGACCTACGACGACAACGATTAATGAAATAGGGGTACCGCCGCATATAGCAACAACAGGTGACGCCATTTATCAAGCACATGAGGATGCGATTGCTACACAGTATGCCAATTATAAGGAATTACCTTCATTACTTCATGTTCCTACAACGAAAACCTTTACGATTAACTTTAAAGGGGTTGTCGGTACCGTGCCAGAAGGAGCGATTGAACTCGTAAAACTTGGAGGAGAAGCTGTAGCTACTACAGTGGAAAAACAAGGCACAAAACTCATCGTAAAACCGACTCAACCATTAACAACGGGTGAACAGTATATGCTAGTTATTCATCCAACGATTAAAGGGCAAGGCAACAATACAATGAAGACAGGATCGTATTTATACATTTCTGTAAAATAAATAGAAAAGTGGTTCGTTCTTAAATGAGAACGAACCACTTTTTATTCCCCAGGTAATAAAAATACAGTGATTTGATAAAGTGAAACTTCAATCAGTGGGGGTTTTGACGTACAGGACGTGCTAATGCCGACGTCGTCACACGGACGTGACGGATTTTAGTCGGCCCTCATCCCCCACTGATTGAGAGAGGAACGCAAGCTAAGAACGCCACAACGCGAGCGCAACGCCTGCGTGACCAACGTCCTGTTGCCCTGAACCAATCGGGCTTTTATGGGCAGTTGATCTCCCACCTATGCTTCTCGATTTTCCTTAAGCCTTGAGGTGGGAGTCTTAATGCCCGTTAATGTGGGGTAAATATATAGTTACGACATTATAATTATGTATTGAATTTTGAAAGACAGAAAAATATATCGCTTACTAGTTGTTATACTAATTCAGCTTGCTTGACAAAATAAATATTCACAATATCTTCAGCTAATTTTTCTGGTTCTTTTTCATATGTTAATAAATTTGTTAATGTTAAACGTTCAATTGAACCTACTATACTTTCAGCCAAAGTTTGGGCATCTACATGATGATCTTGTTTCACTTCAACGATTTTGATTATTCGTTTTACGAGATTATTTTTTACATCCTCTGCATCCTCTGAAGCATAAAATCCGATTTTTGTTAAGTGTGGATTTTGTACAAAGTAAGCGAAAACCCTTTTTAAATTTTCAAACAACTCTGTACGTACACATGCCGCATGTTTTAAACCATAATCAAAAGTTTCATAAAGGCGTGTTTGGAATTCCGTATTTAAATCTTTAAATAACGATTCTTTACTTTGGAAATATAGATAAAATGTGGGCTGAGTTAAATTAGCAGCTTTTACAATATCGCTAATTTTCGTTTGATGATACCCATGCGTAGAAAAGAGCTCAATCGCCTTTTCCAACAATAATTGCTTACTTTTTTCTCCACTTGAATTAACTCGACGTCCTCTTGCCATACTTCTCCACCTTTATCTCTGTTAGTAGATGTTTAATCATTCATTAACTACCAAATATTTTACATACATTATATAATAACAATCTTTCAAAATAAAGGATTTTTCCATAAAAATAACATTAATTATAGTATTTTGTATATTTTATATATTACTTGTAAGTACATACACTTTATTACTTTAATTTAAAAAAGATGCTCATGAAAAACGACCGTTCTTCTGTGAGCATCTCTTTATCCTTATTTAGTTTTGATGAATTTCGATTTCAATTTTATATAAACTTGGTTAATTTCCTTTATTCGGAATAGCATATATAGCATGATGGTACTAAATGTAAAAATAACGATACCGACGATAAACGTCACCCATTTATAATCAAATACTAAATATTCGCTAGAAATATACATAATACATGTTAATGTAATCAACGGAACAATTGGCTTTAATAATTCAACCTTATTTAAACCATCCCCCAGCTTTAAATCATATTTAAATGATGCATATGCTATTAACATCAATGTATTCGTAACGGAGCTAATTAATGTTCCCCATGCAATCGCATCCGCGCCAAAACCATTGTCAGCGAAGAAATACATCGCACCAATATTGATGATAAAGACATTCACGATACTTAACACAACCGGTGCCATCGAATCGCCCTTCGCATAGTAAAAACGCGTAATATACATAGTCGCGGCTAAGAAGAACATCGATAGCGCTAAAATAGCTACTACAGGCGCTGTAATCGCTGTGTCTTCAGCTGTGAACTTGCGATATTCAAAAATAACTTGTACTAAACTTTCCGCATAAAAATAAGAATAGATCGTCACAGGTCCCATTAACAATAATAGGTAGTGCAACCCTTTGCCATATAGCCCTTTAATCGATTGATGATCATCCTCTGCTTCCTTGCGACTTAAAATTGGATAAATAACCGTTGTCACAGCTGTAATTAAAATCGACTGCGGAAATTGCGTTAGTCGTGAAGCATAGTTTACTACAGCAACCGCACTGTCCCCCAACCCTAAAAATGCTGCAAAGAAGCGCTGAAGCATCGCATAAATTTGCACCGTACCACCACCAATAGCCAGCGGAAATACCATAATCCATAGATCTCGAGTCGAGTGTGTGCGTACGAACGATAGTCCAACACTATACGAATCTAATTGACGATAACCACGGATTAAGAAGAACATCATAATAACCGCACTCGCTAAAGCACTAATTCCATAAGCAATTGGTCCAATGATATTAGAAAATACCACCCCAATAATGAGGAAAAATACATTATAAATTAAAATTGCCACACTCGATAAGTGAAACTTCGAATTCACATTAAGTAGCCCACTATACCAAGAAGAAAGCATTAATAAAATTGATGACGGCATCATCCAGTAAAATAAATGCTTTGTCCTTTGAAACTCTTCTACTGTCAAATCCGTTTTTTGATAAATCAAATTTAAAATAGGGGTTGTGAAAATCAGTATAACAATCGTCATCACAATCCCTGTCAATGCGACAATTGTAAATGACTGTTTAATAAATAGCGCTTGATCGGTCTTTTTTCGATTGTAAATCGAAATGAACGCCGTCGTAAATGCGCCACCGATCACTAAATATAAAAAGTTCGGAATGTTATAGGCTGTAAAAATACTATCAGCTATCCGAGAAGAACCATATTGATAACCGATAACCGCTTCACGGAAGAAACCAAAAACACGTGCGACAATATTAATCAGCGTGACGGCTCCAACAATTTTTAAAAATTTATTCATCGCCCTATGCCACCTTTAATAGCAGATTCATAGAGTGCGATGACACGTTTCGTAATTTCTTTTTCATCGTGTTCATGTAAAATCGTAGCCACAGCTTGTTCGTTATAGTAAGCAGATGCCGGCGTATGTAACGCTTTCATCATTTCTTCTGCTAAGTCCGATGCATTTTGTGGTTCCACAAGATGCCCTGCCCCGTCGCCAAGTAATGACACTAATCCACCAACTTTTGAAGCAATGACCGGTGTACCGCATGCAATTGCTTCAAGTGCGACAAGGCCAAACCCTTCTAAATGAGAGGGCAACACAAATACATCACTCGCTTGGAACCATTTTACAAGCTTCGTTTGCTGTTGTGGATCAACAAATTGGACATCTTGATCAACAAATGGTTGAAGACTTTCGATAAAATTCGTATCGCGACGTGACCCAATAATAATGAGCTTCACTTTTTGATCAGTTTGCGCTTGTACTTGCTCAAAGGCAAGGAGTAACTCTTCAATCCCTTTTTGTTTAATGACATTGCCTACAAATAAATACGTAAATACATCGTTAAGAATACCTAATTCAGCACGTACAGCTTCTTTATCATTCGGTTTAAATACATCACGATTCACACCCATACTGCAAATTGTAATTTTCTCACGTGGCACATGGAATTCTTCTTCAATTTGCTGAGCAAGTACCGGTCCTACTGCAATGACATGCTCACTTTCTTGTAAAATCACCTCTGTCCAGTTACGAATGCGTGCATTTTTTTTCGCCATACGTTCAATATCGCCCCCATGCGCTGTGACGATATACGGAATCTTAAATAACTTTTTTAGCAGCAGTGAGAACACCCCAGATGGGAATACGTAATGCGCATGTGTCACAGAAATCGATTTGCGATGACGGAATGCTGTGGATAATGTATGCAGTGCCCATTTTCCGTATTTTAAAATTGTATTTTTCTTACCTGTTGCAGGATTATCATTCGCCGCGACAAGTACATCAACACCATTTGCTTTTACAGCTTCGACTTGATTCTTGACGAAAATCCCGAATGATAAGTGCTGCTCTGAAGGATACATATTACTGATTACTAATAGCTTTTTCATTTGCCTTCCACTGCCTTTATCATCAATTGTTTACCTTGCATTGCCTCGTCATGAAGATGCTTCGAAGTTGCTTTTGTCGTATCTACAACATGCTGCCACTCTGTTTCTACTGCTTCATACATTTGCAGCAATTGATTTGGCTTATTCGTAATATCTTCTATCGAACAACAACGTTCTTCTTTATTAATAAGTTTCATAAAATCTTGCACTTTTCGATGATACGAAATCGCTATAATCGGTGTAGCAGAATCTGTCGCTAAAATAAGCGAATGTAAGCGCGTACCAATCACGACATCCTGTTGGGAGGCAACGTCAATTAATGCATCCGGCTTTAAATTCCGATCGATGATTGTCGTTTTTTCCGCATAGCGCATTTTCTGTTGAATATCTTTCGTTACTGTCACATCTTGCGGATATTTCGTCGCAAAAAATGTAATGTCTACATTTTTATGTTTAATCAATTCATCTAAGTTCGTTGCCATGCTTGTCACATAGGACTCATACTTTTCGACATCACCCGATGGCCAATAGTTGGCATTGTACATCGGTACAGCAGAAAGCCCCACTTTTTTAGGTTTGTCTGCATATTGTTGCTTTGGACGATATAACGTAAAAGCTGGATCGCCAATAACATCAATATTCTTTTTGACGCCAATTTCATGCAACAGTTGCTTCGATTCAAAATCACGTACGGAAATATTTTGCGCATAGCTACACATGAGACGAATCATGAACTTACCTGAGAATGTATCAAGTGGACCGGCCCCACAGCCATAGATTATATAGGGGGTTTTGCTATTTTTCGCCATGAAAGCATATGTACTAAACAAATGCGCTTCTCTTCGGTAAAAGTCCATCAAAATGCCGCCGCCACCGATGATTAGTAAGTCCAATTCCGAAACATATTTCCCATTTGTCCGATATGTTTTGAAAAATGTTTTATATAAACTCTTTTTTCGATAATATAGCGGGTAGCTTTTGACACCGTACTGTTCGGATGTCTGCTGCGTATTATTACTAAACACCGTAATATCCGCGCTATTTACGGAAAATGTCTGCTTTACTTGTTCAATGAGACCATACAATATCGATTCATCACCGTTATTATCATTTCCGTAATTTCCTACGATTCCGATTTTCATTAAACTACATCCTTTAAATAAAATTATAATAAAGAAATTATAGCATACATGCTGACTATTAGAAAAACACCGCTCATACTTGTTGTGATTGTTACTAAATAACTCATAACTGGTAAATCTCCAAACATATATTACTAGTTGAGTAACCGTTACTTTCCGCTCCGGCACTAGCTTTTCCCGTAGGAAGCTTTTACTCTGTAGCGAAAGACGAATACCGTCAGCTACACGCTCGTGCCTCTGCTACAAGTAACTTTTTTACATATAAAGAGGACAGTTCCAGAAAAGTCCATTTTAGAATTTTATTTTTAAAATATTGATTTTATATCTGTAACAAAAGGATGCTTGTTGATTGGAGTGGAAGGCGGCGACTCCTGGGGGATAAGCTTGAGCGGAAAGCCCCGCAGGAACGTAGTGACGAGGAGATTGAAGCCAAGCCCCCGGAAAGCGTCCGCCTGGAACGGAGATCAACAATTCGCTACTATTTTAAAATAAAATAGGAATCCCGTTGTATGTAAAAACGAGATTCCTATTTGTTATTGATTCAACACGCGGTATAAGAATAATCCGAAGTGTACGCGGCTAATTTTTTCGTTTGGCTTAAAGATGCCACCACCATAGCCTGTTGTAATATCATGTGCAGCTAGTGCCTGTACATATTCATATGCCCAATCACTTTTTGGTACATCTTTAAATTGGATGGAAGAAATGCCTTCTAATTTAAATGCATTGGCGATGATTTTGGCCATCTGTGCACGTGTTAATTGCCCCTCTGGATTGAAGTTACCGTTTAACCCGTCCATAATGCCTGCATTTTGAATGGCGGCAATTTCCTTATAATACGTATGCGATGCTTTCACGTCTTTAAAGCCCGGATCCTTGATTTTTGATGTATCTAATCCGAGTACACGGCTAATAATCACAGCCCCATGTGCACGGCTTAACGTTTGCTCTGGTCTAAACGTGCCATCACCGTAACCTGTAATATATTTCTTTTCAACTAAATAGCTTACTTCTTTATAATATGGATGGCTTGCTGGGACATCTGTAAAGATAGCTTTATCCATAACAGTCACTGTCATAGAAGTAGAGGCATTACCTAACTGTGCCACAATTTTTCCTGTGCCTGTTTTAGTCGCAACAAATTTCCCGTCTTGGTTAATGTAGCCAACATCTCCCTCTACCGACCATTTCACTTGCGATGGATTATATACTAGATTATTACCAACTTGATCTTTTGCTGCTAGCGTATACGTTGTTGCCGCATCCTTCACAACATCTTTACTACCGGAAATCGTCATTGTACCTGGTGTATCGGTTACCGTAATCGGGAATGATTCAACCGCTTTTCCGTTATATAAGATTTGAACACGATCCGTACCTGCTGAGACAGCTTGAATCGTTGTATTTGCAAATGCTACATAGCCATTTTCAGACTTAAACGAAATGTTTGAGCTACTAGCTGGTAGCGGATTGTAATATTGATCTAATACATACTCAATTGCGACAGTTGACGTACTATCAACGAGTAATGTCCCCACATTTGTACGAGAATATTTCAACGTTTTGGCGTCCGATAAAGGCGCTGTACTAATCGCCTCTAAAATCGCCGATACACGACGCTCAGCCCCACCACTATTGGATGTTCTATTTGCTACTACAACATTGTTGCTACCATAATTACGATAAGCCATCGTTGTTGAACCCCCGCCATCTAGATTAATGGCACGGTCATAGCCTTGGCTCACTAAGTAATCCGCAAATTGGACAAGATTCATCCCTTTACTATTTGATAAACGACCATCTACTGTTACAAAGTGAACTGTCTTTTTATCTTTACTAATGGCAATGGCACTACGTGGAGCTACTTCTTTGGCACGTGAGCTAGACGTATCCATCGTAATATAGCGTTGTCCATCGCGCACAAGCATTGGACCACTTGCTAACATAAATGAAGCATCCTGCCATGTTTCATTAATACTAATGTCTACTGCCATCACATCGCCCACTTGTAATGACTCAAATTTTGCCATTTGCGCACCATTGACTGAAATAACAAAACCGTTCTTTGGAATGTCAAGCTTTTGTGTAGAACCGTACGGACGAATTTGTACGATATTACCGCTTAACTGTTGCCCAAAATACGTAGACGTAATTTGTTCATCCGTTTGCACGACATACTCGACACCATATTGGTTAGAATTTGTAGCGGACGTATGATACTGTGGTGTAAATAAAATCGATTCATCTTGTTGACGTTGACGATTCAAGCCCGTTAATGGAATTCTACCAAGCTTAGAAACTGTCGTTACTGTAAAATCATATGTATCAATTTCAGCTGAACCATTGGAAGTCACACCAAAAGCAATTGGGTAGCTTACATACCCTGAGTCATTTTTCGCTAAAATACCACCATTATAAATCTCGTTATTTTGCGAAATTAAATACAGTGGATAACCCGTCGACATATCATAGAAAGCCGCATTCACTGCGCCGACTACACGATGTCCATCAGACGAATGACTATTCGCTAACGCCGTTGTTGTCGCTAAGCCACCGTATACACTTGGTAACCCTACCTCAACCTTTGTATACGGATCATTTAAATTAATCGCTAGATGACTAATTTGATTTGTATACGTACCTTGATGTGTATATTGGTATAACGTCGTACCCGAAGATACTGGCTTTGTTAGCTTCGTTGTTTGACTTGCACTAGCTGAGACGCTATATAGCGGTGATAATGCTAGCACAAAAGCAAATAAATAAATAAGTATTTTTTTCATTGTACTTTCCTAACCTCTCTATCTCTGAAACTAGCTCCTGATATTTATTACTTTTTCAAGCGCACACTTGCTGTAAACGTTTCTATTCTCCACTACAAGTAAGTTTCAGAGAAAAATAACATTATATTTTAAAAATAAAAGCGAAGAAAAAGTAACGATATAACTAGAACATTGAAACCTTATTAATCTCTTCATTAAAAAACACTTAATGGAAATAAATGTAAGGTTACCTCATTCATTATACATTACTTTTCTCTTCACTTCACTAACTATTAATCTACTTATACGTATTTAAGACATCTACATACTGACCGGATACGTAAACATTTCCTTCTCTTGTGACGTCAGAGACAATACGATACCAATCATTCTCTTGTCCTAAAATCAATACTGGTAGATTCATTTTTGCATAGGTAAATAGTTTTTGATTATTTGTCCCTGGACCTGTACGAACATTTAATCCTGTTGTATTCGTCATCCCAACTGTATAAGCATTGTTGGCATCTTTAAAACCGAGTGCTTTATCAATGCGATAGTAATGTCCTGCCGCTTTACTGCCCCAATACGGATCGGATGCATACTTGACATTAAATCCGATTGCTTTGTGCCCAAATGCAGCACCATTTGCATGTTTTCCATTCGCTGGCACGTAATTTTTCAACCAGAATGCATTTAACAGTTCTAAAATATTTGCTTCTACAGATTCAAATTTCTTCAATAATGGATCGGAATCCGTTACGTAAAGACCAAATAAATTATTTTCTAGTTGGGCACGATCACTCATCCCATACAAACTCTCATGGAAAGATAGCGCTAAAATCATTAAGGCGTTGACGTTATACTCGGCTTCAATTTTTTTCAGCATTTCCCCTATACCAATGATTTTGCTCTTTGTCGTTGCATCTTTGTAAATGCCGTACGTATCTGGATAGCGATTTTCCAGTGCTTCTAATTCGCTCAGTCTTTCCATCACATACGCATCAATTTCTTCAGCTGTATAGTTCGTCTTTGAATGGATTGGCAAGAACTGATAATAGTTATATGCCTTCCCTACCACTGTACCAGCACTATTAAAGAACGATACCCCGTCCCAGCTGTAGTACTTACTATTTTCCGCTAAAAAGCTTGGCGCTTTTCCCGTAATATAGGCAGCGTATTTTCCTGTTTTATAACTATAAACATTGTGAACTAATTGACCATTTTTCACTTCATAATAGGCGCGACCTGGTAGTAACGCATAAGGGATTAATGTCACATCCGATAACTTGACATACCCCCGTTGACCCGCTAACTCTACTTCAACCCATGTTAAATCATTATCCACATTTTTATAAACCATTTCAGCATCGTACGTCACATATGTACGCTGTGTTTTTTTGTCTGTATCATACACAAGTGTAAAATTATTCGTTACGGCTAAGCCGTATGTCATTTTCACAATTTTTTCATCGCGTTTAATATAATGCCCTTGCGAAAAATCAAATGCTTTTACAGCTTGTTCAAACGTCTCGAATTCTTTTACGACAGACGATTGACCATTTGCAATTTTATGTAATGTATAAACCTCTTTTTCCACTTCCACCGGCTTTTCATAACCTAGCTCCGGCTTTTCCTCTGCAATCACGCCAATTAAGCGGTAAATAAACGCTGATGCTTGTGCGCGTGTTGCATTATTTTGAGGGTAAAAATATGTACCATCTTTCATTGGTGTACCTTTAATAATGCCTAAACCTGTATTTACTCCCACCGCTGCGTGATAGTCTTTATTAATTGTGTGCGTATCACGGAACGTTAAAGTTGTCGGTGTCGTCTTTATATCAAGGTAGTTTAATGCACGATATAGCATCACTGCCATATGCTGACGTGTCACTGGTTGATTTGGCTTGAACTCATTTTGACTATATCCTGTAATAATCCCAGCAGCCGCTGCATTTGAAATATCTTGCGCATACTGATACGAAGGAGGTACGTCTACAAAAGTATAAGATTCTGTTTCATCCAGTTGTAAGGCTCTCGAGACAAACGAAGCAAATTCTGCCCGGGTAATTGCACGGTTTGGATAATATTTTCCATCCTCAGCAAGGAGTATGTTATGCTTAATCAAATAGGTCATTTCTGTTTCCATATGATGCCCGTCAATATCACTTGCCTCTGCAGGTTGGAGAAATACCCCAGAAAATAAAAAAACAACGATGAACATAATAATTTTTTTCATTTATCTCTCTCCTTTTCTATGTCTTATTCTAGCAGAATATATTAGAATTATTAAGGGAAAGTCTTCCTAAAATACGTAGGTGATATGGTTTATTTCATACTATTGCACATTTTTTATAGGACAATGGTATAATACATTTTTGATAACAACACGAAAGGAATAATTCTATGCAACGCATGAAACAGTCACTTCTTTCAAAAGAAGTATTAACAATCGTTCTCTTAGTGGCCGTAACATTTTTATCATTATTGCTACCTTCTAAGATTGCATTGATTGTAACGAGTTTGATTTTTGCTATTTTTGCATTTATAAAACCTTTGCAAAGCGTTTTATACTTACTCATTTATGTAGCAATTCGCCCTCTACTTGTCGAGTTGAATCCAGGGTTAAAATTCATTGGAGATTTAATTACATTCATCTTATTGATCAAACTATTAATCGCTAGTCGATTCGATATAAAAGGTTTATTAAATTTCAAACTATTTGAATGGGCGTTTTTCTTCTTCTTAGGGGTAGGTTCACTTGTTGGTTATTTAAACGGGGTAAGTATTGGGGCAATCGTATTCCAAGTGCGTACATTTGTCATTATGTACTTAGTGTACTACTTCCTATCACGTACAGTGCTGCCTGCGAATTGGAAAGAACAGTTGAGTTGGACAGCAGTCGGTCTCGGTTGGTTAGTATCCTTACACGGGTTAGTGGAGAAAATCTCGATTCGTCAATGGCTTCTACCAGAATATTGGCAGTACATGCCGTTATCAGCTGAAAATTTACAGCGTATATACGGGTTACCAGGCAACCCAAACTCGCTTGCGTTAATTATGATGTTTACGATTATCGCTGTACTGTTCCTAAAAAACCTTTACAAAAATATGCAGTACAAATGGTTTTTAAACATTAGTTTAGTGCTCTTTATCGGGGTATTAATCTTAACATTCTCCCGTGGTACATTAATTGCTGGTGCATTCTTCGCAATTACGTACTTAATTTTCTCAAGAGATTGGAAGTTGGTCAAAACGCTTGCCATCGGTTGGATCGCCGCATTTATACTCGTGTACTATCCGGTGAATGCAAGTGTATCATTCGTCAAATACCTTGGTGTAGAAGCACCAGATGGTACAGTCGGTTCATTAGCCGATCGTTTTGGTCAAATTTTAGATAACAAAAACGTCGATCGCATGGTATCAAACGGGCGCGTATTCTATATTAAAAAAGGATTCGAAATCTATCAAGATTACCCAGTCGCTGGTACTGGTTTCGGTACATTTGGTGGCGCTGCTACGATTTCTTACGGCTCGCCAATTTACGCAGACTACGGCATCGACTTATCGATTTACTTTGAAAATAAAATTTACTCAGATAATCAGTACATTCAAATCATTGCAGAGACAGGTACACTCGGTGTTATCTTATTCGCCGTCTACTTGCTTGCTATGGTAGCACTCTTCTGGAAGCAACGTCATACACGTTTCGGACAGATGATGATTGGACTGTGGATTGCAACCGGCGTATGTGGCGCATTCTATAATATTTGGGAGCTAAAAGTATATACACTCATCTTCTTCACAATCTTTGCAGCATTTGCTGTGGACCATAAGTTTTATAAGCAATACCGAGTGTAAAAAAACCCTCGCGCAACTTTTCGATTGCGCGAGGGTTTTCACTTAATTAGCTTGCTTTTTAGATTTACTTGCCTAATTTCCCTTTTTACTTGCCATTTCTAAAATATTCGGGGGAATCACGTATTTTCGATTTTTGAAATTACCCATATAATCTATCCCTAATTTACTTAACATGCGACTAGCGGTATAAATACTTTCCACCCCTAAAAAATCCCGGAACTCTTGATTCGTAATCCAGTCATTATACAGTAAACGGTAATCATGTAGCGCCTCGTAAATACCATTCATCGTTTTCGTCCCACACTGCATACAGCGAAACCCCTTTCGCTCATGTCTCATCTGCACCCGACAACCGATACAAACAACGCCTTTTAGAACCGATACTTTCGGATAAATCCGCTTGAGCACTAGCTTCTGGTAACAAGCAATGAAATGCTCCTTCACATAATCGAGTAACTCCTCCCCCAAAGCAGCTGGATACTGCTCAAACAATCTACTCACTTTACTCCGCAAACCACTTAACCGAAACACATCTACCTCCTGTGTTGGTGTAGCAATCCACGTTTTGGGATCAGTAAACACAATGACTGGTACAACAGGAACATCAATGCCTATTTTCAACAACTCTCCTTCGATGCCTTAACACCTGATCCGTCGGGTTCTCATAAACCATTTTTGTGCCATCTGCTTTTGTTTGAATCATTTGTCGCACCTTATCATCAAAATCAATCTGTCCCCCAATATCCTTTGTTTCGATTACTAATACGAAATGCGTACTTACAAACAGTGTTATCCATCTGATGGGAATAGCCAAACGGATTGACCGTTTCATAACTATGAAATAAGTAATGTCATTGTGGTAATTGCATGTCTACCCACTCCCGATCGGTACGCAACTCACCATAATAACCTTTCCTTGCATTTTTATACAACACCTCAGTTTCCTTATATTTCACATTTTGAATATTTATTCATTTCAACAATGACTCGTACATTTGCATTTTCTCGCATACACCCCGATGAATAATAATCAACTCCCTCCTCCTCTCCTCGCAATCTATATATGACCATTTCGACTCTACTCAACAATTCCCTACTAAATCATTCAAACTCGAATTTTGGTATATTTTATTTCCTAAGCAATAAAAAACACGAAAGCACCTGATAAGTGCTTATCACATGTTAGGCTAACAATCGTTATCCGCAATGTGCAATTTTATCATTTCCTAAAACAATAAAAAAACGTTACCTGATCGTGCTTGTACACGATCAGGTAACGTTTATGTTTAATTTGTTTGTGAGTAGTATTTCACAATCCCGTTATAGATAGACTGTGCAAAAATATCAACATATTGATCATTTGTTAACTTTGCACTGTCTTCACTATTTGTCACAAACCCTAACTCTACTAATATGGCTGGAATGTAAAGGTTTCGAAGAACATAGTAATCCTCACGCTTTACACCACGATCTTTCATACCAGCATTTTTCACAATTTCATCATTGATAAATTTCGCTAACGCATAATCTTCTTTCTCATTATCGTTTGCACTAATACTATAATACGTTTCCGTTCCTTGTGCTGATGAACCTGCAGAATTGGCATGAATACTAACAAAAATCTCACCGTAATTGTCTTTCGCAAACTTTACACGTTCTTCTAACGATGGATATGTATCGCCTGTACGCGTCATCTTCACAATCGCGCCAGCTGCTTCTAGCTTTTGCTTTACTTTGTTAGCTGTATTTAATAAAATCGCCTTTTCCACTGCATTGCCACTTACTGCACCTGGATCTTTCCCACCATGACCAGGATCGATCACAATAATACGCCCTGCCACTGGTGAACCAGACTTATTCATTAAACGTAAATACGTTTTGTTTGTATAACCAATTGTTCCGTTATATGAAATTTTCGCCCAAGCACCTGAAATCGATAGCACATCGACTTTTGTACCGCGATTAATTTTCCCTAAAACAGTCGAGCTCGCATTTCCTTCTGCCCGGATGTTTAAATTGTCCACTGTCGCAATACCGATTGTTGTGGCATTTGACTCCGGCTTTTCCACGACAGGTGGCTCACCGCCCCCAGGAGATTCAATATCCGTGACCTCATCTGCATAGGTTTTATAAATATAAGCATACTGTCCATTAAAATCAACTTTATAATAGTCAGCTCCTACTTCATAGACATTGAAAACGAACCCTTTACTTACTTTCCCTAAAATATTCGAAGACCCCGAAAATTCCTTCGATGAACGGACGTTTAAATTATCCGTATTCGCTTTTACCTGCATAATCGCGTCATCTTCATTCGGCACTTTATCCCCTTGTATAGGTAACTCTAAACGATAGTCTTCAGATGCTGCACGTGCTACAAACAACCCAAACTGTCCACGTGTTAAATTGTTATTCGGTAAAAACGTCCCTGCAGACGTTAATTTTGTGTAACCGTTATAGTAAATAGCTGAAATGTATTTATAGTATTTGTTAGAACTCGATACATCTTTAAATGGTATAGCTAAATTTGCATATTTGTTTACATCTAATTTAAAAGCTACAGCTAATGCTTTCGCCATTTCATTTCGCGTAATAGGTACATGTGGAGAAAATGTTGTACTTGAAGTTGGCGCAATAATCCCCAATTTGACCGCTGTTTCTACATACATCGACTCTTCTGATCCAACCTTTACATCTGTAAATGATGATGTAGATGGTTTCGAGAATTGAATACCAGCAGCATTAATGACCATTTTCGCTACTTGCCATCTCTTTACGTTATCTCCTGGTTTAAATACCTTTTTCCCATTTTCCGTATATCCTTGAATAACGCCTTCATTCACTAAATAATTAATTTCCTCATAAGCTTCATGAGAAGTAGGAATATCAGCAAAACGCTGGCTTGCATACGCACTTTGTATGCTGAACATTGACATAATGACAACGATAAAAGTTAAAGTAAATCTCCTAAAAAACAATGTCTTTTTCCTCCTTCTTTTCTATAAACAACTCTATTTTAGCAGACTTTTGTCGGTAAAAATATATGGCTTTTCTACCTTATTCTACCTTAATTCACGAAGAAAATATAGCTTTCTCTTTTTCTAGAATTGTTAATATACAAGAAAATCTCTCTATGTAAAACAGGCTAATACATCTAGATTTGCTATATTGTTAGTGTACAAGAAAAAATAGCACAAAATCATTGTGGCTCTCCATCAAAATATGTACTTGACCGCACATTTCGTTACGGGCGGACGCTTTCCGCGGGCTTGGCTTCAGTCTCCTCGACTCGCAAAGCTCGTCTGCGGGGTCTTCAGCTCAAGCTCATCCCGCTGGAGTCGCCGCCCTTCACTCCATGTACTTTTATATCAATCCTCATAATGAACAAATCTCAAAACATATATTCCCATTTAAGTAATCGTTGCTTTCCGCTCCGGTACTCGCTTTCCACGGGCGAGATCAAGCCTCCTCGTCGCTCATGCTTCAGTGCTCCTGTGTAGGCTGTGGCAAAGCGCGGAGGCTGCGATACCACTTTAATTTAATACCTTTTATTATCCTAATGTTATTTTTAGGATGTTTTTTTGCTCATTAAGAGTCAATCTCTGTTTTTAATCAAGAACAGATTTTGGTATTGAACCATCATTACACTTACAAAAGACACATCTCGACCAAAATATATCAAAATGATGTCGTATCTTTGCAAATTGCAAAAAAAAGAGAGAGGCGCCTGTTGGAAGCCTCTCTACTCTATTGTTAAACTTTTGCAAGAGATCGGTTGGTAGCCATCTATGCTTACAAAAGTAGACAACCTAATTTAAATTGCTTGCGCGTTCAATAAATGTATGTAATTGCTTTAATGTGACATAGCTAGATCCACCATATGTACCGTCACCTTGTCCAATTGTAACACCATTAGAAGCTAAAATTTTAATATATTCATAATCCCAACTCTTATCACTAACATCTGTAAAATGTACGACTTTATTTGTCATCTTTAAGTTGAACGCCTCAACTAATACTTTCGCCATTTGTGAGCGAGTAAGCGGTGAGCCTGCATTGAATTTACCGTTTGCGTCGCCAGTAAATACACCTAAATTATAAAGTGCCGTTGTTGCACCTGCATATTTTGAATCTGACTTTACATCTACGAAAGGCGAGTTTGTATTCGATGTATTGACACCAAGAACTTCTGCTAACTGAAGTGCCACTTCACCACGTGATGCATACACAGTGAAATCAATTGATGCGTCTTTTACTTGCTCTGTTGTTTCTTGAACAGCTTCTTCTGTAAATGTCGCAATACGTTTTGCGCCAACATAGCGCGTTGCCCAGTATGAAGTACTCATGCTTGCCACTGTTACGCCCGTGCTCGTACCCGAGTGGATAAACTTGTTATTTCCAACATAAATACCCACATGCGATACACCTCTACCAGATGTATTATAGAATACAAGGTCACCTACTTGTAAATTGCTTTTTGAAACGGCTGTTCCTTGTGAATACTGTGCTGACGATGTACGGTTAATGGAAATACCTAGTTGGCTAAATACTAAGCGTGTAAATCCTGAACAATCTAAACCACTTGTTGTTGTGCCTCCATATACATATGGAACGCCAATATATTTATAAGCTGTAGCTGTTAATTCTTTTGGTGTTGCTGCCTCTGCGCTGTGTGTTCCAGCTCCTGCAAAAATCATAAACGATGCAAAAACTGGCAATAACCATCTCTTCATGATAAGTATTTGATACTCCCTTCAAATTGTTGGTTCTTTTGCCTACTTAAAGACTAACACAGATTACCATGTAATAATTTTTCACTTTTGTAACAGTTAGATGAAAATCAAAAAGCACTAAATTTCTAGCGAAAGCTAGTAATCTAGCGCTTTTATGAGCGATTTTATAAATTTGTATTACTCGACCGTAATATCTCTGTAATGTTACTCACTATAATTTGGCATATTATTTAGTCGAAAAAAGTTGGATAAAGTAATGTTTTCCATTATCATCTTTTTTTACCGCAATCCCAATATGGGTATAGTTTGGCTTTAAAATATTTTCACGATGTGAATCGGATACCATCCATGCTGCCATGACATCTTCCGGTTTTATGAAAAAGCGTGCAATATTTTCACCAAAACTTAAAAATTCATAGTCATACAATGTCGCCATATCCCAAGAATGCCCGTAATACGGAGATTCATGATCGAAATAGCTGTATTCAAACATATCCTGTACTTTAATGGTTGCAAGTTGGTTTAAATACGGATCTTGTATTAATGAAGAAAGACCATTTTTCTCACGTTCTTCATTGACTAAACGAACGATTTCAGTGCCCTGTGCTTCATTTTCTAAAACCGTTGTAATATATCGCTTCCCTAAATAATCATAAGCCACTTCTAACTTGTCCATTTGAGCTTTAAAATGAAGAGCACGTGTCATCAGCACAGCCATTTGGGCACGTGTCACCTGAGCATACGGCTCATATTTCATGTTTGGCTTTCCTGTTATGACACCAACATCCGCCAATGATTCAATATAATGCTTGGCCCAACATCCCTTTTTCGTATCAAGAAATGTCGCCTCATTACTTTCATCGACCGTGATGCCGAATGCTTGGGCAATCATTTTAGCTATTTGCCCACGTGTCACAAACTTGTCCGGATTCAATTGTTTACGCTGATCAACAACATGTAACTCCACTAATTTACGGAACACGTCGTACTGAGGGTGTGTCGTCGGTATATCTTTTGCTTGTAATTGAATCGATGCATCAAGTGGTAGTTTTAGTGCTTTAACAAGCGTTTCAGCAACTTCGCCACGTGTAATTGGTTGATTCGGCTTAAATGTTCCGTCCTCATAAGCATTCATATAACCACTTGCGAGCATTTCATGAATCGATGGTGCTGCCCAGTAGGTAGATTTCACATCTACTAAAGCATTTCGTTCAGCAAATGACATGGGTGGAAATACGAGTTGACACATCACTAAAAAAGCAAGAATCCCTATCCATTGTTTGCGCAATTTTTTATCTTCTCCTCTAAGAACAAAAGTGCGAAAGCGCCTGCTAATCCCGGACACGTATGCATGCTGGAGTCCGAGTGTCACATGAGTATAGCGCTTTCGCCTAGACATACATGCTCTTTTCCAACAATCGTTATTCACTATGTGAAATTTTATAATTTCCTTCATAACGATAAAACTCGCCCTTCATTCAAATGAAAGGCGAATTCTATTTTCTATAGTACTACTATTATAATGAGAACAAAAGAACTTTAGAAGAAGAAAAATGAATCGTTTAATTGCTCTTCATAATCTTCTAACATGAAATAGTTTGATACAAGACGTTTTTGTTGCGTCGTTAATCGGTCATAAGCTGCACGCGCCGATTTTACTTTCGATTCAAAATTACTTGCATTCGGATTAATTTCAGCAATTAACGAACGTACTTGATCTACTGCACCCGATTCTTTTTGTGCGTTTTGCAGTACATCATAATTCGTGACAAGCTTACGATATGCGGATGGCAAGGAATTGTATAATGCTAACGCTTCCTCTACTAGCTTACTATAGTTGCTAGAAGAAGATGAAATGCTACTAATTTTCGAGATGACCTCTTGCACTTTATCAATATTATTTTTTGCCTCTTGCAACTGTGCAAAGTTTGTGACGTACTGCTTTTCACTACTAGATAACATATTGTAAGCAGCATAAGCAGCTTGCACACTACCGATATAGTTTGCACTTGATGGCTTCAGCGCTTGAATCATTTTATACACTTCAATCGCTGGCGCAACACTTTGCAGCTTATTTATATTTGGTACCATTTGACGTTGCTCTGCTGTTAATTTATCTAACGCTTTCATTGCCTTATCGTAAGCTGATATAAGATTACTAGCAAATTGTAAATTGTCGATTGCATCAATAGCAACTAATACATTTTTCACGCCTTTTTCATAGTTTTGTAACTCTTTATAAAGCGTGACAGCTTTCTTCTCGTTTGCTGTTAAAGCATTATACGCCGCGCGCGCATCTTTAATCGCTTGCATATACTGAGATGGCGATTTAGATGGAATCGCACGAATAAGCTCATCAACTGCTGAACCGCCGCTCACTGTATTTTCAAATGCTAGTAAATCATTATAGTTTGTTACTAATGCTTTGTCTGCATTCGATAGTGCATTATATAATTCGCGTGCTTTCTTTACATCTTCCCCAAATGTTTTACTAGATGATTTAATATTCGCGATGACTTCCATTGTTTGAGCTACCGGATAGATTGTCGATAGCAGCACTTCACGATTATAAACAAGTTCACGGCTTTCATACGGGATTTTTTCATATGCCTTCACTGCATCGTTATATTTCCTAATGAAATCTCTTGCATTATTAAATGGGCGTGCGAGCATTGCTTTTAATTCTTCAATTTGATGAATCGCTGCTGTTACAGGTTTTAACGCGTTTTCACGCTCTTGTAACGTTTTATAATTTAAGACAAGCTTTTGATAAGATGAATTAATTCGTGCTAACTTATCGTACGCTTCGCGAGCCGCTATTAACTTTTGTACGTAGTCTTCCACGCCTGGACGTGCTGCATCAATCATATCCATTACTTCATTTACTGCTACTAAACCTGTTTCTGCCCCTTCAATTTTGTATAAAATTGGCGCAAGATAGCGTTGTTCAACCGTCGAAAGTCGATCATACTGCAAGCGAATCGCCGCTATATCCTCCATATACGTTTTGTCACTTGGTTTTAAGTTATTAATGGCTGTGACAATTTCATATACTTTTAAGTAGGGCTTTAAACTACTATCATAATTGTAAACATATGATTTCTGACGCGATGTTAACTTATCATAGGCTTTGATTGCCGCTTCTACCTTTTTGGCATAACCGCTATTCGCTACATCCACGCCCCTAATGATCGGGTCATTGATTAAATCCACTACTTTTAACGCCGCTGTCCCATCTTTTTTCAGCGTTTGGAAGTGTTTATAATTTGTCACCTGCTTTTTCGCATCAGAAGATAAAGAAGCATAAATCGCTTCAATTGCTTCTGCTTCATCTAAAAAGGCTTGACCT
Source organism: Lysinibacillus sp. LZ02 (assembly GCF_050613145.1). GTDB lineage: Bacteria > Bacillota > Bacilli > Bacillales_A > Planococcaceae > Lysinibacillus_B. The sequence continues at coordinate 727,345 of NZ_CP192507.1, read as the reverse complement.
GTTAATAAACCGAGCTTCTCAATACGAGCCACTAAATCATTGCCATTTTCAATTGAATTTTCATGCATTTTCAATGTAGCTTCGTACGTTTTTACTGCATCAGCAATAGCTGTTGCATATTCAGGCTCATTCGCATTTGATTTCCAAGCATTTGCCTCTTTTAACTTATCGAACGTTTCTTTCGTTTTGTCATACGCACCTTGGAATCCAGCAGCACTTGGTTTCAAAGCTTTCATCTGGTCTACAAACGCTAAATACACTTTGAAGTCTTCAATCCTATTTTTATTTTCGTCAGAAATATACGATTTCTGCGTTGCTGTTAGCTTCTCAAATGCCGTTACTGCTGTTTTGGCAGTAGAAGGGAACTTGCTAATATTCTCTGGATCAACCGCCTCAATTTTTTTCGTCGCATCTGCTGACTGCTTGACTGCTTTTTCAAGCTCTGTTAACGTTTTTAAGTTTGTGACAAGCTTTTGCTCTTCTCTAGGTAAAGAATTATATGCATCGCGCGCTTTTTGGATTAATTTGAGCTGCTCTACTTTATTCGTTTCATTGTTTGCATCCTCAATGTTTTGAATAACAGTAGCTGCGCTATCTAGTTGAGCTTTTAAATTTACAACAGATGCAGTCAGCTCATCCTTCAATTTTTGCAACGCTGTCTTATCATCAACATTTGTTGTATGTGCCTCTAAAATATCTATAAGCTCCCCTGCTGTTGCTGTTAATGTAGCATGCAAGGTAAAAACGTCTGCTTTATAACTATCTGCCGTAGTCTTTAAGCTATAGTAACTGCCTGTTACTGTTGCAAAAGGCCTTAGATATTTTAGACGCGGGGCACTTTCAACTAGTGATTGTTCACCAACACTTAACTTGTCATACGATTTATTGAGTGCATCGACTTTCGTTGCAAATGTCTTTTTATTTTCGATAGTGATGGCATCGATTTGATCACTTAGCTTAATTGTCGTTTTACCGGACTTCTCCCAATCTTGCAACTCTTTGTAGTTATTGACGATTTTCTTTTGATTGGAAGTCAGGGCATCATACGCTTGTCGGGCATTTTGAATATCTTCGGAAGTAACATTCGATTCCGTAGTTAAGTTCTCAATTTCCGTTTCTACCGCCTCAGCAGCTATCACATCCGTAAGATATTCATCTAATTTAACCTTATAGTTTGATAATAAACTTTGTAAATTTGACGCTAGTTTATCATAGGCATCTTCTGCTTCTTCTAAAGCAGTACGATATTCATCTGTAGCATTAGGTTTTAACGCATCGACTAACACAATGAAGTCTAATCCATCTTTGTACCCTGTATTTTCACCACTAGCATCCTCTTGATTCGCCACTTTTGTGTCATAATCAAGCACAAGCATTTTGGCGCGAACATTGAGCTTTTCATAATCAGCAACAATTTTTCCTACTTTACTTTTATAATCGCTCGCTGTAACAGACTGAATACCGGTAATTAAATCCGTTACCTTGTTCGCTGCTGTTAAATCATCATTAGCTTGCTTCATCACAGTTGCTACCATTCGACCATCGTCTAACACATGAGAATCTGCAATCTTTTTCTCATTTGATGTCATTTTTTCAGTATAAAACTGATTTGCGCCCTCTAATGTATTTTTAAAGCCGGATGCATCTGTAGAATCACTTAACGTATCGCTACCTGCGATTATCTGAGCATATGCAAGCACAGTTTCAGTTACAGGGTCACCACTTGCATTCGTTGTTTGAATCGTACCCCCATAAACAAAAGCCTCTGCTTTAATAATATCCTGCGCAAACGTTTCTAATGTTTTCACATTCTTTAAAAACTCTGCCTCAAACCCTTGAATTGTTTTTAAATAACTATCCACGGCTTGCATTGCTTGCAAATCAAAATCCGTAATGAAAGGATAATTTACATCATCTGCCTCTGTCGGATACGTCATAGAAGGATTTAAAAACACCGTGTCTAACGCTTGGCGCATTTCTTCAAATGATTGCGCAATCGCAGCTCGTTCTTGCACCAAGGCAGGTACTGTTGTAAAGAGCTGTGGTTGACTCGTCTTTAATAAGCCAATCTCATTTGATAAACTTGTTGACCTTGTTTTTAAATCTTGTAATTCTTTTAAAAACGTTAACTTTGCATCTAATAACTTATGCTCATTTGGAAATGTTGCCTCAGGAAAGAATCTTGCAACTAACTCTTCATACGTATTGAAATTCGAAATTATCGTCTTACCGTCTAGCTTAAATAACTCTTCAATACGCTCTTTATTAATATCAATTGTCGCTACTGCACTATACGGCACAGCCGCCGCGCTTGTGTCTTGCGTTATAATCGGCTCTAGTTGTTCCCCATCCACCACTACATCCGTTTCATTGGCACTTACAACCGCTGCGGGTGCAAGAATTAACCCCGTGAGTACACCTGCTTTTACTGTTTTCTTCATGAAAGTCATCCTTTCTCTATATCAATTACACCTCTGCATCATTGCATCCGTCAGAGACTTTATCCCATAATTTTCTACATTATTCTAAACTTACTATCGGCAAAATAGTAAGATTCTTTATGTATAAATAAGAAATTGTCCAAAATGACAGATTATTATTTAAACAAAATAAAAAACCACCCTTTCTCAACTAGTGAAAAGAGTGGTTTCATATGGTTTATTCAACGTTTATGATATCAAAGTCTGATTGTGTATAATCGATGGCACGCTTTAAAAATGTTGCAAGCTGCGCACGTTTCACAGAATCATTCGGGCTAAATGTAGTAGTGCTTGTTCCTTTTGTAATATTATACTGTACAAGCGTTTGAATATAGCGGCGTGTATCCATATCTTGAATGCTATTGACATCTGTAAATTTCGTCGTCGTTGTATTGGCTAACTCTAAATCAAATGCGAGTACAAGCATTTTCGCTACTTGTGAACGTTTGACATAGTCGTTCGGCTTAAAGGTTTTATCTTTATAACCACCGATAATGCCTGCGTTATATAAAGCTGCAATCGCCCCGTAATATGTACTATTTTTCGGGACATCTGTAAAGCCAGGATCTTTCACATTTTTGGTATCTAAATGGAGGGCATTGGCTATAAACAATGCTAACTCTGCACGCGTGGCAGCTTCATACGGTGCAAATGTTGTCGCTGTACGTCCTGTAATAATACCTGAATTGTATAATTCCTCAATCGCTGTATAATGGTCACCCACATTTTTCAAATCAGTGAATGGTACTGCTGCGGTTGCTGGAACCTGTGCCACATATGCTACAGTCGTTGCGGCAAGTGTCGCCGCTAACACATATTTAGAATACGAAGCTTTCATATCATCATAGCCTCCTAATTTTTAAAATTCATCCCTATTGTACATTAAAACCCCTACACAAGATATAGATAGAAATATCCCCATTTTCTTCAACACTCCCCTACATTGAAACATTAATAATAATAATATAAAATGAACCTTTTCATTATTAAAAATCTTTTTTTTCCTTTATTATACTTATATTGGCTTTATTTAATGATAGTTTAATAGAGAGAATTTATGACAACGAAAGGGTGACTTACATGGTATTTCACTATAAGTTTTGGCATCTGTTGTTTCATCCATCTTCCCTAACGTATATGCTTGAACATGAAGAGGAATATGAAAAAATTCGTGGCTATAAAAAAGCGCTATGGCTACTATTTTTTACGACGCTTTTATTTTTTGCGATACGGAATTTATGGGGAATGCATACAGAAGGCTTAACCGCACTTCTTGCAAATGGGCTTGATGACAGATATATGTTTGCCCGCTTAATTTCTTTAGGCGGTGCCATTTTATGGGCCATTGCATTCTTTATTTTTCATTACTATGTCCTTACATATATGTTGCACTTACTAACAGATTTACCTTTTAAATGGATTCAAAAAGTTCAACTTTATGTTATTACCTTTATCGTGCTAGAAAAGGCGGTTACGTTCCTTGTGTTCGCCATCGTTGGCTTTACGACACCATTCACCTTTTTCTCACTAGCACCCATCACGGCCTATTTCTATCAAGATGAGTATTTACTCTACTTTTTAAATCAACTAACAGTCGCGACAGTCGTAACCATCATAATTCAATACACATTCCTATCACAGTGGGAGGAAGAAAGTAAAAAAATACTGCTAGCGAAGCTGATCTTTGTTCAAATTGGACTAGCATTAATGGTCGCAGCCATTAGTATACTTCCAATTCTCAAGTGGATTGAAGGAGGCGTGAGCTAATGGCTAGAACAACAAAATTTAAAATATGGGGGGCTATTGCGACCCTTTTCGTCGTAATCAATGGTTACCTTTTGCTCAAAAACAACGATGTCATTCCAAAATCTTATTATATTGGTGACGTGCAATATGCAGTTAGTGGTGTGCATACAAAAGAACTCGATAAAGAAAGCATTCTCGCCACAAGCAATGAAATGCGCCTCGCTGCACCAGTTCAAGCGATTGACAAGGTGCTCGTTAAGCGTGGCGATGCTGTCACGATGCAGCAAGAGCTTGCTTCCTACAAATCTGATGCTGTTGAGCAAGAACGAAAAAAATTAGAGATCGAGCGCAAAGCCTATGAAGCCGAATTAAAGGAGCTCGAACAAATTTTGTCTGCTCTTGAGCGTGAGTCATCTAGCGCTCGTCCATCTACCGCAACAGATAGTACAACAATCGGAGACTCGAATATTTGGAATTTAAATCTCTCTCTTGAACTCGGTATCGAACAAAATACACCGACCGCAGAAGGAAAAGCGATGATTCGTCGCCATATCGCGGAGACTGAGCGTCAGCTTGACATTACCGATTCCTTGCTCACACAGCTGATTTCATACCAAACTTTAGCAACACCGGTTGATGGTGTCGTAGGTGACATTCAACAAGACGGTGATACGATTACATTCGTTATTTATCCATCAAGTAAAAGTGTTGCCACATATATTGACGAAGCACAATGGCAACGTGTCGAAGTAGGGCAACGCGCTATAATCATCGTTCGCGCTGGGGAAGAAGAGGAATCTACTGTTGAAGGTATCGTCACGGAAAAGCAAGCCATTCCTGCTGAAGAATCAATGTGGTATCAAGAGCTGTTAAAGTACGAGAAAATTGACCCTGCTAAAACACTATACGAAGTCCAAATTCAACCAACCGATCTACTAACAGACTATCCGTACGGTGAAAAAGTAGCTGTAACGATTACAACCGATGAAGTATTTAGTAGTTTTAAAGTCCACTCTGATTGGATCATTCACTACGCGGTACCTGATATCGGCAATACGCATATTTATACACTTGGCTATGATGGTCGAACACGCCTAACACCTGTAGATATCGCCTTCACCAAACTAGGTCAAGTCGATGCACCTGTGGAAGAGGTTGTCATCCCTGAAGATGAACCAGCTGAGGAAGAAATAATTGAAGAAAAAACCCCTGCTATCCAGACGGTAGATTTCAGCACAGAGGAAGAAGAAGTCATTGATGAAGAACTATATGACGTGACTGTATTTACAGGGGCAATCGATGAAAATACAATTTTACTCGATGGAACGGCACGTAATATTTATGCCCCTACATTTCGCCCCTACCCACTCCAAAAGTACGAATGGGAAAAAGTCGGCGAAATCACATGGAGAGATATCGTCAAGTTTATCGCACAACCATAAGGAAAACGGGCTCGCCAATCGGCAAGCCCACTTTTTATTTTACTGGAATAGTATAGAATGTTCTAGTAACCTTTTCAAACTCACCTTTATTACCATAAACATCATAGATCTCTCGGTTTGGTTTTAGTTTAACTGTAACTGTTGCAGATCGAGGAACTTCTTTTGATAACGTCAAGATAATATTTTTGGCATCAGCTGAATCATTTTTCGCTACTGCTTCATATTGTGTGCCAAAGTTATCTGTCACAATAAAGGCTGAAGATTCAATAGGAGCAATAGCCTCATAAAACGTTAGCTGTAATTCCTTTGCATGATTGATCTTTAACTCAGGACTCCAATAATCTGGCACTGGTTTGATGCTTTCCGTTAAATAAATAGGCTCATAATAGTAATCCATTTCTATATAGGAATTAGCTGCTCTTAACTTTGTTATATAAAAATACGGCTTATTATGAGATGCGCTACGACTACCTAGCTTGATTAGCACTTGCTTAGGATTAGTTGGATTTACTTGTACCTTTTCAATATTATAGCCTTCTACTTCATAATAATAAGGTAATGATGCCAATCTCTCATCAACTGGATAATTAAAGTCTACTACGATTATTTGTGGATCCTTAATAGCACTTGATGTACGAGAAGTATTAACGGATACAACTTCTAGTTTTTCTCCATTATAAGCGTAATCTTTTGAACGTATGAATGAAAGCGCCCCGTTTTCAACCGCTTCTTTATATTCGTTTTCAACATTTTTGAAGCTAATGTTTACATCATAAGTTGTATTTTCTACATCCAACTTATCTAATAACTCTCGAAGAGCAATACGAACAGCTTTCGGTTCACCATATACTCGACGCACTTTTACATTGCTATTATTAATTGGTACCGTGCGAAGACCATCAGTATATGTTCCAGTAATCGCTGCTACTGCCTTATCATCTAGAGAAATATTTCGGTCAAATTCAATATATAAATACTCTAAATTATTTTCACGTACTACTTCTGTTCTCACAATTCGAGCAGTTCCCGCATCATACTCAAAATTATGCTTCACTGAAAATGTCCCAGTCTCGCCGTTAGTGTCCATAATGTAGCGCCCTTTTGCTGTAGCAATTGTTACATTGCCTCTTAAATAATCATTAACAGTTAGAATATAAGTACTTGGTTCATCTTTTACTATCTCTATATTCTCAATATAATAATTAGTTGAATTTGATGAAATCGATAAATCATAAGCACGGAACATACTAAGCTCTTCATTAAATGTTAACTTCATTTTTTTTGCGCCAAGTTGTTCTACTTTTTCAAGCGTAGGAGCAATACCATTATGCTGACCTTTTACGATAGTAACGGTTAATGGTGTAGGATCGGAATAGTTACCAGCCAAATCGCGAATAGTACTAAATGTCACATCAATAGCTGTTCCTACTTCAATTAAAGAGCCTTTAGCGCGTGCACTCGTTAAATCAAAAATTATTTCTGTTGTGTTACGGCTCATTTCCATTGTTATACCCGTAACATTTGTTGCATCACGAAGCTTAAATTGTGCAGAAGTATAATAATTTCTATTTATAGGCTCTGAAAAAATAACCTTAACCTTATTGGCACTTATAGATTCAACTGCCTCAATTGTTGGCTGTGTTGTATCATCATAAAAATAAACAACATCATCATAGTCAGGTAAAGATGTGCCATTTACCCCATGTACCCCTAAAATTTGTAATCGATATCGCTTTGATAATGGGATATTAGACGAAATTGTTATTTTATATGAGCGTCCATCTTCACTTAGTTCCCCCCTTTGTAGAGGCACTGTACCCGAACCATAGCTATAATATTTATCAATACTTGTTAACTTAATAAATTTATCTAAATCGCTTTGCAAATATGTTTCTGCTAAATTAACTGGTTGGTTAAAGTAAATAACAAATTGTCCACCATTTATGTTTTCAACATTATTAATTTGAAGATTGTCCACTTTATACTCAACTATTTCTGTAAATCTTACGCCGTTAATGACGAACGAAACTTCCGTTGGTATATTTTCCGGTAGCGGTTCTTCTAATTGAATATGATGAATTACACCTGTTGACAATGTAACATCTAAACGTTCATCTGATACAACTGTCAGCTTTTTAATTGTTACACTTTCATTATTACGAACCGGTGATTCTATATTTAACATGCTATACAAATAATGCGCAAACTCTCCGCGTGTCGTGTGTTGCTTTGGGTAATAATTATCGTCTATCGTTACATCATAATAATCAAATACATTAATTGAACGTTGTGCCTCTTCTGTTGCTAATTCAATGTCTAAATATTCTTGGAGATAGCGTTGCGACTCTATATAACTAACATAATCAAAATTATCTATTTTTGATAAGGCACGTACGATTACTAATGCAGCCTGCTCATGCGTAATCGTGCTATGAGGGTTTAAATTTCCTTGTGAACCGACAAAAATTCCATGATCATATACTAATGCTGCATACTGTAGTAATTCATCATCACTACTAGTTTTTAAATCATAAAACCTCATATTATGTTTATAGTTGTTTGGAATTTGATAACCAAGTCCGATCAAATATTTGCCCAATATTTTTACGACATCAGATCGAGATAATGTTTTATTTGGCAAGTATGTATTATTCCCATAGCCACTAATAATCCCTTGTTCATAAAGCTTCTTGATAGATTGCTCATATTTATAGCCCTTAATATCCGTTAGTAATGCTGCATTTACTACAGGTACTCCAGCCATTGTTACCATCGTCATTGCCGTTACTGAAGAAAGCCATTTATAAGAACGTTTATTTTGTTTCATCTATTTGCCTCCTTTAAGATGATTACACCTTCTTAACCCTATTCTTCTGTGTCTATTATCGGTTAATTTGAGGGCATTTTCACTATCTCATCTTATCTATACTTCGCTGTTAAAAAATCGTACCATAAGAGTAAAGCTGAACTATAAACAAAGCTTATAGTTCAGCATCCTTTAAATACGTTATTTGAATTTCATTTCGATTTCTTCTAGTTTCACTAAGTGTTCTTCTTTATTATCAACTAAAATCAATTCAATAGTTGTACTGTAAGTTTTCTGATTAGATGTCTCGATTACAAATTCCCACTTATCTTCTTCACCAAGTTCATCTTCTAATTTTTTGCCAAGCGCTGAACGTATTTCCTCATCCTCATCCTTAGCTGTAATTTCACGTAAAATCTCACTTAGAAAAAGCTTATTATCTGTGCTACTTACTGTAATTATATGAGGTTCTTCTTTTACATTTTGTAATTCACCGTCATAGTAAACTTTTACTTTAAATTTTTCAGTAATTTGACCTACATTATTAAATGTAATTTTCACATCTAATAACTGATTTTCAATTACTTTAGTAGCTGTTGTACTTCCACCAAATTCCGTCGTGATTGTGAGCATTTTTTCAATGCTAGCTGCATCAAGGGTAGTAAGGTAAACTTCATTATTACCGAATACTACTTCAAATCCTTCAAATGCTTCTTGATATGCATTAATTTGTGTATTTTTTTCAGCTGTCACAAATTGAGCAGAATATCCTTGTACTTTATCAGTTTCTACTTTTTCATCATGATCGACAAGTGCATTTTTTTCGAATAAGATATAGACCGTATCATCCGTAGTACTACTTACATCTGCTCCCCCTATTTTTTCCCACTTTATTGTCTTACGAGGTTCAAAATTAGCCAGAACATAACCTAAAGCCCCTGTCGCTTCATGATTAATAGCACCATCTAATAATTCTATCGTAATTGTACCTTGATTATTTTTATCTTTTCCAGAAGTAACTTTCACCTTATCAAAGTTAATACTATCCGCTGTAGTTGAACCAAATGACGTATCAGTAAATAATAACTTCCATACGCTTTCTGCATCTTCATCTGCCTCAATAAACTCTCTTGGTAATTCATGATTAAATAACAACGTTAGCTTATTCGCTTCAGCACTTGCAGTAATCGCTTCTTCATAATTATCCCATGTATTAACATCATAGAATTGTAGAGGAATTTCTTTTACTACAATAGGTGAATTTTTAATATTTTTATCTGTTACATCAACAACCAACGAAACTGTTGCCTTTGCATCAAACTTAAATTTGTCAGAAGATATTATCCACTCATCAGTTCTACTACTATCTAAAATTTCATTTACCAATGTTGCTGGCTCTCTATCTAATAGATCACTTAAGTGCACTCCTGTTTTTAGCTGTGCAATTTTCACTGATTTTGCATTTAAAACATGACCATTAATTTCAATTTTTAAATCATCAATTTCATAATCATCTGGGGCTGCAGCAAATGCAGGATCCAATTTTAATATCGCATCTACCTTTGCATTGGCTTTCGTAAACTCCTCTTTCTTCACTAAAGTTGTGGTTACTGCTTGACCACCGATTGTTTCAGTAACATTTTCCTGATTATATGTCGTTGAAACAGTTAAAATATTAGCTGAATCACTAGATGTTGTTGAAGCAGTAAAATCTTTAATCGCTAGATCCAGTTCAGAGAAAATAGGCGCTGTATTTCCTTCATTAATTGTGGCATTATGACTAAAATACTCTCGTCCATCTGCCTGTAAAGTAAATTTAAAGTTTTGAGCGCTTATAATATTATCAAATTCTAATTCATACTCTAGAAGATCAACTCCGACTAAATCTCCTAATTTTATAGGAGCAACTGAACCGCTAAATAACTTCGTCCCCTCTGTGCTATTCAAAATAGAATGCACTAAAGGTGAATACGATGCAATTTCTTTGCCATCTTTACGTAAAGTCATTTTGACATTTTTATAATATCCGCGAGAACTTAATGCTCTAAATGTATCTGAACCTTCGAACATAACAAAGTTTAATTCAGCTTCTTTTGCACTTTCACCAATCTCCCCTAAATTGACTTTTAATTTTACCTTATTACCATTCGCTGTTGTTTCAAAATGTTTTAACGCATGCTCAATCTCAGTAACCTTTGCAGCATCTGGTGTATTATTGAGCTTAACTTTTTTCAAGTAAGGCGCTTTTAAACCCTCTAGTCCATCAATATTTTCATCATGTAAACTAATTTCATTAATTAACACTTCTGTATTAATACGAACTGCTGAATTTAAACCAACAAATGTAATTGACCATTCATCAGTTGGATCAATATAAATAGATCCATCCTCTCCTTCAACAGTATTTACTTTCATATCACTATAATTAGGTAAAAGATAACTTTCGTTACCTAAAATTTCTCGTAACGTTACACCTTTATTTAATTGCTCACCTGTAACAGTAAAACCTGTCATCTGTTCTTCGTTATTATGTTTAATGATTAAAGAATATATTTTATTATTATCAATTTCACTCTTGTAATAAGTCTCATCTATTGTGAATTTGTAATTCACTTTCGCTTCAGTTTCATCATCCTGTGCTAACTCAGAGAAAATAGTCTTGAAATAAAGCGTATTAGTTAACGTACCTGGATCGCCAATTATAGTCCCATCTGCATTTAAAGTTTCACCGACCGTTACAAAATGCTTAACTGCAGATCGCCCAAACTCTTTGATTTGTTGATATTCGGACTTAGAGACTGTAAGATCCTTAAATGGCTCGCCTAAGTTTTCAGTGATAGTTACATTTTGGTCATTCGTACGAGTAACTCGGAACTGGAACTCAGCCGATAATTCTTGATGTAAATCACTAAAAATAATTTCCCAAGTATCTTCTTCTGATGTAATATTACTGAGCTTAGCCATTTGTAAATTATTCTTTAATGATAATCCATCAATTAGATCAGCTTTTGGAACTGATAGCTGGTAATTTACCTTACCATTCTTCACAAAAGTTATATTAACCGTATTAGGCAGATAATCATAGCCACTTGTAACCTTTAGTACAGCATCGAGCTGTGCATCACCTAAAAGATTTTTATAGAACGTACCATAAGTTAAGTTAGCAATAATTTTATTTTGCTCTGTCACAACATCCATCGTATCAATCGCTTTTTGCAATGCATATTCAAATGTTCCCGCTACACTCTCAGAAATCGTACGTACAACTTTGCGATTTGCAATTAAGCTAATATCTAACTCAATTTTTGTATCAAGCTCTTTAAACTCTACTGTCCAATTTGTAGACTTGCCAGACATATCTTTAATGAGTGCTAAATAAGTTTCATAATTTAATGCACTTAAATATACACCTGTAGATAAGCGACTTCCTGAAACAGATGCTGTCGTATAAATTGTGTCATCTTTCTTTACCACAATCTCATAATTCTTCGATGTATCAATTGTTGATGCTTTCGCTTTTAATAAATAGTCATAATCACTAGAAGCATGCTTCGTCAAAAATTCATCTGACATCGTTTTGAATGTAGTCGCAACAGATAAAATATTAGCATCTGTACTCACTGTATAGTCTTCAATCATATCTGCGATGTCTGGTAGTCCTTCATCTGGTCCTTCGCCTGGTCCTTCGCCTGGTCCAGTATCAGAACCTGAAATCGATGCACTTTCTGTTAGAAACTCTACATCACCTGCAATAATAGATATATCCCATTCAATTTCACCATTTAATGATTTTACATCTAATGTCCATGTTTCAGTTTGACCTGAATACATAGTTACTAGACCTAATGATTCCCCTAAAAGCTGTTCTAACGTAATGCCTTCTTTTAATTCTTCTTTTGAAATATGTTTTTCCACTGTTTTAGAAGCGTATTCCACTTCTATCACATAGTAATCTTGCATTAGCTCTGATGTTGTAGAAATCTTATACGTTAGTTCTGCACGACCAATTGCATTCTTTATAGCTGTATTTAAGTTATTAAATACTGTTTTCACAGATATTTTTTTTCCTGTTGGTGTTATTGTAAAATCATCCGTCACATAATCAAGTGCTTTTTCAAATGTTAATGAACCATTCCCTTGGCCATTTTCACCTGGAATGTTTGGATCATTCCAACTACCATCTGGAATAATTGGTATTTTCCCATAACCAAGTAGGTTACTAGTGGAGCCTTCTTGTTGAATCTTTGTTACATACCCTACAACAGCAGAATAATTAGAAATTACATCTGCATAGTATGTACCACGTGGAATTGTAATAAGTGATACCAATAAATTTTTGTTTAATGTCACTGTAGAATCAATATGCTCTATAGTAATTTTATTAGCGGTGCCATTTACTCTTAAATTCACATCTGCACCACGCTCAACAACAATTTCTCCAATTGTTGCATATCCGGAAACAATTGGGCTAACTTTACCTGCAATTGTTAGCTTTTTTACTTTCGAATTAATTGCTACATCATCTATATTTTTTTCTAAAATGATTTCTGTAATTTCCCTATCTGCATTAATAACAACATAATCACGATCAATATACAGTTGTTTAATCGAAGAAGATTTAGAGGCAAATGTGAATGTTGTTGAATCGCCATCCTCAATTACCATACTTTTCTTGACAGTAACTTTTTCAATAGCGAAACCATTCTTTGCATCGTCTGTTAGTGTTAAATCCCCCTCAATTATGGCATTTTTAATTGTTAAATAGTTTGCATTCACTATAATATCCCCAGTAAATGAAGTTCCACCTGCATCAAACGTAAGTTGAGAATTGCCGCGTCCCGATGCAGTAAATTCAATGCTTGATATTTTTACTATTTGTCCATTGACAACGACAGCCTTGATTTTAGCATTTGCTAGTGCCGTTACATTTGTACGCTTAAAAATAGCTTCCATTTCTTCACTAATAGAGTACGTACCTTCTGAAGTATAGGCTTTGCTTGATTTTAACTCTTCAAAAGTGAATGTTACTTCGCTTTGCGTGTAAGCCTGAACCGAAGCTAAAATCGAAACTACATCAGCTCGTGTAACTGCTGAGTTGCCTCCAAAAGATGTCGATGTTTTCCCTTGCATAATACCATTTTGAACAACTGCCTTTACCGCCATCGAATTTATTGTATTAACATCTGTATATTTAATGCTACTTGACGATGCTTTTAAATTTAGTATATCGTTTAAAATATTTGCCGCCTCATAACGAGTAATTGAATCATTTGGACGAAATGTACCATCAGCCTTTGCTAAATTAACCCCTGAATTCGCAAGTGCAGCTATTGCTTTATAAAACGGACTAGATGGAGAAACATCTGAATAGTTTGGATTGTAAACTTCAGACATATCTAAATCTAGCACTGTTACTAACATTTGAGCAAAATGACCACGAGTTACCGCTAAACTTGGGTTAAATGATTTATCTGCAAAACCACTAATAACCCCCTGATTCACTAAATTCACTAAATCCTTATAGTAAGAATCTGAAGTATCTACATCCCTAAACATGGAATCCGCCTGTGAAATTCCTGGAGCAACACTTACAATTGTACCTACTGCTAATATAGCTGAAGCTGTTAATTTATATCTTTTTTGGTTATGCACCTTGTACCCAACCCCTTTTCTCTACTAATGTTCTAAATACTTCTCATATTTATATCGGTAACAAACGTATTTTTTTCCTTAAATAAACAAAAATGGTGAATCAATGTCGATTCACCATTTTTATGTTTTATTATCGAGTACCTACTAACGTAAATTGTTTTGATAAACCATTAATAGTAGCTGAAATCGTTGCCTGCTCTGCTGCTTGTAAATCAGAAAGGATTAAATTATACGTGTTTTGTGCATTGAATGTAATTGTATTTTCCACAGCAGGTGTTGCGACTAATCTAATTTCATCTAAGTAAACAGATGGCGCAGAACCAATTGTGTGAACCACATTATAGCTATCTACTACAAGAAAATCTACTAGCTCATTCACAATAGTAGCATTACTAGTCACATTTAATTTTGTAACTTCTTGCGCTGCATTAAATTGATCCATTGTAGAAGCATTTGTACCTGTTGCCACTACTTTTAATTGACTCACAGTAGGAGCCACTTTTGAAACTGTTACACTCTTAGTAAATTGTTGTCCAGTTGAGTTAATCGTTATAACAACATCAGCAACTAGTAAGTTGGAAGATTCGCTAGTATAAGGGACAGAAACAGTTCCATCTAAGTTAAATGCGCCACTTACATAGTTCAAATACGCAGGTGCATTTACAGAATATGCTGATGTATTTAATTTTACTTTGTTCCCACTACTTAACACACCATATACAACAAGATTTTTATTATATAGAGGCGAATTTACTTTACCCGCTCCAACTTCATCAAATAAAATGCCTATTTCATCTACTTGATATGATACATATTGCGTACCATCAGTTACTTCAAATAAAGTCGTTGCAGTGCTATTTGCAACAGGTGTCCATACGCCATTTATATTTTGCTCTAATTGAAGTGTTACACTTTCTGTTCCATTTACCCCCTTCACTAAGGTAGCTCCAGAAGAAGCATAAATATATTGCGTTATCCCTCCATTAGCAATAGCTGTTGATACAGCATTATCAGTTACCGCGACACGATATCCTGAAGTTGCAGTAGCACTTGCTGCTAACGTTAAAGATGTAGTTTCAATCCCCATTGTGCGACCATATTGATCTATTACAGCTAAATCATTAGCCGTTAATACATAGTTTTCCGTTAATACCTTTGGAACAGTGTCTTTCACACCACGAATCATCGTTGGTTTTGCCTGTTCTTTTACATCTAAATTTACTACATTCGATTGACTCGTTGCAGTAATCGCAATTAAAGTTACAAACCCTTGAGTCAATTGGTTTCCTGGGATTTCAACACCAATCACACCTGCACTATTTTTCTTAATTGTATTTGTAACACCTGAAATTGTTACACCTCGCTGTGGATTACGAATCAGGTCTAAATCTGTAATTGCATTACCATCTTTATCTAAAACAGTCATTGGAATAAATGTCGTTTCTCCCGCAACAACAAAGCTAGGAGCATTAAATGTTACAGTGTTCGCACGTTGAGATTCTTCAACCTTTAATGTATATGTGGCATTTTTACCGTTGAATTTTGAAACGAACATCACAAGGGTTTCCCCTGCTTTAGGTGTACCGTATAGTTTAAGAGCCGTTACCTGTTTATTATCAATGGTAATCGTTTCAAATACCGAATTCAGCCCGACTACCGTGTTATTAGAATTCGTAACTAATAAGTCCTGTAATTGTTGACTATTCACTTCATTGCCATATTGGTCTTTACCTTCAACTAATAAGTAAAATGCATCAACTGCTAAATTAGTCGTTTCCGTTAAAGTTTTACCATCTTTATTATAAAGTCCTTTGATTGCAATCTCACTTACTGTAGCCTTATCTGCAAGAGTAACTGATTTTGATGTTGCCACACCTGAACCTGTATGAATTAATGTTGCAACTGCTAAATCACCTATACGAGCATTTTCCGCTACTTTAAAGCTAATTGTTCCCTGTGAAGCAAAAACATTTGGTGTAGCATGAACTGCCAAACCTGAAACATTTGCTGTTAAGGAAGTGATATTCGTTAAATCTTCACCGTATTGATTATATACTTTATACTTCAGTGTCGCCGCTGTTCCATCGGCTGTTAGAACCGCTTGATTAGATAAAATATCAATTGAAGCTACTTTTTCCGCTTCTGTTGTAATCGTACTTGTTAATACAGCATCTGTTAAACCGCTTACGGTCACTTGGTACTGACCCGTTACAAACTTGTTCACTAGTTCAAGTGTTGCAATTGTCTTCTGTTCATTCCATGTAACTCCAACCATATTTTGTGCTACATTATCCTTTGTAACAGCAAAAATCGCTTTCGTTGTATCAACGGGTTGATTAAACGTAATTTGAATTTTTTTTGCTCCCGCTGCTACCACACTGTCTAAAGTAAGTTCTTTAGATTCCTCTTGTTCTTCCTCAGGTGTTTCATTTCCTAGCAATTCATCGATTGTCTTAATAGTTAAATATAAGAACTTAGAAAAATGCGCACGTGTAACATCACCTTTAGGATTAAATGTACCTGTAGCAGTTGTAGAAATAGATAAATCTCGAAGCGCTTGAATTGCTGGCTTGTAATTATCAATCGCAGCATCTAAATCTACAACAGGAATATCTTCAATTTCTTCAGCTAGTCCAATTAAAGATATACCGCCAATAACCTCTGTAACACGATTTAAAACTGCGGCCATTTGCTCACGAGAAATATGTTGCCCTGGTAAAAGCTGACCTAATGTGCCATTAAATACACCTGCATCCTTGGCTAATGCAGCATATTTAACTAGTTCTTCGTTTTGTGCATAAACTGGTAAATCATTAAATCGCTGCACTGTATCCCAGTCAGTTGGAATTTTTTCACCCTGCGCTTCTAACCAACGTCCAAGCATGATAACTACTTGTCCACGTGTTAGTTTATCATTTGGCCTAAATGTATTTGTAGCCGTATACCCTTTAATAATACCTTGTTCATTTAATTTATAGATATAAGGAGCAAATTCATTCCATAAAGGCACATCATCAAATTCTGTATCTGCTAGACCTACGACGGGCGCAGTCGTTGATACAACAAGAATTGAAGTTGCTGCCAACACGGGCATTTTTTTAAATCTATTTTTCTTCATTATTATTCCTCCCTTATGTAAAACAACAATATACCATTATATAAAAATACTTACTAATAATAGTAAAATTATATGCGTTAATAATTGTACATGTCAAATTTCTCATAGAAATGAAAAAAGACCTTAAGGGATAATCCCTTAAGGTCTTAGAATATAATTATTCAGCTTCGTAAGCACCTGTTACAGTGAATGATTTTTCAATACCACTTACGTTAGCTTTTACAGTTACTTTTTCGCCTTTTTCAATGCTTGAAATAGCTAAATCATAAGTATTTTGTAAGCTTAAAGTTACAGTATTAGCAACTGCCGGAGTACCTACTAATTTAATAGTTGGTACAAATTCAGATACTGTACCTACAGTGTGTACTACACCATAGCTATCAACTAATACGAAGTCTACTAGTGTATTAGCAGTCACAGTATTAGCTGTAACTGTTACATCTGTTAACTCAGTTAAGTTGTTGAATTCTGTTACAGTTGAAGCAGTTTCACCAGCTGCTACTACTTTGAAGTCAGCTACAGTTGGAGCAGCTTTAGATACAGTTACCTTTTGAGTAAATTGTTCACCAGTTGCATTAACTGTAACTACAACATTAGCTTCTACAGAAGTAGCCTCACCGTAATTTACTTCGCTGCTGTCAGCTGAAGTTACGTTAACTTTACCATCAGTATAAGTTACAAATTTAGGCACGTCTACAGAGTAAGCATCAGTTCCTAAAGCAACTTTATTACCGCTTGGAAGTACACCGTAAACTACTACGTCTTTAGTATAAGAAGCGTTTTCACTTAATTTAGCACCAGCTTCATCTAAAAGAGAACCAATTTCTTTTACTTCGTAAGAAACATATTCTGTACCGTCTGTTACTTCAAACGTTACTTCTTGAGCGCTGTTTGAAAGGTCAGTCCATGCACCGTTTACTTTTTGTTGTAATTTGAACTCAACTTTTTCTGTACCGTTAGTACCTTTTACTAACTCAGCACCAGTTGAAGCATAGATGTAAGAAGTTGTACCAGCATTACCAAGTACAGTGTTAGCTGCATTATCAGCTACAGCAATACGGTAACCAGAAGCAGCATTTTCATCAGCCGCTAAAGTTAATGGAGTAGTTTCTGAAGTCATAGCGCGACCATATTGATCTTCTACTACTACATCAGCTGCATTAATTGTTTTGTTACCAGTTAAAACTTTAGAAACTTCTTTAGCTAAACCGCGGATTACAGTTGGTTTAGCAGCCGCTTTAATTTCTACATTAGCAATTTCTGATTTAGCAGTTGATGATAAACCTACTAATGTTAAGTAACCTTCAGTTACATTACCAGCAGCAATTTCAACACCAATTACGCCATCAGCATTTTTCTTAATTGTGTTAGTAGCACCTGTTACAGAAATACCACGAGTTGCATTATTAATTACTTCTAAGTCAGTAATTTCTTTGCCATCTTTATCAAATACAGTTACTGGAACAAATAATTTTTCATTAGCTACAGCTAATGCAGGAACTTCAAACTTTAAAGTATCAGCGCGTTGAGCTTCTTCTACTTTTACTGTGTAAGAAGTTGATTTACCATTAGCAGTAGAAATTAACATTACAGTTGTTTCACCAGATTTTGGTGTACCAGTTAATTTTAAAACTGTTTTTTCTTTACCATCAATTGTTAATGTTTCAAATGAAGAAGCAACATCAACGATTGTTTTATTAGTATTGTTTAAGATTAAACCGTTTAATAAATCAGTCGAAACTTCTTTACCGTATTGGTCTTTACCTTCAACTACTAGGTAGAAGAAATCTTTTGATAAATCAGTTGTTTCAGTTAATGTTTTACCATCTTTGTTATATACACCAGTTACAGCAATTTCTGTAACAGCAGATTTAGCTGATAATGTAACTGTTTGAGAAGCTGCTACACCAGTACCAGTATGGATTAAAGTAACAACAGCTAAGTCACCTTCTTTAGCACCTGTAGCTGTTTTGAAAGTTACATTACCTTTTACTGCTGCTGTATCAGGAGATGCATTCACTGCTACACCTGAAGCTGTTACAGTTAACGATGTATTGTTTGTTAAATCTTCTCCGTATTGGTTTGATACAGTATAACCAACAGTTGCGCTTGTACCATCTACTGATACTACTGCTTTGTCAGATAGAATATCAATTTTAGCTACTTTTTCATCTGCAGCAACGATCGTTTTAGTTAAAGCTTCTTCTGTTAAACCAGAAACAGCTACTACGTAGTCACCAGCAGTTAATTTATTTGTTAATTCAATAGTCGCTACAGTCTTATCTTCATTCCATGTAATTTCTGAAATGTTAGAAGTTACTGTACCTTTCTTTACTTCAAATTTAGCTTTAGTAGTATCTACTGCTTCCTTAAATGTTACAGCGATTTTTTTCGCACCTACAGCTTCTACACCCGCTAATTCTGTTGTTTGTTCTTTATCAGTTGATTCAATTACTTCAATTGATTGATATAAGAATTTAGCAAATTGAGCACGGCTTACAGTTTCTTTTGGACGGAAGTTAGAAACAGTTGTGATACCAAGGTCAGCTAAAGCTTGAACTTGCTCACCGTATTGTGTAGCTTCTAAATCTTCAACTGTTACGTCTTCGATTTCAGCAGCTAATTCTACTAAAGAAGTGCCTGTTACTGTTTTAGAAATACGGTCTAATACTACAGCCATGTTTTCACGAGTGATGTTGTCAGCAGCATTTAATTTACCTGCAACACCAGTGAATACGCCAGTATCTTTTACTAGAGCAGCATATTTTGCTAATTCTTCGTTAGAAGTTGATACGTCTTCGAAACGTGGGTTAGTATCCCAGTCAGCTGGAATTGTTGCACCGTTGTTTTCTAACCAACGACCTAACATGATTGCCACTTGACCACGAGTTAATTTGTTATTTGGACGGAATGTATTGTCTGAAGCATAGCCACCAATGATGCCTGCTTCTGTTAAAGCGTTAATGTATGTAGCAAACTCATTGTCAGCTGGTACATCTGAGAAGCCAGACGCTGATGCTACTGGTACGATTGCTGATGCTACTAATGTAGCTGTTGCTGCTGTTGCAACAAATTTCTTATATGATTTCGGTTGGTAAGCCATTAATAAATTCCTCCTCGAATAGTAAACACTAAGTAGATTACCAATTATTTCACTGGTAACACTGAAATTATATTACTATTTCTATGCATTTTTCAAACATTTTCATTGCTTTGTAATATTATTTTAATAATATTAGTTATTATTAGTATACTATCCTTTTTAAGGTAATTTACTTGCTAGTATTAAAGATTTTTAGATTCTAATTTGATATTTTTTCATTTAAATCAATAAAAATGCTAAAATTATAATTAATTAACATTAAATACAGAATTTATATTAATTTAAAATTTGGTATTTTTTATTATTTTTAAAAATAATATCCAAAGGTAGTATTATTACTTTAAAGGTATAATTATACATTATTTGTTTTGGGAAACCTAAAAAAATAAGTCCCCTGTATGATATCTACATTTTCATTTTTATAATATAATAATACCCATCAATATTATTTTTTATTGCTAGAAGGAAGATATGAATAAAAAACAACAGAAACTTGGCCCTGTTGTTTTTTGTAATGTATTTCTTGGTTAGCCTAAACTTCTTGGATGCGTTGATCTGGGAAGTTTTTGCTTTATATAAAGGGATTCTTTTGCTCTCCTCATGCTAATGTCTTTTTATTTACTACCTAATAGGTATACAACTATTCCTACAAGCCTCTATTATCATATGTTATTAATGAATTACATCATTTGAAAAAGGAGGACTATATATGTACTTTAGAAATTGGTTCAATCCAAATGAAGCTGCTGGCGCTTTTAATCAGCCTGGGTTTAATCAACAACCATTTAATCAGCCTGGGTTCAACCAACCTGGATTTAATCAGCCAATGTTTAATCAACCAGGTGGTAATCAATCGCCTGTTCGCTTCCCGCCACAGACATTCCCGACTCAGTATGAACAACCAGTCGTTTCACCAACACAAGAATTCATTCGCACAAATATATTCAATACTGTTGTACCGCATGTTCACCCTTCCCATACAACAACCGTCAACAGACATATGGTAAATAACCAACACTTCTTCCCGCATACAGAATCCGTTGTACACGAATGCTTTGAGACAAATACAATGTGTGGGATGCCACCAAATCATTGCCATAAGCCAAGAAGAAGAAGATAACGTGAGTGTCAGGCACGGGATAGACTAACCGCGCCTGACATGTTATGCGTTTTCCGCCATTAACGGGAGCGTAAAACAAAAGCGGGAGCCTTGTTGTTCGACACTTTCCACGAAGATTCTTCCTCCATGCTGCTCTATAATTCTTTTACAAATGGCCAAGCCAATCCCATTCGAATCGACATTTTGACTATTTGATGCACTGTAATAACTATCAAAAATAAATTGGATGTCCTTTTCTGGAATGCCCATCCCACTATCCTCTATCGAACAATATAGCTCACCGTTCTCGGTCCACATCATAAATATTATATTCCCTTGATTTGTATATTTAATCGCATTCATTATTATATTTGTAACCACTTGTTGGATTCTTGCCGTATCGATTAAAATAGAGGCTTCCTTCTCAAAACAACAATTTGTTTGATAATTTAATCCAGCCCTTCGGATATCTTCTATATAGTAATAGGCAAGTCGATCATAAAAACCCTGCACACTCACCTTTGTTAACGCATATTCTAAGCGTCCTGCTTCTAGCTTCGCTAAATCAAATAAATCTTGAATCAATCCATTCAAGGACAATAACCGTTCCTTACTGCGCATTAAATAAAACTGTTGTTGTGCTGGTTCCACTACAACGCCATCTAAAATCGCTTCAATATAACCAAGTGTTGAAGTAATAGGTGAACGTAATTCATGGGAAATACTGTGCAGTAGTTTTTTCCGTTCAAGCTCATGCATGGCTAACTGATCATTTATTTTTTTTAAGTGCAGATTCATCTCACCAAGCTCTTTTGTACGAGCTTCTACACGATTTTCTAACTCCATGTAGATTTCTGCATTCTCAAGTGAAACAACAATCTGCGTTGCAATCATGGCAATCAGCTCGATTGGCGTTGTACTAAAAGCATTTTGCAAAAGGGTGTTTTCCAAATACAGCACAGCCGTCACTTCTCCCTTATGATAAACGGGTAAGCAAAGGATGGACTTTGCTGCTATTTTCAAATGTGTAAACAGTGTACTTTTGTTGACATCTGAAATGACAACGGCTTCCTCACTCTGTAACGTGTAGTCTGCTATCAGTTGGATATGTGTAGCAGGCGATGTAGGTTCACTATAATACGTAAACTGCATCGCTTCCGCCTGTGCCTTCGCTAGCACATTCAGCTTTCCTTGCTGATGGCGGATAAAATAACCACTCGTTGCATTGGATTGTTTTAACAAGGAAAATAATAATTTGTGTAGTAAATCTTCCATACGAATTTCTTTCGCAAGGGATTGGGTTGCCTCTAGCACGGTCATCATATCAAATGATAACGCATATTCCTTTTTTTGCTGCTGTACTTGAATATACTGTGAGAAACGCTCCTCCCACAATGCAGCAATCGTTACCGCACCCCACTTTCGCATTTCCCGAATACCACGCATACTATAATCACTTGTTTTTACTTGATCTTGTTGTGCCTCATAATACTTTGCGGCGCGTTCATAAATAATCGCTTCATCTTGCGGAAATTGATGGACTTTTGCTAGCTGAATAGCACGGTCATAATAGAGAATCGCTTCTCCATCAAGCCTTTTCCTCCGACAATTTTCTGCTAACAGTAACATATACAAATGTTCGAAATTATGCGGCGCCTCTTTTGCCCACTTTTTAAACTTTCGAATGCTTTCCTTAATCTCTTTTACATATTGACGACGCTTCTCTCGATGCTTAAAAGGTTGCTCAATTAAATCAAACTGCCAAAGGGCACGATACAAAAAATAAATCGGCGTATTCGGCAATGAATACACTTCTTTAATCGGTTGACGTGTTTCCTCTAAAATACGACATGCTTGTTGCTCATCCTGAAATAAATACGCCATTTGCAAACGTAGGATATAATGCATAACTACGACAGCTTCTTCATGTTGAAGGGAAATTTCATAATCCCACTTCGGTGTGATATTCGCATGGCGAAGGGCTGAAACCCAATGCTGAAACTCGGTTAAATAGTCATCAGATAACATATTCGGATAATTTACATACTGCGCTTGCTGAAATTGTACTTCTTCATCTAATTGTTGTAATGGCGTCCCGTTCATTAACTGTGTTGCACATAAAAAACAAGACATAGCCGTTACTTGATAAAATAACCCTACCTGCTCGCCGTATTGCTGCATGACACGCATATATTGAACGCTCGTATCATAATCCTTTTCCCAGTGATTTAAAAAAATGCCATACGTAAAATAAATACGCGCCTTAATAAATAAACTATTTTGACTATCAGCCATTGATAAGGCAAGCTTTCCGAAACGCAAAGCTTGCTTCACATTATTAAATCCGGAAATTAACATGAGCGCATAATTAATATATACAATGCCACTTTCCGTTGTAGCCCCGTATTTTAGCTGTAAACGAAACACCCTTAACAATAAAATACCTGTTAAATTAGGGCTCATGCGAAACGTATTTGAGACAATGCTAATCATAATTTGGATTAACACATCAATTTCCTTATTTTCAATAGGCGGTAAATGCATTAAGTATTCGTCTGTTTTATTTTTTAGCTCCCACTTTAACAGCAAAAACTCCTTTAATACTTGCGCCTTTGTAGGCTCACGATCAATATGCATATGACATAATTGGAACGCTGAAAATCCTGCATTAATCACAATTTCTGAGCTTTCTGATTCAATATAAATAAGCGACATTAAACGGTATATCAGCAATTTTTCAAGCGTTGTCTCGGCATGATGAAGAGCCTCTTCAATATGCTTTTTAGAATCGGCATAATCCCCTACTAAATACTCGCATTCCCCTAAATCCATATACATTTGCAGTGACATTTCTCGCATAATCGCCCAATGATCTACCGGTAATAACGCTAAGCTAGACGAAAAGAATTGCAATGCATTTTGATAAAGCCCTGCTTTTTTCGCCTGTCCACCTAACATTGCATTCCATATAGCCAACTGTTGTTGTTCCTCGGCCGTTAATCGATTGATGCAATAATTAAACTGTCGAACGATTTCTTGTAAATAAGGACTTTCTTCCATATTGTCACACATTTGAATCAACAATTGCCCAATTGTATAATGTGTATCAATTCGATTCCTCTCTTCTAGTGACTCATAAGCGGTTTGTTGAATGCGATCATGCACAAATTGGAGCTTCATTGTAAAGAGCTGTGTCCCATCCTCCCTATCACTAGAACGTGCCCATTTTAAACGACTATCGAGTGCCAAAATAAACCCTTGTTCCACTAATTCCTCTAACCGCTCGATTAACTCAGAGAATGGTATATTCGCAAGCTTTAGCAAAAGATGCAATTCAAATTCACGCCCAAAACAGGAAGCTAATCGTAAAATCGCTTGTGCCTGCGCGGATAGCATATCGATTCGTCCACTAATAAAGCCTAACAATTCTTGATTGACGATCGTTTGCTGTAATTGTTGTTGATTGAACTGCCATGTTTCATCCGTGAGATCAAAATAAAGCGTCCGATTATTTAAAAATAAGCGAAATACCTCATGCATAAATAATGGGTTGCCTTGCGTCATTCGATAAAGTCGTTTTGCTACATCTACCGTTGTCTCTGACTGCATCTTTAAAGAATCTGCCAACCAAACACGCACATCTCCTTCTGTTAATAAATGTAAATATATTGTACAAAAAGACGCGAGCTCAGTTTGCCATGCCAACAGCTGCTGATCCATCGTAGATGCATCATCTCGAACGGCCATTATTAATAAAAAATAACCACCACTATGTTGGTCATAAATATCCTTCAACATATTAAGTGCACTTTGATCAGCCCACTGTAAGTCATCGACAAACCAAACAATCGGACAACGCTGACGCGAAAAGATAGCCAGTATTTTTTGAATGGATGCGAAAATATAAGCATTCATTTGTAACGTATACTGGAGATCTTCAAATAGCAGTTCCGTCTCATCCGATAAAAACCAACGCAATTCTGGAATAACACGGAGTAAACTTTCTGCCATCATTAAATTGACTTCTTGCATGCCTTGTTGGAACTGTTTAATGGATGCTTCCCCTTCTACATAAACTTGCTTTAATAAATGACGAAGTGGTTGAAGAATCGACGTAAAGGCATGTTGCTTTTGAAGTTGATCAAATTTACAGTCAACAAAATACCCTTTTACGTGTGCTACTTCACTGCGAAGACGATGAGCGAGCGAAGATTTTCCACACCCCGACGGACCTTTAATGAAAACGATATGTTGTGCTCCTTGCTTTACTTCATCCAACATATGTATCAAAACATTTATTTCGTCTTCCCGACCACATAATTTATTCGAAGGTTTCGGACGGATCTGTTGATCACGCTGTCCAAGCGGAAACACGATGTCACTTTTACCATCTGCTATTTGCTGTTGAATACGTAGTAAATCTTCCTTTAAACTAACTGCACTTTGATAGCGGTCCTCTGGATTTTTTTCTAGTAATTTCTGTACCATCATTTTGATAATGGTTAAATCATTACCCTTTTCAAATGGACTAAAATTAGGTACCCTCGTTAAAATATCAAAAATACAATCCACCGTATTGTCAGCTTGAAACGGCTTGTTTAACGTAATCATTTCATAAAAAATGGTGCCTAGTGTATAGAGATCAGTCCGTTCATCTATTTCTATCGATAAGCGCCCTGTCTGCTCAGGGGCCCAATAGGGTAGTTCGTCTAATTCAAAGGCAGGTGTCATGTCACGCCCTGCACTCGGCCCCCACTTCGTTGTCATCGGTGACTTGACCAACCTTACTTGTAAAGACGTGGCATGAACAAAAATATATTTTGGATTTAACTGTCCGTATAACAGCCCTTTTTGGTGTAAGCTAATACATGCATTGACTAATTCTATGGCGATATGCAAAAACTGGTGCAATGGCATTTGTTGCTTTACCAGTTGCTGTAACGGTTGACCAATAAAATCTTCATATACGATGACATATTCATCGTCAACATACTCATACGCAATCGGTTGCAACAGCCACTGGTTATGTTCTTCCTCAAATACCGCATAGTCAAAATACTTCTTTGCCTGTTCTTCATTTAACACCCCTTCCATCACTTGAATCAGTACGACTCGTTCAAAACGCGGCAAATATTTACGATGGATCGTCCAATCAGTAGAACGGTATGTATCAAGCATTCTATCCCCCCTCAATCAACTAGTACCTATATATTCAATATAAAGTAAAGGTTCATTTTATGTAATAATATTCTAGTTTATTTGCATATTATATAGGTTAGGAAGTTGATTACTTGCTTTCATTGAAAGTAAGAGAAAATATTTTTAGCTCTACTAATTAAAACCGATCGTGTTGATGGCTTTGATTGTGTCACCTAGCGAAATGCCACTGTATACGGACATAACAAAACAGTATCGCCACTAGCATAGCTTATAGTAAACCGATAGTTTTAAACTATGATGTTCATAAAAATAATCATTTAGATTTATACTTCTTTCTTCACTGAAATAATCATAGGTTCTATAAAGAGCGTTTGTATTATTCATGACGGAAGGGGTAAAGGGACTAATGGAAGAAAGAATTCGTTTGCAATCGTTACAGGGGAAAGTTGTTTCTGCGGAGGAAGCGGCTACGTGGATTGAAGATGGAATGGTACTTGGCATGAGCGGCTTTACACGTGCAGGTGATGCTAAAATTGTACCGCTAGCTTTAGTAGAAAAAGCAAAAACAGAACATTTTAAAGTGGATGTATATACAGGGGCATCACTCGGACCAGAAGTAGATCAGTATATGGCACAAGCAGGGATTATCCGGAAGCGTGCGCCGTATCAAGGCGACCCAGCCATTCGCCAATTAATCAATCAAGGCGATATTTTGTACACAGATATGCATTTATCCCATAATGCCGAGCTCGTTCGGACAGGCATTATCGGACCTATTGATTTTTTAATTATTGAAGCAACAGCGATTACAGAAGATGGTCAAATTATCCCGACCACTTCTATCGGAAACTCTGCGATTTTCGCGCAATACGCGAAAGAAATCATTGTCGAATTAAATACGGCACAGCCGACTGCATTAGAAGGCTTGCACGATATTTACATTCCAGATGTACAAGGAAAGCGCGAACCGATTCCATTAACGAATGCCGGTCAGCGTATTGGCACAAAGGGCATTCCTGTTGATGTAGCAAAAATTAAAGGGATTGTCATTTCTGACATCACAGATGCCCCGTCATTAATCGTGCAGCCGGATGAAGAAACAGCACAAATTGCAGAGCATTTACTTAATTTCTTGCGAGACGAAATTAAGGTAGGTCGCCTAACGGAACAATTAGCCCCTCTACAATCAGGGGTCGGCTCTGTTGCCAATGCCGTGCTCAATGGCTTTTTAAATTCAGAATTCAACGATTTAGAAATCTATTCAGAAGTATTACAGGATGCGGTGTTCGAGCTGATTGATGCTGGAAAGGTGAAAGTTGCCTCATGTACATCCATTACGTTAAGTGAAGCTTGTGGCAAGCAAGTTTACGAGAATCTTGAAAGGTATAAGGATCGTTTAGTCTTACGTCCACAGGAGATTTCGAACCATCCAGAGATTATTCGTCGTTTAGGCTTGATTTCGATTAATACCGCACTCGAAGTTGATATTTATGGCAATGTCAACTCGACACATGTATCTGGGACAAAGATGATGAACGGGCTTGGTGGATCAGGTGATTTTGCACGTAATGCCCGATTAGGCATTTTCGTCACAAAATCATATGCAAAAGGTGGGGATATTTCTTCAATTGTGCCGATGGTAGCCCATCACGACCATACCGAACATGATGTAGATGTCATTGCGACCGAGCAAGGCATTGCTGATTTACGT
The DNA here is from genome assembly GCF_050613145.1 of Lysinibacillus sp. LZ02. Taxonomy (GTDB): domain Bacteria; phylum Bacillota; class Bacilli; order Bacillales_A; family Planococcaceae; genus Lysinibacillus_B. The sequence continues at coordinate 699,028 of NZ_CP192507.1, read as the reverse complement.
GGCCTCGCGCCAAAAGAGCGTGCTGTCTTAATTATCGAAAATTGCGTACACCCCGATTATAAAGAGCAATTACTCGATTATTTCCACCGCGCCATCGAGCAAACAAATAATGCCCATACACCACACATCTTAGAAGAAGCATTGTCATGGCATGTCCAATTAGCAAAGCAAAAAACAATGAAAAAGTAGAACAAAAAGTAGGAGCTGCCCGACTATTTGGCACTCCTACTTTTTTCTCTGGCTAAAAACACCCTGTTGTATGGTAACATCTGTGTGACCAATACCCTATCCCCCTCCATAAAACCATTTATACCCTTATATTCAAAAAACAATAAATATACTAGAGAACTATAGTACACTATAAAAGATGAAAGGAGCATGATTTCCATGACAACTTCTATGGAGCGAGAGACGATTCTTGAGCCGAAAAAGAAAAAATACCAGCTTGATTATTTTACACGTGAAACCATAACAGAAAAAATTTCAAAAGACTCGCAGCCAGATACTTACTATTACATTATGGTTGTGCTCTCTTGTACCGTAGCGACATACGGCTTACTATCAAATAGTACAGCAGTCATTATCGGCGCCATGTTGATAGCCCCTTTAATGAACCCCATTTTAGGGAGTGGACTGGCGTTGATTACGGGGAATAATCCTTTATTAAAGGTAACGATTAAAGCCGAATTTATCGGTGCGGTCATAGCCGTTGCTTTATCGACCTTTTTAACACTACTTTTACCCGTCTCAGATTTAACTTCTGAAGTATTAGCGAGAACAGCACCTACACTCATTGATTTAATTATCGCCCTTACTTCTGGTGCAGCTGGCGCATATGCTATTTGTTATCGCGCAGGTGCCACTTTACCGGGGGTTGCCATTGCAACCGCCTTAATGCCGCCTTTATGTGTAGTAGGTATTACGTTAGCAAAGCAAGAATACCATTTGGCAGGCGGCGCCTTATTATTATTTATTGCGAATATGGTAGCGATCAACGTCATTGCGATGATTATTTTTCAATTTGCAGGGTTTAATACATCATTAATCTCTCATTATTTAAATTTGGATACACCAAAAGAAAAGCAGCCGTATTTATCACGTTTAGTCGGTCGCAAAATTATTTACCCTATTTTGTTATTAGTCATCGTGTCCATTCCGCTCATCTTCCTATTAAAAACGTCGATCGAATCCGACCAACGCGAAAAGATTATTCGCAATACATTGGAAGAAGGGCTTGCGGTCATGGCACCAGATGCTACGATTAATACCTTGAAGTTTACGAGAAATGACACAACATTTCGCATCAATGTCGATTTGCATTCAGCGCAGATTATTTTACCAGAAGATATCCGAAAGCTCGAAAACAGCTTGGAATATAAACTCACTGCCCCTGTACAAATCGTAGCGAATATTGCGATGATTCAGCGAGTAAATAATGAAGGCGCAACAGATGGCTATAAAGCGCTGTTACCTGAAACAAAGCCGGAAATCGTGGAAGTAGTCGAATTAAAAACGAGTACACCTGAGGAAATCATTGCACAAGTCGTAAACGAAAAACTGCAATTATTTGATGGTACTTTACAAGACTTTAGCTTTGCGTATCAACAAGGTACAGGTACATATAATGTGCTATTAGACATTACAAGTGAAGAGCCATTAGATAAAGCATTTATCAAAACACTGGAAACCATTTTAGAAGACGAGCTAAAACGGAAGGTCATTGTGACATTAGTCCCCACTGAAATAGAGGAACCAGAAGTATTAGAGGAAATAGAGAACGTAGAAACATTAGAGAAATCAGAATAAACCATTCATAGCAGTCGGCTCGATAAAGCCATCCCCCTTCAATCTCTTAACCTGAAGAGATTGAAGGGATTTCATATGCTTAACATCTTACATTACTTGTTCTGGTATTTCGCTATCACCCAAATTGTTCTCAGATTTCTTCATACAACACCTTAATCACTCCGTAGCATCCAAGTATCTAGGTAGTGAATGGCAAAACCATCAAATCCTTCTCGATTTTCAAAGCGCTTATACACTTTCGTTAGTTCCTTGTTCATATATGCTTCATCTTTACCGTAGAAAGTTAAAAAATCCCCTTCACTTGTGTTGAATGTTTCAACGGCAATCATAACCGACTTCCCTTTACTTTGTGCATACTTAATCTCTGTAGCAGATAAAGCGATAATACCTTCCTTGCCACACGCCTCATTGCGATAAGCCATAACAGAAACACGATCTGCTAAGTCAATTATGTACTCACTTACAACCCCTTTCCCAAATCGATTTTTGTAAGAGACCTCATCAAACCAAAACGGTATCGTCACTTCATATTCCAACTTTTCCGTAGCCGCAAAAGCTTTTAGTCCATTTAAAACGTGAAAGAAATCGACAATTACGCGTCGTTGATTAGTTTGCCACATATCAAGTGTGTAAGGCTCTATATCTAGATGAACCCCTTCCAATAACCCATACTCTCTTTGAAAAGTCGTTACCCACTCTTTGAATCTTTCCACTGATTGGGTATTCGTACCCCAATCAGGATTCCCATCTAGTGCATATACTTGCACACCGATGTGATTTGCCTTTTGAATAAAGGCAGCATACACTTCATTCTTTACTTCCGCATTCACTTGCACATAAACTTTAGCGATTTGTTTTTCTTCTATAAATTGAAGGTATTGATCTGTATTTTTCTCTAAACTTTCAGCATGCCATATCCATGTCGCCTGATAAGGTAGTTCTTCATTACTTTGACTAATTTTCTCTGGGCCTTTGCATACGATCGGTGCGACTGAGTGTTTACCACTATCGAAAAATGAGGGAAACATTAAGCTCCCCACTAGTGCCCCTGTAATTAAATGCGTTACATTCACACGGTATTCCTCCTTCATATAAATAGATTTTTCTATGTCGTTTTATTATATTTCCACATTGTTAATGCTTTATTTCTAATATTACAAAATAAAACAATCAAAAATACGACTCTTTTTGTCTATATATTGAATTAAATTTTCACAAAAGCATTTGCATTAGCCGCAAACGTAAAAATCACCGTATTATGTAAATCATAAAATGAAACTTCAATCAGTGGGGGTTTTCCTCATCCCCCACTGATTGAGAGAGGAACGCAAGCTAAGAACGCCACGTCGTGTGGCAACGCCTGCGTGACCAACGTCCTGTTGCCCTTAACCAATCGGACTTTTACGGGCAGTTGATCTCCCACCTATGCTTCTCGATTTTCCTTAAGCCTTGAGGTAGGAGTCTTAATGCCCGTTAATGCGGGATAAATTCAACTTATATCGTATTTCGATAAGTAAAAACAAATATCGAGTTGACATCCCCCATGCCAGTTATAAAAAAACCTGTTAGAGAAGTACTCTAACAGGCTCTTCCTATTATATATACGACACTTTGTATTGTTGGGTGCGTAAGGCATTGAATAATCGTTCTTACTTTATGCCTCAGCTCTACCTTCAAGGGGATGTGCTATTTTCGATCATACTAATCCATTACATCATTTCGAAATGATGTTTATTCCTGAGAGTTAACAAGAATCTTAATGTGATTTTTTTCTTTCATTAGCGTCTCAAAGCCTTCTGTGACGACTTCGTCAAGCTTAATACGTTTTGTCACAAGCTTTTCAGCTGGGAAGTAACCCTTTGTCATTAGCTCCATTACCGCTGGGAAAATATCTCGGTATGCAATAATTCCTTTGACTGTTCGCTCTGACAGTACAATATTATTCGGTTGGATAGAAGCTTCTGTTTCCCAAATCGAAACAATGATTGTTTCTCCTTCAAACGTGGTAGAATCAATCGCTTGCTTTAATACAACGGGAACACCTGTCACTTCAAAGGCTACATCCACACCGCCATCTGTTAGCTCCTGTAAGCGTGCGACAGCATCCTCTTCTTGTGGATTAATCACCGCTGTTGCACCCAGCTCTAATGCCTTTGCCGCTCGTTCCTGTGACAGCTCCACTGCATAAATTTCCGATGCACCTGCTGCACGAAGCGCCTCAATGACTAATAAGCCAATCGGACCTACACCGAAAACAGCCGCTTTATCTCCTGCCTTCAGCTTACTTAAACGAACAGAATGTAAAGCAACAGCAGCAGGCTCTACAAGCGCGCCTTGCTCGTACGATAATCCTTCTGGCATTTTATGAACCATTTTTTCATCAACCATCGTGTATTCAGAGAAGCCCCCGCCTCCACCAGATAAACCGTGGAATCCTAAATGCTTACAAATGTTGTATTTTCCTTTTTTACATGCAGCACATTCACCACACGCCAGAATGGGCTCTACAACAACAGGGTCTCCAACACGCACCTTTGTAACACCCTCACCGATTTCTACTACTTCACCTGAGAATTCATGCCCCATGACAATTGGCGCGATATCTTTACTAAGATAATGTGGTTCTTCTACAGGAATAAAGATTGGTCCTACCGCATACTCATGCAAATCACTACCACATATCCCCGTCCAGTGTACTTTAATTTTTACCTTACCTGGTGCAATCACTGGTTCCTCAATTGTTTCCACACGAATGTCCTTTGCTTTATGCCATCTTGCTGCTTTCATAGTTTGAATTCCTCCTTCGAGTGTATAGTAGAACTACAAGTTTATCGTATCATAGAATTTTATACATTAAAGAAGAATAGTAACTATTTAACAATTTTTTAATGTATTGCTTACAAATAATTGTTGTACGATTTCATGGGGATTGCAAATTGAACAGACCTTATGCTTACGCCTTATTCATTAAAAACTAACCCTCGTCTCTATTTCTTTACCTCCCATTTCATTAAGTTGTTTTTATGATAGGCAATCAATTCACTAAAATTGCTGTATTTTTGTTTCATTGTTTGAGGTAATAAACTGATCGCATCATCTGAAATCATACTCGGTTCTTTCACTAAAGCAGTAACAAATTGCACATTTTTATATTGTTCTAATTCTAAAAATAACGGCAACATATGTATATCACTTAATGTAATTTTATCGTCCTTATGTCTAATCCATTTTAATTTCATCGCTACCAAAAGCTCTTGTGTTTCTGTTTGATGAGTCTGTACAATAGCTAAATCAAAGTACTGATTACTGGCCAATTTAAAATCAATATAAATGACTAGATTATGTTGTTTTAAAAATATATCGCCTAAATGATTACGTATGTGATAATATAGTGTAGTTTTTAATGAAGCTAGATCATAAACAAATCCACTCTTGTAATCCATCATTAATTCTTTTGTCCAAATATTACATAAAGTATCTATTATAATTTTACTTACAGTTACTTGAGTCAAAGTGATTCACCTGCTATTTATTTTTTTACAATATAAAAATCAGGAGCAACCATCCAATTATGAACTGTTACTCCTATCTCATTATTTAAACAAACACTAAGCAAAATACCCTTTCAATCGATTAATTGCCTTATCTGCTTGTGCTTTTGATGGTTTCACAACACCGAAGTAAAACTTACATTTCGGTTCTGTACCAGAAGGACGGATGGTAACCCATGAATGATCCTCTAAAATGAATTTCAGCACATTTTCCTTTGGTAATAAAATAGTCTCCGTATGTCCATCACTCCGTGTCGCAACGCCTGTTAAATAATCTTCTACACGCACTACGGTAACACCCGCTATTTCAGTTGGTAATTGTTCACGATAGCTATTTAAAATAGCCTGCATTTGCTCTTGACTATCTTTCCTTCGAATATTTTTGAAACTAACACTTCTTGATAATGGCCATATTGCTCAGACAACTCATCAAGTGCATGTAATAATGTTTGTTCTTGTGTTGTATAGTAGGCAGGCATTTCAGCTACTTTTAGTGCCACTTGCACCGCATCTTTATCACGCATAAATGTTTCAATTAAATAGCCATAACTCTTCTCGTGGCCAAATACATAGGAATAGACCCCACTCATTTCGAATTCTGCAATTTTCTCAGCAATATACTTAAAGCCAGTTAATGTATTTACTGTCGTTACACAAAACTGCTTGGCAGTATCCGTTTACTTGTTTTGTATGTAAAATATAGTGTAGTAGCAATGCAAAGACTGTACGAGAGTTACTAAAACCCTAATGTATTCACCTTCCCCCCCTTAACAACTCCAACATTTTCCTTTTATATGCCTCTACTCCTGGTTGGTCAAATGGATTAACATCTAATAAATACGCACTCATCGCACAGGCTTTCATAAAGAAATAAATTAAATAACCTAAATGGAAGGCATCTAATTTCGGCAGTTCCAGCTGAATAACCGGCACACCACCTTCTGCATGAGCTAAAGCGGTTCCTTGCTTGGAAATTGCATTAATTTCATTGAACGTACGACCTGCTAAGTAATTTAGGCAATCTTCATCACGATTTTCAAAACTCACCGTAAAATCAGGTTCAATGGATTTAAAGTGCAATAGTGTCTCAAATAAAATCGGACTGCCATCTTGAACAAATTGACCGATGGCATGAAGATCTGTAGAAAAATTCACCGTTGAAGGATAAAGCCCTTTTTTCTCTTTCCCTTCACTCTCTCCAAAAAGCTGCTTCCACCATTCGTGGAATTTATTTAACGAAGGTTCAAAAGAAGCAAGAAGCTCTATACTATAACCTTGTTTATATAAAATATGACGCATAACCGCATATTTATAGGCATCGTTTTCTTCTAAATTAGGATTGGCTAATTCTGCTGCGGCTTGCTTTGCTCCAGCTAGTAATGCACGAATATCAATATCCGCTACTGCCACTGGAAGTAAACCTACTGGTGTCAACACAGAAAAACGCCCACCGATATTATCAGGAATGATAAACTGACGGTAACCTGATTTATCCGCTAAAGCTTTTAAGATTCCTTGTTCAGCATCTGTCGTCACAATAATTCGAAGTTGTGCATCTTCCCCATACTTTGCCTCCATGTATTGACGCATCACACGAAAAGCAAGGGCAGGCTCCATCGTCCCACCTGATTTGGAAATAACATTCACATATACACGCTTATCTACAATGTATTTAAGTAGTTGATTAATATAAGCACCACTCATATTTTGACCAACATAAATAACCTCAATGCCTTGCATTTGTCTTCCGAAATACGGAGTGAGGGCGTCTAAAATCGCACGAGCTCCAAGGAATGAACCACCAACACCAACAACAATGAGCACATCCGCTTCTTGTCGAATCTCTGTTGCTATTTGTTCGATTTGAAAAATTAACTCATCATGATTCTGTTCTGGGTAATGCAGCCACCCTGTTAAGTCATTTGTTGTTTCTAATCTATTATGTAATTGTTGAATCACTTCACCATAATCATTAATTTGTTGTGTTGTTAATGGGCAATTTAAATGAGTTGTTTGTAATATTTTAGTGCACAACGAAATAACCTCAGTTCATGTTTAATTTCCATAATTATTACATATATATAGAAGAAAAACCAACCCTGATTGAGTTGGTGTAATTTTAACTATTCTGTAGCTGCTGTGCTTTTTTTATAATTAATTGTTTCACTTGTTCTGACAAGTCTTCTCTATATAAAGCAAAGTCAATCGTTGTTTCAATAAATCCTAATTGCTCCCCTACATCGTAACGGCGTCCCTCGAATTCATAAGCAAATACTCGTTGAATCTCATTTAAAGCTTCAATTGCATCTGTTAATTGAATTTCTCCACCTTTTCCTTTCTTTTTTTCATCTAAGAAACGAAAAATTTCAGGCGTTAAAATATAGCGACCAATAATGGCATAATTCGAAGGTGCATCCTCTAATGCTGGTTTTTCAACAAACTGCGTAACTTGCATTAGACGGCTATCCGTATTCACTGGATTAATCACACCGTAACGATGCACATTCTCATTCGGTACTTCTTGCACACCGATTACACTTGAAAATGTCTTTTCGTATTGTCTCATTAACTGTTTTAAACAGGGTTCTTCACTTTTTACAATATCATCACCTAGTAAAACAGCAAAGGGTTCATTACCGATAAACTTACGTGCACACCAAACGGCATGTCCTAATCCAAGTGGCTCTTTTTGACGAATATAATGAATATCTACGTTTGCAGATGCTTGAACGATTTCTAGCATTTCTAACTTACCTTTTTCTTGTAGGTTCAATTCAAGCTCTAGAGCGTTATCAAAATGGTCCTCAATTGCGCGTTTCCCTTTTCCTGTAACAATTATAATATCTTCGATTCCGGATGAAATTGCTTCTTCAACAATATATTGAATCGTTGGTTTATCTACTATAGGCAACATTTCCTTAGGCATAGCTTTAGTAGCAGGCAAAAACCTTGTACCCAGCCCAGCTGCTGGAATAATTGCTTTCCGGATCTTTTTCATAAACTCACTCCATCTATTTTAATAAAGCTATTTCACCTTCACACCATCAGCTTTGGCTACACTAAAAACAGTCTGCCACATAATTTTCAAATCAAATAAAAGACTTTTATTTTTTAAATAATAATAATCATATTCTACTTTTTGATTGTCTGAAATAAAATCTCTCCCCATAATTTGAGCATAACCTGTTAAACCTGGGCGAATTGAATTAACGCCTAACTTTTCACGACTTTCAATTAATTCATACTGATTGTATAGTGCAGGTCTTGGGCCAACTATTGCCATATCTCCTCTTAATATATTCAAAAGTTGTGGCAATTCATCTAAACTAGTTTTTCTTAGAAATTTCCCTAGGCTAGTTATATATTTACCTGGATCACCTAAAGATTCTGTTGAAACATTAGGCGTATTTATATACATAGTCCTAAACTTATATATTTGAAAGTAAGTCTCATTAACTCCAACTCTTTTTTGTTTAAACAAAATTGGACCCTTCGATGTCAATTTAATAGCAACAGCAATACAGATCATTGGTAAAATGCATATACATAAAGCAATAAAACTAATAATAATATCAAGTAATCGTTTCATACTAGTCATACATACTTACCTTCTTTTCAGAAATATTTATTGAATTATTAAAATCATACTTTTGATATGTATTTTCATTATAAATCGTTAAATCTGTCGAATAGAATAAATCTCCGAAAACCTTTAAGTATAATTTATTATTTTTTAATATTTTTGATAAAATTATCCCCAATCTTTTTGATATCCTAATATTTAGATTGTTAATATTCGCTATATTTTTTACCATGTTAGTTGTACTAACAAAATTCGGATCTTGAATATGAAAAACCCCCGAATCTCTATTAATCATAACCTCTTCTATAAATACATTTAAATTACCTATAAAAATCATACTTCTCTTATTATCTATATATGGGAAAATGGGTGCTACTTTAATAAAATCACTTAACAGTTTATAGTTACCGGGACAATTAGGACCATATACCATTGGAGGACGAACTATTGCTACTTTAAAATCTTCACTTGCTATACGTTCTAATTCTTTCTCTGCAAGTAATTTACTTTTCCCATAAACAGTTTCCGGATTTGTAGCTGTAAAAGAGGTGATTTCCCCCTTTTGAAAACCATAAACAGCCATAGTACTAAAAAAAATAAATTGTTTTACCCCCTGTTTTTTTGCTGAAAGTGCTAAATTTTTAGTTAGTTCACAGTTCACTTGTATATACTCTCTGTCTGGATAACCCTTTTTTTTATGAACTAAACCAGCTAAATGTACTACAGTTTCAATACCATTTAAATCTATGTTCTCAATATTAGATCGAACGCTCTTTTTTATTACTTGGAAACCATTATTTTTAGAATTTAAATAATCGTATAATTGTCCAGAAATATAGCCATTTTCTCCTGTAATTAATACTTTCATTGTTCTCTCCATCAATTTATACTTTATTTAGATTATTACATATAAAACAGAAAAAACCAACTTCGTTAAAGTTGGTTTTTTTAATTTATAAATAATGTTTTTTTACAGCATTAATTGCGTATCTAGTAAAATACCAAGACGTTTTAAAAGTTGATATACCTTCTGATTTCCGATAAACTATCCACATTTTTTTTGCCACTTTTAACTTATTACTTGAAGCTGAGTTACCAACAACTCTATATTTAGCTAGTGTTTCTTGTAAACAATATGCTGTTTCATTATTTCTTAAAATTTTCAGCCATAATGCAGTATCTTCTGGCTGAAGATTGGGCATTTGTATTGGTCCTAGCTTCTCAATATTTAACATGACAGTTAAACAACCGATTGTGGTATTTCTCAATAATTGATGGTAATTAATTGATGGCGGACAAATTACTTTTCTATTTAATAAGTTCCCTTGCTCATCCATCATCTCATAATTTGTAAATGAAAAATAATAGTTATTTATTTCCATAAAATTCACTTGCTTTTCCAATTTATTTGGGTACCATAAATCGTCACTATCTAAAAAAGCTAAGTATTTTCCTTTAGCTTGCTCAATCCCATAATTTCTAGCCATTGCAGCACCAGAATTTTTCTCCAATTTAAAAATTCGAATCCTAGAATCATTAGAAGTACATTTTTGTATGTATTCCCAAGAATCATCTTTGGAGCAATCATCTACTATTATTAGTTCAAAATTTTGATATGTTTGATTTCTAACAGAATCAATCGTCTCTAAAATAAATCTCTTACTATTATACGATGGTGTAATAATAGTAACTAATGGCTGAATCATTTTATCACCTTATTTATTAATAGAATTATAGATTTCTATTAAATTTCTTTTTGAATGATCCCAACTAAATTGTGGATATGTAGCCTTTGCATTATTTCCTTTTTGATTTAAATCATCCATTTTAATCGTATTTATCACTTGGCTTAAACTATATGCATCAAATTTAGTAACATAACCAATATCATATTTTTCTACAAAAAGGTCAATAGAAGTATTTTCTGATACGATACAGGGCTTTCCTAGGTAAAGTGCTTCATATAATTTATTGGGTGAGGCAATTTGATTATGCTGATAGCTTGGGTCATAAACCATATAGATTATATCCATTTGATTAGCAACAGATAGAATTTGGGCTAAACTAAGGTAACCTAAATAATGAATATGATTATTTCTTCTTTCAGCATCAATAATATCTTTTTGTAACTCCCCTTTTCCAGCAAACCATATTGAAATACCTTTTTGCTTTAATAACAATTCAATTCCTCGATCTTTACTCAAGGCACCATAATAAAATACATTCAATTGATTACTGGAAATCTTTATAGGATAATTCTCTTTTTCTTTAGGTGGGGCAATACTATTATTAATAATAGCTGTTTTATTATGTAACTCCATCGGAATATTACACAATCTATTTTCATCTGGAATAATAATCCTCGTCGAATTTTTCATAATTTGTTCACTCAAACGTTTAATTGTTGTTCGAATAAATTGGGGAATTGGGCTATGAAATGTTTCAACAAAATCAGCTATATCGTAAATAAATTTGAATTTTAATCTAGGTTTAATCAATTTAGCTAAATATATAGGAAACCCTAAATCAAAATCAATTGCATGTACTGTTTCATATTGATAACCATTTTTCAATATAAAACGAATTACCTTTAATATAAATAGTAATTTATTTTTAATAGTAATTATCCCTTTACCGTAAGGTGTATTTCCACAATAAATTGAATGGACCATAATTCCTTCTTTATGAAAATCTTTAGTAGCTTTTTCAATAATATCAGCATTTACCCCACGATTCCAATTTAATATTTCAACTTCATATCCAGCTTCTTTTAATGCCATTGCAGCTCTTGGTAATCGATTGGCAATAAATGCACTATTTTGCGCTAGAAGAACCCTTTTTTGTTGCATTAGCTATAATCTCCATTATTCTTTATAAATCTAAAAATTTACTACTTTTTTAAAGCGAAAAATTTTACTATTATAAATGTAATCAGAATCCTTAAAATAGATTAAATTGTATAAAACATAAATTCCTGAACCTATAAATAATGCAAGAATATAAACCTTAAGTGCGAGAAAATCTGATAGTCTCCCTATAGGATCAATTACTAACATTCTTCTCATTAATATTCTGTATAAAGTATATAATTTTCTTTATCAAAATATTTTTTTATACTCTCTAAATCTGGATTACTCCAGGATTTATCTCTCGGAATAGATAAATATAAATAACCATTAACATAAATATCACTTAATAAGCTTCTATCTATATAATCTGCATCCTTATCATCTAACTTTTCATTATCCTTCATTATAAAGTAAGGTCTTTCCCCTTCTATAGAATATTTCGGCAAATCCAGCCTTACAATAATATAATCACTTTTTACATCAAAAATTTCCCAATATTGTTGCCCGTTTAAATGGGCATTATACCAGTTAGGAAACAACTTTTCTTTATATATTGTTACCTGAGAACCTTTTAAACTATTAGACATGTTTATAACTGTATTTTTACTATCAATTACAACTAACCCAATATTATCTATACTCTGTAATTTTATATTCGGGATATATGCATATGCTTTTTTTCTATTAACTAATTGAATAGGATATCTATCGTTATCTATAGATAATTTGACAGTTGGAGTGAAATTGTCACCAACTAATTCCAACATAGTAAAGTTATCAAACTGTTTAGCTGCCATATTCTCTAATTTTACTTCGTTACCTATTGTATATTGATTATTTATATACTCTATTTTAGTATTATAAAAATAACGTTTTCCATGTAAAATATCATATTGCAAATTATATAAATCATCTAAATAATCTTTATTATTATACTTTTTCAAAGCTTGTCCTAAATAAGTAAAATAATCATTTTCATAGTAATTAACTTCATCTAAAATAAATGCACCTAATAGATTGGCTTTAACTGATACTTTTTTTACTTCTTGTTCTTCATAATTAGACCAAATTAATAAAGGTGCCTTCTTACTATCTTTACTTTCCATACTTAAACCAATACTTTTATAAAACTCTTGCCCTAACGGTGGAATATGATCTCCAAAGAAGATAATCATTGTCGGTTCATCGTATTTTTCAAAATAGCGGATAAGCTCTCCTAATCTCTGATCAGACAAATGGATAGCATTTAAATAATTTTCAACTATCGATTTATCAGGTAATTCATTGGAGACTGTAATCTCATCTCCATTATCTATATCATACGGACCATGCGATGCCATGGTCACCGCATAAATAAAGTCTCTTTCGGGTGTTTTATTTATTTGCTGAATAATCTCATCATTAATAATAGCATCATCTAAAAATCTGCCCACCAAATTTTCTTGATTCATAAACTCTATGGGTAAAAACTTTTTAAATCCTAAATATTTATATACACTATCTCTTTTGTAAAACCAAGAATGATAAGAATGTATTGCTAATGTCTCATAATTTTGCTGTGCAAACTCTGAAGCTAATGAATTCACATTTTTATTAATATATGTATTATATGGATTATACGGTACAGAATAATTTAATATATGGTCTTTACTAAAGCCTGTTAATACTTCAAACTCTGTATTAGCTGTTCCACCACCAACACCAGGTACTTGAATTGTGCCTGAAATAGCCTGTTTAGCATAATAATTAAAGTTAGGTGTTACTTGCCTATTGGTATCTAAATTCATTGAATTATTAGGCGTTGAAAATGATTCACTCATAACAAAAATGATATTTGGATTTTCAAAAGTCTCGTCGGATGTTTCTTTAATATGCTGAGCATATTCATCCATCTTCTGAATAATATTTTCAATCGTATCACTACTATAATTGTCCGGTTCTGGGATAGATAAAAATTTCGTGTCTATTACACTTGCAAAGATAAATCCATTATTTTCATGGTTAAAACTAGTATCTGCTGGAATTGAGACATTTATCCTCGAAAAATCCTCTATATCTATTATATAAACAATTATCAAAATAAATAAAGAAATACCGGAATAAATACTCCCTGTAATTATACCTTGTCTGCCTTTTATTTTTTTAGCACTCAATATAATACTAGTTATTATTATCACTATTATAATAACCGGAATAAAATAATTTATCTTAAAACCATTAATTACACCAAATGCCTCCATAATTAAGGAATAATCTAAAATAGATAATGGTTCACCCCTCAAATCAATTTTAATTTGACTAATATACGCTAAGAGCATAAATATTGATAAAATAAAAATATTCATAATTACCAAGATTCCGTTATTCCTTATTAAAACAGACAATATATTCATACATGCAAATAAAATAAAGCCTGTATATACGAAAACATGCGGGTTCTCTATACTCCATTCTCTAAGTTCATTTAAAGATCCTCTATGTAGTAACTCTACAATTAGTACTGCTAAAAATGGTACTATTAATCTGAGAACACACAATATTATTTTTCTACTCATTCAACTTTTAAAGGGTTATACCTTAACCCTTCAAATTTCCCTCCCCTTTAATACTTAAATTCACTCTAATAGTGAATTTTAAATTTAATATTAAAACCATACAAATAGTAGAAGCAACCTACCTAATGTTTAATTAATTGAACATTAAGAGGCTGCTTAACTAAATTCTTTCGTTAATAAGTCTAATTTGAATTTATAATGGCTGAATCAAAATTACATTGCATTAACTTTTTAATATCTGCAGCTTTTGCCTTCCATGTATTATCATGCGCATCTTTTTGTAATAATGCATTATACCGCTCATCCTTACTTAAGGTAAGCGCTAAATCTACTTTTTCTAAAAATCTAGTATGATCCTTACCAATTAAAACTGAATCATACTTTCGACATTCAGGCATGTCCGTAGTAACAATAGGGTGTCCTAATGCCATGTATTCAAATAACTTTATTGGTGAAGTGGACTCCGTAATATCGTTAATCCTAAAAGGAATTGTTGAGACTGAGAAATGAATTGCATATTTGGGCAACTCTTTGTATTGAATGGGACCTACCACAGTAATATTGTCGTATTTCTCAAGCTCATATTTTTGAATCGAGTTATCATAATTCCAACCGATTAATAAAATTTCATATTCTGGTCTTTCCTTGGCTAGCTTGGTTACTAACTCGTAATCAAACCATGTCGCAAAAGCACCAAAGTAACCGATAATCGGTTTGTTTTTATTTACTAATTCTATAATCTCTGTTGGCACTTCATACTTGTCTTTTTCAATATGGAAGTGCTCATATTCCACGCCATTTGTAACAAGCGCTAAGTTTTTTGAACGGTACTCTAAAATATCATTGTAAAGCTTATCAGCAGAACCAATAGCTATACAGTTTTCTTCATCCTTTAATAATCGTTCATGTTTGTCCATAACCTCTTTTGGGATAGGACCTGATAAATCTTCATGAATTTCATCAATATATTCATATAAAATCTTGTCGCCATTCGCAATCGTTGTGTCAATTAAATCTTTATGTGGATTCATATCTGTCGAATATAAATGAAGTATTTTTGAATTAATTTCAGTTTGTAGTAAATCAAATCGATTAGTTAAATAACATGACTCACTTAACTTTTCAAAACCATCAATATTTTCATATTGCATATTGGCAGTACAGAAGAAATATAAATAGCCTTGATTTGCTAAATTTAAAGCTATGTGCTGTGGACGTTGATATAAAGGAATATTCCAATCAACTAATGGTGGGAAAACAATAATCTCTTTTCCCTTATGCTGATCTAAAATCTGCTTAAGTTCATTTCTATGCTTTTGTGTGCTTACCTTTTTTATGGTTTCGTCATTTACTTTTCGTGAAGCAACATTAATCGTTTCTTTTACGCCATGACGCTGCGCAAAGTTTAGTATACGGTTAAGAATATTGCGCTTACTTCTGAAATGATAGTAAGGTCTAGCAATCTTCCATAATCGAGAGTTATAAATTGAATTTAACTCTTCAGCATGCTTATTCATTTTTGTAAAATGAACATCATTTAATAACTCTACACGCTTCACTTCACTCACTAAAGCATCTTTTTCAACAGTCATTTCATTATATTCACCTGTAAGTTTCTGATAGTTTTGTTCAATTTTTAAAGCTCTATTTTTCACTAATTCTAATTGTCCTCTGAATTCCTCTAATTCTTTTTCGTAATGCTCTTTAGTAAGTCTTAATTCTTCTTTCGTATCTTCTAACTCTTTTTCCAACATGGGAACTGTTGAAGTTAAGCTTTCTAAAGTTAAATCTAGTTCATCAAATAAATCTTTTTTGGTATACACTACTAAAATTTGTTTTAGAGGCCACAATTTATGTTCAAATTTTGAACCATCAATTTCCTTATAAAAACTTAATCTGAAATCGTCTAGATTTAATTCAAAATGCTCATAATCAAAAGTAAAGAAATGCTCACTAACTCGTACATATTCTTGGAAAGGTAATAATAAGATTAAATGTTTGTCTGTTTTAGTCATCATCTTTTCTAGCATACCGAATGGATTAACAAAATGCTCTAAAACATTTGAGCAAAACATTACATCATAGTTTTCCTCAAGAGTTTCTACTGCACCTTGATGAAATGTATAATTTGAATAATTTAATTTAGCTTTTTCAATTGCTTCATCTGAGAAATCAATTCCTAAAACATCACTTTTATAAAATTTATTATTTAATACTGGGACTGCATCTCCCTCAGCACAGCCCACGTCACAAATATTAAATCGATTTGAATTAATATTTTTCACAAGCCAATCCGGTAAATGATTTACAGCTAAGTCTGCGAAAAACTTAGTTTGTTCTCTCCCTCGATTTGACTCCCAATCGTTTGCGAATCTGACATCCCAATATTCTTTACTATTTACTTCAAATTTATTTTCCATAAAGTCGTTCCTCTATTTTCCTATTATTTCTTGTACAATTTCCGGGACAAAAATACCAAACAAATAATTTTCTGAAACAACTCTAAAATACGCTGCCCCCTCTATATAGTCGTAATACTCTGGGGAATTATTTTGACGATCTTCAATCGCTAAATTCAGAACATATTCCTCGGCATTTAAAGCTAATTGGAAATCAAATGAAACTTCATAAAAATTATGATTCCGCTTAAACTTCATACTTTCGTAATCTTTCGTTGTTGAAACAATTAAATCTAAACCTAATTTATTTTTAATTGAAAATGCGGCCGATAATGTTTCCAAATTCATATTTGTACTGACTTCAAAGCCTAATACAATTTTAATACGTTCTCCTGTTTCAAATACATCTACATGTTTACCTTTAGAATTATAAATTTCTACGTATTTAATAGTGCCTTGTTCTTTTCCCCAACGGTTAATATAATTGAACTCTGTAATTCTATTACTAGGACTAACCTCTTCACTAATATCATCTTTCTCTAATACAGTATCTAATGAAAGTGTTTCACCATTCATATATTCCATATATTTTGCAGTTACTAAAGACGTATTACCCTCTAATAACAACACGCCTTGGTTAATCCAAATTGCTCTATCACACATATTCCGAACAGAAAACACATCATGCGTAACAAATAAAATCGTCACACCTTGGCTTTTTAAATCCTCAAATTTCTTGAAACACTTTGCTTGAAACCTTACATCTCCAACAGCTAATGCTTCATCAACGATTAAAATTTCAGGTTCTACATTAATAGCTACAGCAAATGCTAAACGTGCAAACATACCTGAAGAATATGTTCTAACAGGCTGTTGAATATAATCACCAATTTCTGCAAATATTAAAATATCTTGGATTTTTTTTGCCATTTGCTCACGAGAAAATCCAAGAATAGTACCTTGTAAATAAATATTTTCCATACCCGTATAATCTGGATTAAAACCCGCCCCAAGTTCTAATAGGGCTGCAATCTTTCCATTAACAATAACTTCACCTTCTGTTGGGGAAAGCACACCTGTTAATATCTTCAAAAGTGTTGACTTACCTGAACCATTCTTTCCTATTACTCCGATAGTTTCTCCTCTTTTTATTTCAAAAGAAATATTATTTAAGGCATGAAATTCCTTATGATACTTTTTTCTGGTTAAACTCAAAGATTCTTTCAAGCGGTCTTTTGGATTATTATATAACTTATAGACCTTTTTTAATTTATTTACAGATATTACAACATTTTTATCTAAAATAGTCATTTTTTTCTCCTCTTATAACACATCTGAAAAGTGTGGTCTTAACTTTTTAAATAGAATTGTACCAATACCAATAATTATTATTGTTACAACCCAAAAATAAATCGTCAATAAAGGATCTTCCCAAAACCATCTTTGATAAATAAATGTATTTCGATAACCTTCTACAATGTAATAGATAGGATTTAATTTAAAAAATAATTGTAAATTAAATGGAACTATAGCAAATGACCAGAAAATAGGTGTTAACCAAAATCCAAATTGTAATAACACACTAACAATTTGTCCAATATCTCTTGAAAATACAATTAGAGATGATGTAATTAACGAAATACCATAGACTAACGCAATTGATGCAAATAAAAAATATAACACTTGTAAATGATAAATTGTTATTGGATAACTATAAAAAAGAAATACTCCAAATGCGATAAGTATAAAGATTATATGGATGAATAATGCAGATATAATTTTTATAATTGGAAGAACACTTACTCTGAATACCACTTTTTTTACCAAGTAGCTATTATCTAAAATAGCACTTGAACCGCTTGAAGTGGCTTCTGAAATAAAAAACCAGGGTATAATCCCTGCAATTAACCAAAGTACAAAGGGAACATTATCTATTGGCATTGTTCTAAAACCAACCGTGAAGACAAACCAATAAATTAAAATCATTGTTATTGGATGAACAAATGCCCAAAAAACACCTAAATAAGATCCTAAATATTTGACTTTAAAATCATTTTTAGCTAGCTGCATTATTATATTTCTATCATGATATAAATTTTTTAAATAGCCCATCTATTTTTTTACCATCCTTACATTTTTACAAGACTCTATATTGCTCAAAATCATAGTGAGCAGGTTTGTAAGCTTTCGAGCATCGTATAATAAATACCCATCTAACTTTGATTCAATATTTTCTATATATTGATTATTATAGAAAGCATTAATTTTTGGATGAACTTTTCGATAAGCTTCTTCAAACTCATAACAAAGCTCCTCGTGTAGTTTTTCACCATCACGTATTCCTGTATATTGAATTTCAATGTCTTTTTCTTTTAAGCCAGACAATTTAATTAATTTCTTAGCTAAATCAGTAATGTTAACTGGTTGCCCCATATCTAATACAAAGGTCTCGCCACCAACAGAAAAACTAGCAGCTTGAATAACTAATTGCGCAGCTTCCGGAATCGTCATAAAATATCTTGTCATTTCAGGATGTGTTACTGTTACGGGACCACCTTCGCTAATTTGCTTTTTAAACAAGGGGACAACGCTACCACTACTTCCCAATACATTGCCAAATCGCACAGAAGAGTATTTAGTATCACTTACACTATTTTTTTCATTAACAACCAATTCAGCTATTCGCTTGGTCATTCCCATTATACTAGAAGGATTTACTGCTTTGTCTGTAGAGATGAGTACAAAACTACTTACTTTTGCATTATCAGCTGCATCGACCATATTTTTTGTCCCTAATATATTTGTTGCTATCGCTGAGTAAATATTTTCTTCCATCAAAGGAACATGCTTGTACGCTGCAGCATGAAAAACTGTATCTGGTTTATGATTTCCCATCATTATAGTGACTCGTTTTCGATTCTCTACACTCATAATTTCTGTTGTAATTTTTGTTCTATTTGATATTTGACTTAGTTCACTTAAAATTTTATAAATGTGATATTCACTATGATCAAGTAAAATGAGTTCACTTGGTTCATATTTAATAATTTGTCTACATAACTCAGATCCTATAGACCCTCCAGCACCAGTAACTAAAATCTTTTTACCTTTTATTTTCAATAAGATTGATTCATTATTCAAAGTAATAGGTTCTCTACCTAATAAATCTTCAATCGAAACATCTCGTATTTTTGTGAATTGTAAATCTCCTGTTGCAAAATCTACATAGGAAGGTAATATTTGAACATTATTAGTAAATCGTTTTGCTCGTGCAATTAACTCTCCTAAAGAATCCCCTTTTAATGATGGAATAGCGATTATAATATGGTTAATACGATAATGTTCAATAACACTCTCTAGCTCTTGTAACCCACCTACAACTGGTATACCATTCAATTCCAAGTTTTTAAAAGTAGGATTATCATCTAAAAACACTACAGGACTTAAAATTGTACTTTTCGCTTGTAAATGAGCAACAATCGATCTGCCTGTACTCCCTGCTCCTAAAATTAAGGTTCTTCTTTTAATACCATTATGTACTATTGTTTTTTGTTCCTTTAACAATTGCAAATATCTCCATGTAAGCCTTACACCACATAATAAGACAATATGGAGAATCAACGTTAAAAATAATGCTCTTTCATATAAATCTTGAAAAACAACTATTTGAAATACAGCTGTAATTACTACTGATAGTGTTATCACTTTACATAGACCAATGATTTCATCTATATTAGCATATTTCCATACCCTCATATACAGGTGATATGTATATGAGAGTATGTGATGACTTATTAACAAGACAATAGAACTAGCAAAAACAAATATATTTATTTGTGCACTAAAAGGATTTAAAAATACATGAGATAAATAAATCGAAAATAATACAATGATTGAATCTATTAAAATTAATGATATTAATCTGAATTTATATTCCAATGTACTTACCTCATTCCAAAAATCATTTATCTTTTTCCAACTCATTTTTATTGAAATTTGAAAGTGTTATTCCAATAAATACAAATGCGATTGTAGTTATAGCTGGAATTGAATCATTAAATAATGCTTGAACTGAATAAGCAAACATCGCTATTCCTAAAATTAATACTAAGTTATTTTCAGTATTTTTTCGTAAAATTGTTCCTAACACTAAAATTGCATTCCAAACGACTATAATTATTAATGCAAAAAAACCTAAAATACCTGTTCCATATAGAACTGCTAGATAAATATTATGTGTTTTATCAACAATTGTATTTTCATCTAACATACCTGCTCTACTTTCAAGCTGATAATGGGGGAAATTATACACTAATGAATCACTACCATAGCCAATAAGAGGACGTTCCTTTACTAACTCTAAAGTTTCACTCCAAATATATCCACGCCCTGTACCAAATGCTAATGATCTCTCAGGTAACACTGGTAATTCTAATATTTGTTCACTAGCGTATACCTTGTCAGTAAAGCTAAATTGTAAATTAAGATTTGTTGAAACAGATTCTGCTTCTTCTTTAGAATAAGGATTAGAGTCAATAAAGAAGCCAAAAGATTCTAACCAAACTCTGTCATTTTTTTCTGAAAGAATATGAAAAACCGGAGTAACTATTACAATAAAAACACCTAATGCTATTAAACTCATTCGTTTTTCGCTATTTTTCAAAATTATTAAAAGTAAAACAGGTAGCACTACAATAATTGTTAAAAACCCACTTGTTGATATCGACATAAATAAAATAGCCACTGACGCACTAGCTGTAATGGCACCTACAATTATTTCAACCCATTTCTTTGACATAATGGCCCAAGCTAAGTACATTACTGTCATCATTGCAAACATCCCACTCATATAATTCCATTGGTTGAGTGTTCCTACTAAAATAGACCCTTCACCAATAGACGCACCTTGAGGTAAAGCAAGCGATACAAATTTCTGAACCCACTCTTTTTGCAATAAATCTTTACCATAAAAGTTCATTGTAATTATGTATAGGTTGATATATACAAAGGGCATCATCACATACATAATAGAACGAACTACATTTTTCGGATATTTGATATTCATAGCAATAAACATTAACGCTATATAACAAAGCCAACTAATTGCCCCTTCTGAACGATTATATTGACCATTTAAAGCAATTGTAATATTCGGTGACATAATCGTAGAAACGACAATCGCAATGACAAATGCACCTAGCACATAGTTTAAAAACGTTTTACAGATTGTTCCATTCATAAAAAATATTTTCGCTAGGAACAAACCGCTAACAATAACTGTGATTACTAATAAAAATAAAGCCTTATAATGTGTAAATAAATCCCCTTTTATTCCAGATTGTAGAACACTCGCATTTGAAATTAAAGGGCTTATTACCTCTACCGTACTGGCTAAAACAATCAAAGGCATTACACCTAATAGCAATAAAAATAACCTAAAAATCCACTTATCCACATTTCTTCTTGACTGAAGATCTTCTTCTTCGTCATTGAGAATTACATTATAAAATGAACTCATTTATGTATTCCTTCCTTATTATATAGTTTCAATATGGGCTAGTAATTCTTGCACACGTTGCTGATATGTTGCATCTTCTTCTGGAGCCCAGCCAGATTCCTGACAGCGTGTTAATACAGTCTTTGCATCTTCATATCGTTCAGATAAAAGTAATATTTCCCCAAACTGAATCATAAACATCGGTTTTTCTACGTTATGCGGATTCAAATCCATAGCTTTTTGCATGAGAATAGCCGCTTGCTTATAATCTCCATTGTTTGCATAGACAACAGACCCTAGATAATTGGCAGCTTCCGAATTAGGCTGCAGTTTAAGAAGCTCGCTTATAAATGGAGTGGCTTCAGTATATTTTTGTTCTGAAACAAGCCTATATGTAACAGCATATAAATCATCCTCGCTCGCAAATTGTTGATCCTGACTCTTCCCTATGAATTTGGCAATGACAATGCCTACTATAATTAAACAAACTATACTTAATAATATGTACTTTCTGTTTTTTTCTGTTAACTGCACTTCAATCATTCCCTTGATTTACATTTTAGACCATAATCATTATACAATAAAAATACTAAGGATTCACTAGTTTTCAATCTTTTAGTTTAATCAATACCAGCTAACTTCAATGATATTTTACAATATCTTTAAGCTTATTTATCAAAATACATTGCTGTCGTTGTCCTTATGTACTTCGTAAGCCTAAATTCAAAAAAGACAGCTACGTTTTTTAGTTTTTTAATATGTAAACACCCTTATTAATAAAAAATAAAAAGGCATGAGCTCAATACAACATCGAACTCATGCCTAAAACGTTACCTAATGAACTAACCCTTTCTAACTTTTAGGGCTTATCAAAAAATAGGAATAGTTTTATTTAAAACTATATATTTTATTCAGTTACTTCTGTTAAAGTGACTTCTCCTGTTAGCGCCTCTGCAAACTCTAAACGGTATTTTTTCGTACCAATAGTGAATTCATATACAGCACCGTCAGTATCCTCTTCCTTAATACCAGTTAAATCAAATGTTACAGTAACTCCATCAACTGTAGCTACATCGCCAGTAGCAATAGTTGCTGCATCTCCAGAAGTTAATAATACACCCTCAACACCTTCAGTTGTATCAAATGTGAACGTTACAGTATCAGTAGTAGCATTTATAGTTACTGTTGGTGCTGGTGTTTCTGGTTTTTCAACTGTTACATCATTACCATCTTTATCAACAAATTTACCTTCTGTAGATCCAGCAGTTGCACCAGTAGCGTCTAAAGTAACTGTTACACCTTCTTCTGCAGTTACCGCACCAAAGTTACCTTCAATTTTCGCTGTAGTACCTACAGTGAAGTTAATTGCTGGTTTGTGAGATGACTTATTTTGAATACGTAAACCATTTGAGTCAGCAACATTGATAACGTTAACTTCACCGTTTTCACCAATTACAAAGCTGTTACTATCAACATCTGTAATATTAACAGTTTGTGCTGTACCGTTAAATGTTACAGTAGCATTTGGAGCGTTAACTGTTACTGTATCGAAGTTACCGCCATCTAATACTAATGGCTTTGTACCTGTGTAATTCACACTTACTGTATTACCAGCGAAAGCAGATAGATCAAATGTTGTAATCCCATTGCGTAATGCTGTATCTAAAGCAGCTTGATTTGTTACCGCACCGCCTGTTGGAGCTTCATAACCTGATTTACCTTTAATTTGGAACGTAATAGTCGCTCCACCTTCTACTGTAACCTTAGCAGTTACACTGTCACCAATTTCAAAGTTATTAATTGAAGCAGATTTTTTACCGTTATTTGTAATTACTGCTCCATCACTATCCAAATCAGTGAATGTAATTGAAGTAATTTTACCTTCTAAAGTACTACCTTCGTACTCAATACCATATTGGTCCTCAGCCTGTAAGTAGAATGCTTTATCTCCATTTACAGTAGTACTTTCAATAATATCATCAATAGATACTACCGTATCGTAAGCATCAATATACGTACGTTTTTTATCACGTGCATCTAGAATAGATAATGTTCCGATTTTAGGTGTTGCTGCAGAAACAGTAACCGGCATTACAATTTCTTCACCATTTTGATTAATAACAACAGTAATTGAACCTTCAATTGATTCTGGTTGTACTGTATTTGCATCTAAATCAATTTTACCTTTTGCGTTTCCAGTGATTGTGATTTTACCATCAACATCTTCGTCAGCTGACACATTTTTTGCATCTTTTACTTTGAAATAAGCGCTTGGTAATTTAACTTTTTTACCGTTAGCCGTAATACCGTAAACACTTAATGTTTTCTCATAATCTGCTGGTGTTGCTGGCGTTAAAGCTTTTGTATCGAAGTATACAGTACCAATAGAATCTACTTCAAACGATTTGAAATCAGCAAACTCCACCGCTGAGAATTTAATGTCAATAGACGGATTTGTATTTACTTCTTGACCTAAAGCATTAAGAACTTTATTACCAGCTGCATCGAATAATTCGAATACTACTGTTGCTGAAGTTGCATCTCCTGCTGCTACAAGTTCAAATGAGTTCGCTTCATCTTTAGCGCTAGCCTTCGTCCACTTGTTATTTTCTACAGAAGTGACTGTTCCTGAACCATTTGTAGTAACGTCCCCACCTGCGTATGAAGAATCTACCTTAAAGCTAAATCCTTTATTTTCACTACCTGCTGCAAAAGAAGCTTTAATAGTGTATAGAGAATTAGTGATTGTATTGCCATATTGGTCTTCTACTTCAAAGCTTCCAGCATTGAAGAAGTTTTCTAATGTACCACCAGCTAATAAAGCATTTGATACTGATGAATGTAAACCTACGATTGCTGTAGGACGTGCATTAGGTTTAATTTGAATAGTTTTGTTAGCAACTTTTTGCGTTGGTGTAATAATAGTAATAGCTGCTACTTTTAAACCATTAACTGGTACACTAGGAGCTTCAAATATTAAGAAGAACTCCCCATCTTCTTCGATGAATTCAAAGTCAACAGCATTACCATCAGCAGTTACAGCTACAGAACCTGTTAGAGCGTTATCTGTATTCATTCGATCTAATAACTTAATATTTGTAACTAGGTTACCTTGATTATCGTATGCTTCAATTGGAACTTTGATATCATTTAAACCAGCTGGAGTACCTTCTGGATTACCTAATACGATAGTATCAACTTTCGTACCTACTCCAACTTCAATATCTTTAGCACCAGATTTACCTGTAGTTTTAGAAATAGCAGTAACTTGTGCTGTTCCAGCTAATTTATTAACAGATAGATCTAAAGCAACTGCAAGAGTTTCTTTGCCATCGATTTCAATTGTAGTAACATCCGCAGTTGCAACATTTAAAATTAAAGAATTTGAAGAAATAAGTAATAACTCATTAGCTACAATATCTTCTTTTGTAATTGCTTGACCATATTGGTCTACTACTTCAAATGGAAGATAATATGTTCCGTAGTTTCTACCAATAGTATCTTGTGCTAGTTTATAACCTTTGCTGTTGTAAACTTCACCAAATTTAATTTCGTTTACAGCTGCTTTATCTGAAACTGTAAAAATACCTGATGCACTTAAACCTTGGTAAGCATCAACTAAAGTAACTGCTACTTGATCTCCTAAACGTAGATTATAATCCGCTGGAACTGTAACTGTTACAGTACCTTTAGAAATACTAGCACTTCCAATTGAAGAAGTAACAGATGTAAATCCATTACCTAAGTTTGTACGAGTGATGTCTTCACCATATTGATTTAGTACACGGTAAGCAACATATAACTCTTTTTCACCAGCTTCAGTAATAGCTTTATTTAATACAGCTTTATCATTTAAGAAGTCAACTGATACCGCTTTTTCATTTTCAGCTTTGAATGATGCAGTTTGTTCTTTTTCGTCAGCTTTTACAGTTACTGTGTATTCACCTTCACTAACTTTTCCGTTTAAAGTTAATGTAGCAACTTTTTTGTCATCGCTCCAAGTGATGCTCTCAATAGCAACAGTTGTGTTACCCTTTTTCAGAGAAATTGCAACTTCTTCTTCATTTACTGCATTAGCAAAAGTTACTTCTACTAATTTAGCACCCGAAGCTTTAGCTGATTTTAAAACTACTTCGCCTACTTCTTCGTCAACAACAGGAATATCGCCGTTAGCAATACCTTCTACTGTATCGATAGAGATTGATAGGAACTTAGCAAATTGACCACGAGTTACGTTACCTTTAGGGTTGAACGCACCGCTTGCAGTTGTAGAGATGCCTAAGTCACGTAAAGCTTGGATAGCATCGTGATAGTCAGCATTTGCTTTTTCTAAGTCTGTTACCGCTTCGTCTTCGATTAACTCAGCAGCTGCTGTTAATGGGTAGCCAGTTAATTGTTCAGAAATACGATCTAAAACAATCGCCATGTTTTCACGAGTGATGTTTTGGTCTGCATTTAATTTACCTGCAACACCGTTAAATACGCCAGCATCTTTAACTAATGCAGCATATTTAGCTAATTCTACTGCTGATGCAGATGTTACATCGATTGCAACATCGCTGAAGCGTTGTACTTCATTCCAGTCAGTTGGTACTTCATAGCCTTGACCTTCTAACCAACGACCTAACATTTTAACTACTTGAGCACGAGTTAAAGCTTGGTCTGGGCGGAATGTGTTATCTGATGCGTATCCACTGATAATTCCTTGTTCTACTAATCCATCAATATATGGCGTGAATTCATAATCAGCTGAAATATCGCTGAAACCTGCTGCTGACGCTACAGGAACGATTGCTGTTGCTACTAATGTAGCTGTTGCAGCTGTTGCTACAAATTTTTTGTATTTCTTTGGTTGGTTAGCCATTGAAAATTTCCTCCTTGAAATTCTAATTAGTTTAGTCATCCATTAAAAATGTGCATGAATAGACTAGTTACAAATTAAAGTTTATTAGTATATAAATGGTATGTCAAATGTTTTTTGTAAATACTTACATATTAATACTTATAAGTATTATAAACTATCGACAACCTTTATATAAAACACCATAAAATATGTTAAATATTAAACATATTTTCCATCTGAAAGTACAATTTTACTACATATTTTTAAATTTTATCCTATGAAGTAAGAATAATTCAAACAGACGAATTCATTATAACATACATTTTTGGATTTTTTTAGTTACTTTTGGGTATTATATAGAAATTAAGTCATTTACATGTCAAAAAACCTTATTTTAAAAGGTTTCACTTTATTTTATTATGTGATGCCCTATCAATATATTGATCATTTAAACTTTTAACAATCGGTTAAGAGGCTAACTAATCTCCCTCTCACACAACTCGTATGTATAGTTCCTTATATGATAGTTCGAAAGTTTATATTAAATTAATAATTGAGCTGAGACTTTTTTTATATTTAGGATAGGATTATTTGAGGAATGCCAGCACCCTTTTTGGATGATAGTCACTTTATAAGCGTCGTTATGGTCGACACTTAGCCTTTTGAGGGTCCAGTACTTCAAAATGATTTTTTTCAATTTTTCAATAGCACATGAACGAAGATACACTTAGTTTTGGCAGTATACTCACCAACATATGATATATGATTTAGACATGCTGTTAATTCAATTCTTTCTCCACTTTTCTCTTCACATATATAATGTAGAATTATTCCGACTCAATTGGGTTACAAACGATTTATCTTCTGTACTTCGATGCGAAGACAAATACAGCGTAAGCCTTTTTCTTGTCTACAGCTAAATCTTTCCGCCTTCTGACACAGGAAATTGTTTTCATTTCCACAGAAAAGAAGGTGTAAGCAGTAGAGTGCTTACACCTTCTTTTCAGGCTACCAACCTTTTCCTTGCAGGGAAAAAATAACATATATATCTAATAAGAGGAAATCTTATTACTATTTACAGTGTAACACTTCATTTACAAAAGAACAATGAATTATTACAAAGATTACAGAAATATTTTTAAGTGTAATTTTCTCCCTATTTAAACTACTTTCTTTTTTTGTTTCTCGCTACTTCTAATAAAAAAAGTGGCAGTTTGACTTGACGCTTGATACGATGCGGTTCTTTCATTAAACGGTAAAACCATTCCATCCCAACTTTTTGGAATGCTTCTGGTGCACGTTTAACATTACCAGCTAATACATCAAATGAGCCGCCTACCCCTTGATAAATCGTTGGGTGAAGTTGATCACGATTCGCATTAATCCAATTTTCTTGCTTTGGCGAACCCATCGCGACAAATAATAGGTCCGGTTGTACTGCGTTGATTGTATCGAGTACCTTTTGGTTGTCCTTTTCATAGCCGTCTTGTGTCCCCGCAATTTGAATGCCTGGGTATAGTTGTTGTAGTTTTTCTGCTGCTTTTTCTGCAATACCTGGCTTCCCACCGTATAGGAAGATTGGTTTTTGACGTTTTGCTGCTTCCTCGCAAAGACGTAGCATCATATCCACACCTGTCACGCGCGATGTAATATGCCCTTTTTGGATTTTCGAAGCCAAAATAACCCCGATGCCATCTGGGATTTGGAATTCTGCATTATTCAGCAGCGTTTTTAACGCTGGATCTTCTTTCGCTTTAATGATTTTTTCAGGGTTAATCGCCACGATAAGTGATTTGTGCTTCGTCTCGATTCGCTCAAATACTTTCGGGAGTAATTCATCATAGCTTTCGGTATTCACTTGGATACCTAGTACGGTTTCTTTCATATTTATATAGACCTTCTTTCTTTTGATTGATGGGGTTGTTGCTTGGCTTTTAAGTTTTGCTCGTTTGTGCGGTGGTTTTGACCGGATAGCCGCGCTTTTTTGACTGCATATGCGGCCGTTTTGCTCGGATACCCATTAGTTTTGCTCACTTACCAATTTCTAATCGGTGATTAAAAATCCCTTACCCTTAGAAAGACACATCTCGACCAAAATAGGTCGAGATGATGTCCTTTCTTATGTGGATTTCCTTAAATTTTATACTTATCCACTAAAGAAAAGCAGCGTGCCTTTGCACACTGCTCCCCTATCATTTTTTAGTTTTTCGCGTCGCCTAACAGATTGAACTCAAATCCTGCAGCTTCCCAAGCGCCGCGGTCTAAGCAGTTTTTCGTGTCAAAGACGATTTTGCCCTTCGATTTAATAGAAGAAACATCCATCGTCTTAAATTCATTGTGGTCTGTTAAGAATAGTAAAATGTCCGCGTCCTTTGTTGCTTCTTCTAAGCTTTGCACCTGTGTCGCGTGTTTATTCTCTTTAATATGTGGATCAAATGATACCACGTTTAACCCAAGCTTTTGTAGCTCGTCAATCACAATTGTCGACGGACTTTCGCGCATGTCATCGATGTTTCCTTTAAATGCAAGACCAAGTACAGCAACTGTTGCATCTGCAACGCCCGCCTTATTTAAAATACTTTGCGTTTTTTGTGCTGTGAAGCTTGGCATAGAGTCGTTCGTGTTACGAGATAAGTGAATAATTTGCGCTGCTTCACCACCAAGCTCAACAAGGAACCATGGATCGACCGCGATACAGTGACCACCTACACCTGGGCCTGGAAGATGCACATTCACACGAGGGTGATAGTTTGCAAATTTAATCGCTTCCCAAATGTTAACACCCAGCTTGTCTGCCATTTTCGCTAGCTCGTTCGCAAAAGCAATGTTCACGTCACGGTATGTGTTTTCCATTACTTTTACTAATTCCGCTGTTGTCGCATCTGTTAAATGAATTGTCCCTTCTACGAATGTTTCGTAAAGTTCCTTTGTCATTTCTGCTGACTTTTTATTAATACCTCCAACAATACGGTCATTGTTTACGAGCTCTTCAAATACTTTGCCCGGAATCACACGCTCTGGTGAATGCGATACGAATAATTCCTCGCCGATTGTTAGACCTGATTTCACTAATTCTGGTAGCATAATGTTTTCAACTGTCTTTGGCGGTACCGTTGATTCTAAAATGACAAGGTTACCTGGTTTCACATAAGGTACGATCGAAGCTGTTGCTTGACGTACATACTCAAGATTCGCTGTGTTGTCTGGATTAATCGGTGATGGTACCGCTACGACGAACACATCTGCTTCTTGAGGTGTTGTCGAAGCTGTTAAAAAGCCTTCATCTACCGCTTTATTTAAACGCTCTTGTAAGCCTGTTTCCTCGATGTGTAATTGTTTTTCTTGAATACTTTTTACAGCAGCTAGATTCACGTCAACGCCGTGCACCTTGATACCGTGGTTTGCAAACATTACTGCCGTCGGAAGACCAATATACCCTAACCCAACGACACAGATTGATTTTGTCATGATGTGACTTCCTTTCTAGTTCAAAAAAAGAATAGATATTATTTTATAAACGTCTAGGAATGTAGTTTGGTTCCTAAAACTTTTCATAGCTTTTATAGCGTCAGCTCAAAATGAACTACCTTATAGTATACAACTTTGTCTAGGCTGTGGGAAATGATTTTTATTATAGATTGTTTGATTGTTTGAGGCATTTTATTTTTGCTCAGATAGTACGTTTTGACCGGATAGCCTAGCTTTTTGCTCGGATAGCTCGGCCTTTTGCTCGTTCACCCGGGGGTTTTGACCGGATACCAGCTTATTTTGCTCGCACAGCTGCTTTTTGACCGGATAGCTTCGGCTTTTGCTCGGATAGCCCGGCCTTTTGCTCGTTCACCCGGGGGTTTTGACCGGATACACACTTGTTTTGCTCACACAGCTGCTTTTTGACCGCATAACTCGGGCTTTTGCTCGGATAGTCCAACGTTTTGCTCGTTCACCCGGGGGTTTTGACCGGATACACGCTTGTTTTGCTCACACATCACCCTAATGAAACACAAAAAACCGCTACTTTATTTGTAGCGGTAGTTCCTCAACCTATTCCTCATTTGCTTATAGCTGTAGTTTATAAATACTGTTTCGTTTGACTCCTTCTCTTTCTAGTCCGATACTTTTTAAAATTCTTGTTGCTTCTTGGCGGTTTCGCAGATGCAAAAATGCTACACATTCTCGATTTGTCATGACATTTGAAAATAGTACATAGTATTCCCTTATGGCTTGGACATGGGCTACACGACCTGTGACACCGCAACGCATACATTTCCATGTACGCCTAGTTCTTAGCATTGGGATGGTTCCGCACTTTCTGCATTCTACACCGGTTTGTAGAAAACTAGGATTAATATTATAGTAATCACATAATGGAAACCGGTGCCATGGGTCAGATTGTTTTTGTAATATACTTGCTACCTCTGCTGGATTTATGAACATTTTTGTACTTGGTAGCAAGTGAATATAATTTAACACTTCTTTTCCCATAAGCACGGGATATTGTTTGGATTCATTTTGAATGATTGACGTATGGAATGGAAACAAAACTGCACTAAAAATCGGGAGTTCGATTTTATGCTTGGCAAACAAGCGATTTAATTCGATTTCACTTCGTTCTAACTGGACTTCTGGACTTTGGAAAACATCTTTATTTTCATCAATTTCACGAATCATTTGACGCGGAGCTTTCCTAATAGCAATATGCCCTTTTATATTTTTTACTTCTAGTACTACACAAAAATAAGGTGTAAGGACAATACAATC
Source organism: Lysinibacillus sp. LZ02 (assembly GCF_050613145.1). Lineage (GTDB taxonomy): Bacteria > Bacillota > Bacilli > Bacillales_A > Planococcaceae > Lysinibacillus_B. The sequence continues at coordinate 667,187 of NZ_CP192507.1, read as the reverse complement.
GATTTGCGAAGAACCAATGAAAATATTTGAAAGCACAGTGACTTGATGCTGAAACTGTGTTTGGAGCAGTTCGGTAACATACTGTTCACCGTAGTCACCAGATTCAACGTTTTTCAGCTCGTTTTGAATATGAGGATATTGATTGCAATTGGAAGAAAGTCTTTTTAGCAACGTATGCAGCCCAAAATAATATAAAGAGCGTTGCATAATAAAAAGGCCTCCTTTTGCCTAAGCAAAAAGAGGAAAATATGGGTTGAGGAAAGATTCATCGTGTTTACATGAACCTACCCAAATTATACTGACAATACTATCCAATTTCAAATATTTTCTAGTATATTATTTTGATTTAATCGCATCAAACAGTCAAACTTAATTTTAGTATAATAGTTTTTTTGTAGTATGTATTTTACAATTTTTTTGGCTAAAAAAACACCGAGAAAAATTTTTTCATCGGTGTCTTTTAAGTGGCGTATCTACTCACATTGCATATCCTCCGTTTAACTTTCCCTTCTGCATAATTAAATCATAAAATAACGCTTCATTGCGCTCGGCTAATGCATCATCGATTAAACGCGAAAGGTTTTCCTCTTCAAGTGAGTGAATCAATCCTAAAATTTCCACATCCATTTCCTCTACTTCATCCTTTGCTGGTTTCGCATCGACAGCGGAGCCTTCGAGAATCGGCATTAAATGCTCATTTACATTTGATACGAGTAGCAATTGATACAATGGTAACCGGATAAAGCGATTGCCGCGCTGGAACACGAATACTTCTGATAAGTTTTCTACCTGCATCGTATTTAAATCAACAGTCATTTCTTTGCCTTCAATCGGAATGAAGTGATAAATTTCATCGTCTTTCATAATTGAAAAATACTGATACGCAAACACTAGGCGTAGCTTCGTTCCCGATACTTTTGTGTAAAACGGTTTCATAAATTGAACAGTAATCAATGTCCACACCCTCCTAATAGTTAAAATATTCTGTGTATTAATAAAATAAAACTAATACACTTACAGGTATATTTATTCATTTTATGTAAAGCATCCTGCACATATTAGGTTTTCTCGTTAGAAAAAATATGACTAATACTAATGGGATTACATAGTACTAATATATCCACAATTTAGTGAATTCAAACTCCATTTTGCAGGTAGATTGTGGTGTAGCGGTTTGTTTTTGCTCGCTCAGCGTCTCCCGTTCGCCCGGATACAGACAAGTTTTGCTCACTTAACCATTTACTTTTTCTCCCCAATTCAGAAGGAACGTTTCATCTTTATTTACGCTTCGAAACAATTCACGTTATAATAGAAGGAACGACTTTTTTAGGAGAGGTTTTTTATGGGACTTTCGATTCCTGTCATTGCACAGGATAACGTCGATTTTATTAATAGAGAGTTAGAAAAATATGAGCGCGAGTTGCATCCTTCTGCGGCTGAAGATGAGGAGCTCGTGCGTCGTGCTGTGTTTTCAGTGCGCAATAAGTCCGTATTATTTGAGCGTTATAACACAGCATCGTCCAAATTATTTACGGTCGTGCAAGATGTGCGCCCGGCGGAAGTAACGATTGATTTCCGCCACCAGGCTACACAATGTACATGCCCACAAAAAATGTGCCGGCACCAGCTAGGTGTACTGCTCGGCTTGTATCAGTACTTTGGCTCTGTGCAAGAGTGGGCCGCGAACTGGCGTAATAAAAAATCCGTCCAATTCGTCCAGTTAGCAACAGAGCGAACACCAGAAAGCTGGCAGCGAATGAGCGAGGAAGTGATGAATCACTTACTCCCAGCTGGACGCCGCATTGAAAGTTATTTAGTGACATCGATTATTGATCATGCACACGCTAAATTGCGCCGCTATATGCCACTTGAGCGAGAATGGCAACCGATTTATAAGCTTTATATGGAACTCGCAGTATTAAATAAAATTTGGTCTCACTTTATCGCAACAGCTTCACCACTGCATTCAGATTACTTCCAATATGCGATGGATAGGCGTTACGAATATGCGCTCGATATTATCGATGAATTAAGCAGTAAATCCAGACTTTTTGCGACGGATCCATTTTATGATGCGTTGCAACAACAAGTTCGCACACTCTTGTTGCAAGGGGAAGGATTACCGCACCTGCGAATCAGTTTTTATTTAGTATGCTGGGAAAAGATCTTCAATGACAAAAAACGAGCACAGCAAGAGCTAGCTGCCTTAGCAGAAACGAAACAAGCAGCGGATATCCCGCGCGACGCCATTAATCTGCTTTTCTATATCGTATTAAAAAATTACAAAGCACTTGAGCAAAGTTTGCAACACATACAACCTAAATCTATTCATATTTATGAAGCCCTTGTGCATTTTGCACGCAATGTATTCGATCACCAAGCAGCTACCCTTCTATTAAAAGCGATGTTGCCACATTTAAAACAGTATATTCAGGAAGTATTGCCTCCACATCACCGCCAGCTCTTTACAAATACGTTAAATGATTTATATGCAGCAACAGAGCTCACAGAGGCAGAAGAGCTGATGCTTTACGGCGCATTCGGCAGGTATGGTATTCAACCGTATTCTGACTACTTATTACAAAAGGGACGTTACGCGGACTGGGTAGCCCTTCATCAGCTTTACCCGTCGTCTATTTCGTATTTGGAGTCGATTGGGCTCAAACAAGTATTATCGGAAAACCCTGCTGCTACATTACCGCTTTACCATCACTATGCAATGGAAGAAATTAAGCAGAAATCACGCATGAATTACAAACAGGCGGTTCGACTTTGGAAAGGGATGAAGTCTGCTGCGAAAAAAGCGGGCAAAACGGCTTACTTTGAAGCGTATATGGAAACCGTACGACTGCATTTTAAACGACTACGAGCATTACAAGAAGAGCTCGATAAAGCCAAATTATGTTAAGGAGTGATGAAAAATGATCGAGACAGTACCTTTCGTAAAAACGCTCCGCTTAAAAATCGAGTTAGTGAACGCTGGTTACTACTCCTTAACCGCATTAAATGAAGACGGGCTCATTCATGCAGCATCGAGTTGGGCACCGCTTCTTTACTATAAATATGAACCAAACTTTTATGGAATCAGTGCGAAAATGGATGAGCGTGACCTCATGATTTCGGCTGCTCATTTACTAGATGCCCTGTCGCCGCGCTATAAACATCCGTTTCTACACATTGAGCCGGCTGACCCAAGTTCGGCACAGCACCTTGCCCATATTAACGATGCACTCACCTACTGGCAAGACGACGCTCTTTGGCAACATGCACATGTAATCGAAGACAAATTAACCTTTGATGTGGAACATGCAGCCATACTTGAGCAAGCTGTTACACAGCAGTTAACAAAAGCAGGGCTGACAGTTGCAGATGTCCCTGCACTACTGCCTTATTTTCAAAATGGGGGCTGGCCGCTACAAACAGAGCGGATGGCAGGCAATGTACAAGTCGCGCTTCGTTTAAGTGAACCAGTTGAACAGGAGGAGGATTGGGTACTGGAAACGGTTTTGCTATCCCCTACCTCAGCTAAGCACTGGACACCAGCGATTCGAAAACGTACCTTGCCCATTGAAATGGTACTTCCCGAGAAATGGGCAGAACTGACGCCAGACATTGAACAGCTACAAGATCAAATCATCAAACTGCTCACACTCGAACATCATGCGCCGTCTCCAACTTCCTTTATCCATATACGGTTGCAAGATGCGGATGTGCGGCATTTCCTACAGTATGATTTAGCGAAGCTACAAGCACTCGGATTTGAAATTATTTTGCCTGCTTGGTTAAAAGAGCTAAAGCAGTCAAAATTAAAAGTCCGAGTAAGCGCAGGGAATACATCCGCAAGAAAAACAGCCGGTCTGGATGACATTTTGACATTCCGCTGGCAGTTCTCGATGAATAATGAAGCCATCTCTGCTGAGCAATTCCGCAAGCTCGTAGAAGAGAAGCGTGAATTTATGCGGATCGGCAATGAATGGTTCCGGATTGATGCAAACTGGCTCCATGAAATGCGCGAGCTCATGAATCAAGCAGAAGAAGAGAACTGGACCGTTCGCGAGTTACTGTTCCGTGAATTGCCGGAAACATTGATGACACCGCTTGAAGAGGAAGATGATGCAGAACGCGACGACCCGATGTTTGCCTTTGAAATGCAGAAATCATTGCAAGGGTATATTGAACAACTGCAACATAAGCAAGGGCTTCCATCTGTTGCACCTCCTATTCATTTGCAGGCAACGCTACGTCCCTATCAGCAACAAGGGTATGAATGGCTTGTCTTTATGCGGCAGCAACAATTCGGTGCCTGTCTAGCAGATGATATGGGGCTCGGAAAAACGGTGCAGCTCATTTCTTATGTGCTTTATACGATTGAGACGCTTGAAGTCACGGAACCGACCATCATTATTTGCCCGACTTCTGTGCTTGGAAATTGGCAAAAGGAGCTTGCGCGTTTTGCGCCAACTCTCACTGTGCATACGCATTACGGTGCTAATCGTTTGAAGAACGAACAGTTTGAACGGTTCTTACAAACAGAACATCCGCATATTATTTTGTCCACATACGGAACTATTTCACAAGATGCCGAGTTCTTACAGCATATTCGTTGGGCAACGGTCGTATTAGATGAAGCACAAAATATTAAAAATATGCAAACCTTGCAATCCCGCTCTATTCGCACATTAAAAGGGGCGCATCATATTGCCTTAACCGGGACACCTGTTGAAAATCGCTTATCGGAGCTTTGGGCCATTTTTGACTTTATGCATAAAGGCTATCTCGGTAGCTTTGGCAAATTCCAAGAGCAGTTTATTTTACCGATCGAAAAGGATGAATCCGAAAAACATAAGCAAATACTACAGATGAAAATTCGTCCATTCTTACTGCGCCGAACAAAGCGTGATCCGGACTTAATGCTAAACTTGCCAGATAAACAGGAAACGCAAGAGTTTTGTCCATTAACACCTGAGCAAGCCGCACTATATGAAGGTTTTATTGAAGAGACTGTTGCACAGCTTGAGAAGTTAACCGGCTTTGAGAAAAAAGGACGCATTTTAAAAATGCTTAATAAGCTCAAACAATTATGTAACCACCCTGCCCTTTATTTAAAAGAGCCATTTGATGAAGCGCAAGTTGAGCTAGAGCGTTCTGTTAAAGTAAAACGGATCGTACAACTAGCAGCAGACATCGTTGAAAACGGAGAGCAGTGTTTAATCTTTACGCAATATATCGGAATGGGGCAACTGCTACAGCATTGTTTCTCAGAACTCTATGACCTAGATGTCCCGTTTTTAACCGGCAGCATGCCAAAACAACAGCGTGATCGCTTAGTGGAAAGCTTCCAAAAAGGAGAGTTCCCGATCTTTTTATTATCGCTCAAAGCGGGCGGGACAGGACTCAACTTAACAGCAGCCAATCACGTTCTTCATGCTGATCGCTGGTGGAATCCAGCGGTTGAAAATCAAGCAACAGACCGCGCCTACCGTATTGGTCAAACACAATTTGTGCAAGTGCATAAATTTATTACGATTGGGACGATTGAAGAAAAAATTGATAAAATGCTCGCGATCAAATCTGCACTTTCAGAAGAATTGATTCAATCGAGTAAGTGGCTGACAGAACTTGATGATGCGGAGTTAATGAATTTAATGATGCTCGACACAGCAAATTTAACATAAAGAGGGAGAGTCTTTTTTGCCACGCGCGCAGGAAAGACTCTCTTTTTATCGGTTCTACTTACTATTCAGTTGTTAAGAAGAGAACGGTATAGATAGCGATATACCGTAGTTTAGTGAGTGGGGGTAAAAATTGTACAGTCTTTTGTACAGATTTGATTTGTTTGTTGCACTACTATAACGAAAGCAATTCGTCATGTTCTTTACCTTCTTACAATTGCATGTTCACCTGTCACTGACTCCGCATTTACTTCTACTTCTTGCTCCTCAGAAGGAAGCACAAAATGCTCTTCTAAGGGCGTTTCCCTTATTTCTTGCGTCCCTTTATATGCTGAAGCTTCCGATGCGAGCTGCTCTTCCCGCTGCTTCAAGGCAAAAAATCGGACATCTTCGACGACTACTTCCGTTGTATATACTTTACTATTTTCCTTATTGACGTACGTTTTTGATTGTAAGCGTCCACTCACCCCAATGAGTGAGCCTTTGCCGCAATACTTGGCGATACGTTCCGCAAGTTTTCCCCAAGCGATACAAAGTAAATAATCTGCATCGACTCCGCCTTGAGTATTTCGGAAATTTCGATTGATTGCGATGACAAAGCTTACAGTGATTTTATTATCAGATAGTTGTCGAAGAACGGGATCTTTTGTCAATCGTCCGACTAGCCCGACTTGGTTCATTGACACACCTCCTTTCGTTGTTGTTATCTTATTACACAATGTATTTTTGAGCAAAATGCCAAAATGAAGATTTGCTATCATTTTGGCGTATCAAAAATCATTTTTCACTACACGCCAAAATAAAAAAATGCATCATTTTATGTGCATATCCTTGATCTATCAACAACGACAGAAATGGTGGACTTTTTAAATTTGCAAAGTTTTTCTATGGTATAATGACTTCAAAAAGAAAGCCGGGTGGAGGAAGATGAAAACATTTAAAATGATATCTTTTGACTTACTGTTAGCTGGGCATACACAGCAAATTCCGCTAATAGATGGCATTATTATTAATCAGGAAAATAGCCATCATTCGTGGATTTTAGAGCTATATATTCCAAATAACTTGAATGAAGTGTTTGAGCCACTGCTCGCTTCTGGTGAGGTGTTTGAAGCACGAGCCGTCATCTCATTCCCCGACAATGAACCCGCACCTTTTACACTAGTTGTCAGCAAAATCAAACACATTGGTGATCATATCTCGGTCTTGTTAAAAGGCACATTAAAAGCACAGCGTAAGCGTTACGCGGAGCAATTATTGCAAGAGCTTTTAGCAGAAGGATTGGCCAATGACCAGCTACTTGACCGCTTTAAACAAGGTATGAAAGAACGCCCGAAATTGAAAGGTATGTAAAATGGCGGGCACAAGAGGTAGTTTTGCTTGGTCGTAGTACCTGTTAGGAACCGTTACGTTTCATTTGACCGGATAAACACAGCTTTTGCTCGGTTACAAATAATCATCTCAGATAACAAAATAAAAAACACGACTGCCCAATAAGCAGTCGTGTTTATCGTTATTCGTCTTTATTATCTCTGTCAAGACGGTCACGTTTATCTTCAATAATGTCTTCTTGATTATTGATGATTCGCTCGTCCGTGTTATTGATATAAGGAGCAGTAGCATTTTCATCGACGCCATCAATTCTTCGTTCTTCTAAACCGCGATTATTGGTCGAATTATTACCACTCATGCCATTGTTGCCCCCAGCGCCATCCATGTTGTTACCACCGTTAAAGTCAGAGCCGCGATTATCTTTATTAGACGTCGGTGATTCAACATTGGCATTGTCCCCATTCATATAGAGACCACGATCAGAACCGTTTGTGCTGTTATTTACCCCATCAATTGTACCGTTATTATTATCATACGGTGTTACGATGTCACTTGCCTTTTCATTGTCAGTCATCGGCGTTTCATCTTTGTTTGTGTTACAAGCAGCAAGTGTTGTACTAGCTAGTAAAGCAGCGGCGATTAGGCTCCCTTTTCGCATAAAAAATTTCCTCCTTTCTTCGGTTTCACATGACTACAATGTAGTCAACAGTAGATTGCCCGAGAAAAGGAGGAACTATCCTAAATTTACGTATCTATTTTAATTGCTGTTTTAGTAGTTGTTCTACATATGCTGCTTCTGCTTTACAATCAAAAGTATAGTTTGTTCCAAGTTGTTTCTGCATTTTTTCAATCGAGTCCATTTGCTTTTTTGTTGGTTTTTCATTTAGAATTTTTGCAATCACTTCGTCGATTTTCTTTGCCACTTCTTCATGGAACTCAGGATTCGTTAGTATTTCTTGTGGTACTTTGTCAAACCAAGCTGCATTTTCTGTAAAATATTTTTGCCAACTTGCAACAAAATCCTCCATCGAAAATTTATCTTCATCCCAGCCAATACTCGCCAAATACAATTCAAATGATGTTGAGATAGAACGGGTAATGCTTATTTTGACGCCAGAAGATAGTTCTTTATACATCTATTTTAAACCTCCTACGTTTAAAGCCAAACCTACGTACATAAAAAAGTTAACCTTTGTATTTTATAATCTTTAGACACTAAAAGCAAATCAGCCTGTAACAGGGCCTAATGCAAATAAAATTTCAGCTTCACATACAAGCTCACCGTCTACTGTTGCAATCCCTTTGCCTTTACCCATTTGTCCGCGCAGCTTAATAAATTCCACTTCCAAGCGCAACTGATCGCCTGGCGTTACTTGACGTTTAAAACGACAATTGTCAATGCCTGTTAAAAATGCTAAACGTCCTTTATTTCCTTCTGCGTTTAATAAAGCAACGCCACCTACTTGTGCCAATGCTTCGACAATTAATACACCTGGCATCACTGGATAGCCAGGGAAATGTCCATTAAAAAAGTCTTCATTAATTGTTACATTTTTAAGTCCAACAGCACGTTTTCCATCTTCTAATTCGACAATACGATCCACTAAAAGAAACGGATAACGATGTGGTAAAATTGCTTGAATTTGTTCTACATTTAACATGTCAATACTCCCCCTCGTGCGCTATGTATAAATAAACGATTTTTTCGCATTATGTAAATGACGAACCGCTACATCTTCTATGTTAGAAAGATACATCTCGACCTAAAACAGGTCGAGATGCTAGCCTTGCCTTTGTCATGAATCATTTTATTCAATTTTATAATCCATCACAAACACATGAGCTATTATTTTACTGTTTTCCATTCAAAATATCGAGAATATGCTCCCACGTGCTCCATTTAAGAGCATCGCTTGCATTTCCTTCACCTATGACAGAATAGCCGAAAACAACACCGATTGCCCCTGCTACTATAAATAATAGTAGCACTAAAATGATACGAAGCCAAATCGGTATTAGACGAATTTGTACCCATCGTGTTGATGTTTCTTCAACCGGCGTCTCCGTTTGTCTTTTCTTTTTTGGCTGCTCTTTGGCGGTATGGTTTAATTCATTCGTCATTACTGTTCTCCCTAATTTACTTATCGGATGCCATTAATAAGGCCTAACATTTGGTCACCAATCGTAATGGCACGTGAATTAAATTGATAAGAGCGCTGTGCTGCAATTAAATCCGTCATTTCCTTCGATAAGTTCACGTTTGAAGATTCTAATGCACCGATTTGCATGCTCACTTCATTACGATTCAACCCTTGTAAATCAGTGAGAATCTCTTCTTCAGCATAACCAATTTCGTCCAAATTATTCGGCAAACTGATATATGCACCGCTGTTTACATGCTCCATTACTTGCGGCTTTGTAATTTGTGTTACAGCTAAATCAAATTGGATGACTTGTCCATCGTCATAGTTTACATTTAATGTGCCTGCTTGTGACATCGTAAAGTCTTTCACACCATCTGGAAACGTAACCGATGTACCGTTAGCAGAAAGTACTGGATAGCCATCACTTGTCACTAATACGTTTGTACCGTCTCCTTGTGGGGACATATAGAAATTCCCTTGGCGAGTATAAGCTGTTGAACCATCTGCTAGCGCAACGTTAAAGTATTGATTAGACTTTGTAAAAGCAAAGTCTAAGTTACGATCGGTCATTTGTAATGAGCCTTGTGATTCGTTTGATTGAATTTGGCTTATATGTGCACCGACACCGTAGCGAATGCCGACTGGTGATTGACGTAACGTTTGGTCTTGCTGATCATTATTAAATTGTTGATACAGTAGCTCTTGGAAATTTGCTTGTTTTGTTTTATAGCCAATTGTATTGCTATTTGCGATATTATTACTAATCGTATCTAGTTGAACTTGAAGTTGTCCGAGTGTGTTCGCTGCTGTATGCATTGTACGAATCATCTGCTAAGCCTCCTATACTTTACCGATTTCATTTACCGCTTTATCTATACTCTTATCATAAGCTTGTAGCACTTTTTGGTTTGCTTCGTATGCTCGATAAGCTGTCATTAAATTTGTCATAGATTGTGCAGAATCTACATTCGATGCTTCTAAGTATTGCTGCTGCATACCAAATGTGACACCCTCTACCTCATAAGCTGAAGGCAATGCCTCTCCCTCTAATAGACGGAATAACCCATTGTCTTGTTTCATTAAGAGATCGGTATTCGCTGCAAACGCAACACCTAATTGTGCTACTTGCCCACCGTCTTCATCTGTAATAATGCCATCAGCCGATATGGTAAACTGATCATTTTGTAATTGAATTGGATTGCCTTCTCGATCTAGCACATATTGCCCCATTGCTGTGACAAGATTGCCTTGTCCATCTAATGTAAAGTTCCCATTACGTGTGTAAGCCTCATTCCCATCTGGGTGCTGTACACGGAAGAAAAGCGCCCCTTGATTGCCTGATTGCTCATCCACTGGGAGTTGTCCATCAACCAATGCAACGTCTGTTAAAAGACCTGTTTCTCGTAATGCACCTTGCATATAGTTCGCCAGTGTTTCTTGTAAGTACACACCAGTATTTAATGCGCCAACAGGTGTGGCCTGTAATGCATTTAACCCTTTTTGCGTTGGAATACCATTCGATGTAATGGCCGACATCAACATATCCGGAAATGAACGGATTGTTGATTGGTCTGCTTTATAACCTGGTGTATTGGCATTTGCCATATTATTTGTCAGAATTTCTGTTTTTCGTTGTTGAGCAGTCATACCAGACATAGCTGTATAAAATCCTTTAAACATGGAAGCTCACCTCGAGAGTTAAAGTTTTGATGCTACACGATCAATATTATCAAGCATAATGCCTGTCCCAATGGCTACGCAGTCCATTGGATTTTCGGCGATAAATACGGGCACTTTTAATTCTTCCATTAGTAGTTGATCCATGCCATGTAATAATGCGCCGCCACCTGTTAAAATAACACCGCGGTCGATAATATCCGCTGATAATTCTGGCGGTGTTTTTTCTAGTACATTTTTGGCCGATTGTACAATCATCGCCACCGATTCACGTAGCGCACTCTCAATCTCACTCGAATGAATCGTAATCGTGCGCGGTAAGCCTGTCACCATATCACGGCCACGAATGTCCATCGTTTCATCGTGCCCTGCTTCTTTAAATACGGTACCGATTGTCATTTTAATTTGCTCTGCTGTACGCTCACCAATTAATAGCTTGTACTGTCTCTTTATGTATTGGAGTATATCATTGTCAAAAACGTCACCCGCTACTTTGATTGACTCACTTGTTACAATATCACCCATTGATAGTACAGCGACATCTGTCGTTCCGCCACCGATGTCGACGACCATATTGCCGCTCGGTTGGAAAATATCCATTCCTGCACCGATTGCTGCTACTTTTGGCTCTTCTTCTAAATATACTTTTTTGCCACCCGATTTTTCCGCTGCTTCACGAATCGCTTTTTGCTCTACGCTCGTAATGTTTGTCGGGCAACAAATTAAAATACGTGGCTTCGATAAAAAGCCCTTCACATTTAACTTATTTAAAAAGTATTTTAGCATCGCTTCTGTCGAATCAAAGTCGGCAATGACCCCATCCTTTAATGGACGAATGGCTACGATATTGCCCGGTGTACGTCCAACCATTTGACGTGCTTCCTCACCAACAGCTAGGACTTTATTTGATTTTTTATCAATTGCTACAACAGAAGGCTCATTTAAAACGATTCCTTTGCCCTTCACATGAATCAGTACATTCGCCGTACCTAAATCGATGCCAATATCTTTAGAAAACATGTTTTTTATCTCCTTCCCAGCTTCTCCAACATGTACACGTGCATATCTGTTTATCTTGAATATTTTATCATATTAAAGGCTAAATTACATCTATATTATCGGTAATACTTTCCTTTTACAACAATACCATCTACTCATTTCGACAATAAAAAAAGCATTTCGACGATTTTTGATACTCGTCAAAACGCTTTTTCGTCCATGTGGGTCTGTTGATCTTTGTGCTGTTTTTGCTGCCATTTCTTCCGTGTCGCTTCTCCTCCTCGGAGATGCCTGATTGATTTGTGATACGCTAAAACTTGCTTAACATCTGTTGACAATGTCTCGTTAACTTTTTCTAGGCGTTCTGTCAGATCTTTATGGACCGTACTTTTCGAATACCCTGTCATTTTAGCGATGGCGCGAACGGTTTCCCCTGTCTCTACTAGCAGCTGCCCTAATTTCACGCAGCGATGCCGAATATGCTCGTGCACGCTCTCTTCCTTTCAATCGCGTGTTTATTCAGCTTATGCCGCGTGTAGGAACATTAGAACTTAAAATGCCAGTAACGTTCTAGGATTAATGTACTGACCGTCTTTTAATACTTCAAAATGAAGGTGAATGCCTGCTGTTGGGTTCCATTCGTTTTCAACTGTCATCCCAATCGGCTCCCCTTGTACGACATTATCGCCTTCTTGTACGACAATATCTCCTACAGAAGTATACTGTGTTGTATAACCATTTTCGTGTTCAATTGTCACTTTATTGCCCGTAAATGCATCGAGCTTCACTTCTGTGACTGTGCCACTTAACGCCGCTAACACTTGGAACGGTTCGCTATTAATAGCGATCGAAACACCATTTGATGCTGAGTATGTTTGATTAAATACAAGTAGTGCATTTTCACGTGTTTCAGCATCTGCTGTTACATCATAAAAGTCCTGTAAAATTTTCACGTTGTTTAATTGCAACTCATCAAACGGAAACTTCATTGTTTCTTCTACTGCATTTGTTTCAATAATTGTTTCCGGCTCTTGTGATACAGGTTGAAGTGTATCCGACTCTTCCGGTGTAACTAGTACATTATAAAGTACGATAAAGGCAATCATAATAATTGCAATGATTGCATAAACAGCTGGCCAAAACCATTTTTGATCGACCCAAGTTTTTGGAGAAGTAGTTTGTTTATCCTCTCGCATAATATTATCACCTCGAGTGCTATTGTTAACACATTTTGGTGATTTTAAACAAAGTTATACCGAAATTTTACAATATTTTTTTGTGAAAATGTATGTTTTTTTATAAAGGAAGAATCCTGCTGTCACCATTTTCATAAAAAAGACTCATTGTTCTGCACAGGCAAGCGTTGCTAGTGATGTATTCGGGTAGTAATGCGACAGAATTTGTTCCGCTGTTTTCCCTGTTTGTGCAAGTTCATTCGCTCCGTACTGGCTCATCCCTACGCCATGCCCGTAACCTTTTGTAGCAATCGTAATGTCTGTATTCACCGTAATTGTGAAGTCTGTCGATTTTAAGTTTAACAATTCACGAAACTCGCGCCCTGTCCACGTTTTCCCGCCGATTGCAATCGTTTCGACACGCTGAGTATTGTTACGTGTTATTGTTGCTTGCTGTATTTGAGCAAGCGTCAACGTTGTTTGTAGCCTGTCATTTAACTGCGCAAGCGTCAACGTTTGTGTATCTCTATATTCTTCAGGTGTAGAAACAGTCGTAAGATATGCTACGGTCGACCCGCTATAATTTTGGGCAGATTCTGTTTGGCCATTGGAAGCAGCATGAAACATCGCTGTAATCGGTTCATCATTATACGTAAGAATTTGATTTTTTGTAGCCGTTACTGCTTCTTTTAATTTTTCTTCATATTTCGGATCTCGTTCTTCTTTAAATACTTGGTGGGCCGTCGTTTGCTTAATGGGGGTTGTCCCGAAACTGGTTTGGTGCATAGCGTATGTTCTCGCTGCAATGGCTTGTGCCTTTAATGCTTCCGGATGAAAGCTTGCTGGCATTTCCCCAGCCACTACACCGATTAAATATTGCTCGAGCGCAATTTGTTCATTTGATTCGGCGAGCGTGATAAAAACTTCGCAATCCTCCTCTTCCTGTAAATTTTGATTTTGCGTTTGATTTTTTTTGTACTGCAATGGAATGATAAATAACAAAATAATAAGGACAACAAACAGAATGTATTTTTTCATAACGCAATGTATGAGGGAAGGGCTTGTAATAATTCCGAGGAAGCTTTAAATTTTTTCCACCTGTTTTCGGCACAATTCTGCTTGTTTTTTGTGGAGAGCATTGGAGAATTTCGGGGGGATTGTGTTTTGACCGATTAACCTGAGTTTTTGCTCGGATAGCACTTACTTTTGACCGTTTGCGGATTCGATTTGCTCGTTCAGCTGCTTTTTGCCCGACTTTTGCTAACGCACAAAAAAATTGCGAGTAAATTAATTACTCGCAATTTTTTATCATATAATTATAGAAATAAGCATAGGGTACATTTAAGCCGTTGCTTGTTTTTTTACAATCGCTTTATCTGTTACACGTTCAATATCTGCGCCTAATGCGGCAAGCTTTTCATGGAAATTGACATACCCACGATCTAAATGATGAAGCTTTGTCACACGTGTAATGCCTTCTGATACTAACCCCGCTAAAATTAATGAAGCCGCTGCACGTAAATCAGTAGCTGCTACTTCAGCACCTTGCAAGTCTGTTTTCCCTTCAATAAATACGGAACGCCCTTCGATTTTAGCTACCGCATTCATACGGCGGAATTCTTCTACATGCATAAAACGGTTCTCAAATACCGTCTCCGTAATAATGCTTGTGCCTTCAGCCGTAAGCATTAGCGCCATTAACTGCGACTGCATATCCGTCGGGAAACCTGGATGTGGCATCGTTTTAATATCAACTGCTTTTAATGCACCATTTGCACGTACACGAAGTCCTTCTGCTTCTTCCGTGATTTCTACGCCCATTTCACGCATTTTGGCAATTAATGCTGTCATATGCTCAGGCACCGCATTTTCAATGACTACATCACCACGTGTAATGGCCGCTGCCACCATAAATGTGCCCGCTTCAATACGATCAGGAATAATATAATGTGTCGTACCTGTTAATTCAGTTACACCCTCAATTCGAATTGTGTCTGTACCCGCCCCTATGACGCGTCCACCCATAGCATTAATAAAATTCGCTAAATCGACAATTTCAGGCTCTTTCGCTGCATTTTCAATAATTGTTGTACCTTCTGCAAGTGCAGCTGCTGACATAATATTTTCTGTTGCCCCAACGCTCGGGAAGTCTAAATAAATTTTTGCACCCTTTAGACGATCTTTTACAACAGCTTCCACATACCCATGACCAAATGAAATTTCTGCACCCATTGCTTCAAAACCTTTTAAATGCAACTCAATTGGTCGCGATCCAATTGCACATCCCCCCGGAAGTGCGACACGAGCAAACCCGTTACGTCCAAGCAATGACCCCATCACTAAAATCGAAGCGCGCATCTTGCTTACATACTCAAACTGAGCTTCACTTGAAAGGCTACCTGAAGCATCAATAACCATTTCATTTTGATCTGCTTTATATTCTACTTTGGCATTTAAGCTTTTTAGTACTTCACTAATCGTGTGTACGTCTGCTAGGTCTGGTACATCTCTAATAATATGCTTTTTATTTGAAGCTAACAGTGAGGCTGCCAAGATGGGTAAAACGGCATTTTTTGCACCTTCTACTTTTACTTTACCTGTTAATGTCTGGCCACCTGTTACAATAATTTTATCCACAATTCGTCCCTCCGAATACAATTGTTACGAAACTGCAAAACCCAATTTATAAAAAAAGTTTAATAGTCTAAATTTATACAAACAATTCAATATTAACTTGTAAGACCTCTCAATACAAGCGCCCAAATCACTATTTTACGTTATTTTGTAGAAATAAGCTACATTTTATAATACGCACCTTATACAAATATCGTGAATTACCTATTAATCAAAAAAATGTATAATTGTTTACTACACTACAGGCAAAATACTATTGTGGAAATAAAATCAAGTAACAATTTAAATCATTATAAACTTTGTAGCGATAAACAAGGGCTTATTTCCCCCTACAATGCATATAACTTACTATGTATCCTTTTATTTATCGAAATAAATAAGGAATTTGCTGTGACCAATTCGAAAAATTGATAAAGAAATCAGCGACACTTGAACCAACGGCAATGCTTAATAAAATATAAATCAATTGAATTTGAAATACTTTCCCTTTTTTAAAAAGTTGCTCTAAGCGAAACGCTTGTAGCGCGTAAAAAGTAACGCCGATAAAAAAGATGTACGCGCCAATCCCAAATGCAGCTTGCTGACCCGCTTCCGTATAAAAATCCATCCTGAATGCCTCCATGTTTAGAAAGACACCTCTCGACAAAATTTAGTCGAGAGGATGCCTTTTTCTTATGCGAAACTTGTACTTCCCTATCTGCTAAAAAAGAGCGGACAACATTAATTGTCCGCTCCTATTTATTAGATATTACCCTCTTGAACATTGATACGATTAATCGCGCGTTTTAGAGCTAACTCCGCACGTTTGAAATCAACGCTATCTTGTTTTTGTTGAAGTCGTTGCTCAGCGCGAGCTAAAGCTGCTTTTGCACGAGCGACATCAATCGATGAAGCAACCTCTGCAGATGATGCTAAAATCGAAATTTTGTCTGGACGCACTTCAATAAAACCACCGTTAACAGCCGCAAGTTCTGTTTGGCCGCCTTCAGTCTTTAGCTTCACTGCACCAATTGCAAGTGGAGCTACCATAGGAATATGGCCTGGAAGCACACCAATTTCACCTGAAGTTGTTTTCGCGATAACCATTGCTACTTCAGCATCGTATACTGGGCCGTCGGGAGTGACAATATTGACTGTTACTGTCTTCATATTTTTTCCTCCTCGCCGTTAGAATTAAACCTCTACGCCCATGCCTTTAGCTTTTTCTACTACTTCTTGAATGCTACCAACTAAACGGAAAGCATCTTCTGGTAAGTGGTCATATTTACCTTCAAGGATTTCCTTGAATGAACGTACAGTTTCTTTAACTGGTACGTATGAACCTGCTTGACCAGTGAATTGTTCCGCTACGTGGAAGTTTTGAGATAAGAAGAATTGAATACGACGAGCGCGTTCTACTGTTTGCTTATCTTCATCAGATAACTCATCCATACCTAAGATAGCGATGATATCTTGTAACTCACGGTAACGTTGGATCGTACGTTGTACACTAGTAGCTACTGCATAGTGCTCTTCACCTACGATTTCTGGTGATAATGCACGAGAAGTTGATGCTAATGGGTCAACGGCTGGGTAGATACCCATCTCAGATAATTTACGCTCTAAGTTAGTTGTTGCATCTAAGTGAGCGAAAGTTGTTGCTGGAGCTGGGTCAGTATAGTCATCGGCTGGTACGTAAATTGCTTGAATAGAAGTTACAGAACCTTTTGTAGTCGATGTGATACGTTCTTGTAATTTACCCATTTCAGTAGCAAGTGTTGGTTGGTAACCTACCGCAGAAGGCATACGACCTAATAGGGCAGAAACCTCAGAACCTGCTTGTGTGAAACGGAAGATGTTGTCGATGAATAAAAGTACGTCTTGACCTTGCTCATCACGGAAGAATTCCGCCATTGTAAGACCAGTTAACGCTACACGCATACGTGCACCAGGTGGCTCGTTCATTTGACCGAATACCATGGCAGTTTGCTTAATAACGCCTGAATCTGTCATCTCGTGGTATAAGTCATTACCTTCACGAGTACGCTCACCTACACCAGCGAATACAGAGATACCACTGTGCTCTTGCGCGATGTTGTTGATTAATTCTTGGATTAATACTGTTTTACCTACACCGGCACCACCGAATAGACCGATTTTACCACCTTTGATGTATGGTGCTAATAAGTCTACTACTTTGATACCTGTTTCTAGGATTTCAACTGTAGTTGATAATTGATCGAAAGTTGGTGCTTCACGGTGAATTGAATCACGGCGAGCTGAAGCTGGGATTTCTTCACCTAAGTCGATTACTTCACCAAGTACGTTGAATACACGACCTAGTGTTGAATCACCAACTGGTACTGAAATCGGTGCTCCTGTGTTAGTCACTTCTGCACCACGTTGTAAGCCATCAGTAGATGACATCGCAATTGTACGAACAGCGTCGTCACCTAAGTGAAGCGCAACTTCTAAAGCAAGAGTTGTTGGCTCTTCGTTTGGACGTTCAATCTTAACTGTTAATGCGTTATAGATTGCTGGTAATTGACCGTTCTCGAACTTAACGTCGACAACTGGACCCATTACTTGTAGAACGTGTCCTTTGTTCATTATGTGTACCCTCCTATCGTATTCTTATACGACATTGGCAGACTGCCGCCTATTCTAAGGCTGCAGCTCCACCAACGATTTCTGTAATTTCTTGTGTAATTGCTGCTTGACGTGCACGGTTGTATTGAAGAGATAAGTCTGCGATTAAGTCAGATGCATTATCCGTTGCATTACGCATTGCCGTCATACGAGAAGCATGTTCACTTGCTTTACCATCTAATAAAGCACCGTAAATTAAGCTCTCTGCATATTGTGGAAGTAATACTTCTAGAATTGCTTCACCAGATGGCTCGAATTCGTATGCAGCTTGAGTAGAAGCTGGTGCAATATCAGTTAATGGAAGAAGCTTTTTCTCAGTAACAACTTGAGAAATAGCACTTTCAAAGTGGTTATAGTACATATAAAGTTCATCATATGCGCCATCAATGAACATACCAACAGCAGTACGAGCGATTTCTTTAATATCAGCGAATGTTGGTTGGTCAGGAAGAGCAACGACACTGCTAATAACATTATGATCACGTTTTACAAAGTAATCACGCACAATACGACCTACAGCTAAAACTACGTACTCGTCTTTTGACTTGTGACGTTTGTTAATTGTACGCTGCACTTGACGTAAAATACTAGAGTTGTAAGCACCTGCTAAACCACGGTCAGAACCGATAACAAGGTAAGCAGTTTTCTTAACAGGACGAACAGTTAACATTGGATGTCCGCTGTCTTTTGTACCTGAAGCGATTGCACCTACTACATCTTGAATTTTCTCCATGTAAGGAACGTAAGCTTTAGCGTTTTGCTCTGCACGACGTAATTTCGAAGAAGAAACCATCTGCATCGCTTTAGTCGTTTTTTGCGTACTCTTTGTAGAATTAATACGACCTTTAATTTCGCGTAAGTTTACCACTGGTATTTCACCACCTTTTGTTTTTTAATCACAGTCCGATATTACTCAGATTTAGCGAAAGTTTTTTTGAATGCGTTGATAGCTTCAACGATATCAGCATCCGCTGGAAGATCTTTTGTTGTACGGATATGATCTAAAACGTTAGTGTGGTTTGAATCTAACCAGCTTAACAATTCACCCTCGAAACGAGTGATGTCTGCTACTGGGATATCATCTAAGTGACCACGAGTTAACGCGTATAAAATAACAACTTGTTTTTCAACTTTAAGTGGTTTGTTTAGGTCTTGTTTCAGAACCTCTACAGTACGTTTACCACGCTCTAATTTAGCTAAAGTAGCTTTATCTAAGTCAGAACCGAATTGAGCAAACGACTCTAACTCACGGAAAGCTGCTAAGTCAAGACGTAATGTACCCGCTACTTTTTTCATCGCTTTGATTTGAGCAGAACCACCTACACGTGATACTGATAAACCGGCGTTGATCGCTGGACGTACACCAGAGTTGAATAAGTCAGATTGTAAGAAGATTTGTCCATCAGTGATAGAGATAACGTTTGTAGGAATGTAAGCTGAGATATCCCCTGCTTGCGTTTCTACGAACGGTAACGCTGTGATCGAACCGTTTTGGTACGTTTCATTTAACTTCGCAGCACGCTCTAATAAACGACTGTGTAAGTAGAATACGTCACCTGGGTAAGCTTCACGACCTGGAGGACGACGTAATAATAATGATAACTCACGGTAAGCAGATGCTTGTTTAGATAAGTCATCATATACTACTAATACGTGTTTACCTTGTAACATGAATTCTTCTGCCATCGATACACCAGCAAATGGCGCTAAGTATAATAGCGGAGCTGGTTGAGAAGCTGAAGCTGTTACAACGATTGTGTAATCTAAAGCGCCGTTTTTACGTAATGTTTCAACTACGCCACGAACTGTAGATTCTTTTTGACCGATTGCAACATAGATACAAATCATGTTTTCACCGTTTTGGTTTAAGATTGTATCGATTGCTACAGATGTTTTACCTACTTGACGGTCACCGATGATTAACTCACGTTGACCACGACCGATTGGTACAAGCGCGTCAATCGCTTTGATACCTGTTTGTAATGGCTCATGTACTGATTTACGCGCCATTACACCGAAAGCTGGGCTTTCAATCGGACGAGATTTATCTGTGTTGATTGGACCTAATCCGTCAACTGGTTGACCTAATGGGTTTACAACACGACCAATTAGTGCTTCACCAACTGGTACTTCCATGATACGACCTGTACGACGAACTTCATCGCCTTCTTTAATGCCAAGGTAGTCACCTAGAATAACGATACCTACGTTACCTTCTTCTAAGTTTTGCGCCATACCCATAACACCGTTAGAGAACTCTAAAAGCTCTCCAGCCATGACGTTGTCGAGGCCATGAGCAAGAGCAATACCGTCACCAACGCGGATAACTGTACCTACTTCGCTTACTTGTAATTCAGATTGGTAATTTTCAATCTGCTGTTTAATCAGACTGCTGATTTCTTCAGCTTTGATGCCCATGTATGTTCACCTCTCACATTTCTTAAAATTAACCAACTAACGTACGCTTTAGACCTTCTAGCTTAGAAGCTACTGTGCTGTCATAAATGTAGTTGCCGATTTGTACACGAATGCCACCAAGTAATGCTGGCTCGATTAAGTTTGTAATGTCTAACTTTTCTTTTCCTACTAACTTGGCGAAAGATGCAGAAATTTCTGCGCGTTCTTCGTCAGTTAAAGCGCGAGTTGAGTAAACTGTTGCTTCAGCAGCCCCTTGAGCCGATGCCGCTAGTGTTTGGAATGCTTCTGCTACTGCAGATACTTCGCTAATACGCTTACGATCCACTAAAACGTGTAAAAGATTCACTACTGCTGGATTCGCATTAGCAAGAACACCAGTAATCAATGCTTTTTTCTTGTCCGTAGAGATTTTAGGCGCTTGTAGTAAAGAAAGTAACTCTGGAGTTGCTTCTAAAGCTTTTGTAAGCTCCTTTAAATCTTCAACGATCTCAGCAAGTGTGTTTTGTCCACTTGCTAACTGGAATAATGCTTCGGCATAACGCTTAGCTACAGTCGATTGACTCATTTCGCCTCGCCTGCCTTCGCAATCGTTTCTTTAATTAATGCGCTATTGTCAGCCTCAGAAATTTCTTTTCCAAGAACTTTAGATGCTGCAAGCACTGATAGTGAAACCACTTCTTCACGCACAGCAGCGATAGCTTTCTCTTTTTCTGCCTCGATATCACGAACAGCAGCTTCTTTTAAACGAGTTGCTTCATTACGAGCTGCAGACACGATTTCTTCACGAGTCACATCAGCTTGTTTCTTCGCACCCTCAATGATTGTTTGTGCTTCAGTACGCGCTTCTTTTAAAAGAGATTTTTGCTCTTCTAATACGGCATGTGCTTCTTTACGAGCTTTTTCAGCTGCATCGATTTCGCTTGCAACTAACTCTTCACGTTGTTCCATGATGCCCATTAAAGGACCCCAAGCGAACTTTTTAAGAAGAAGTAGTAATACTAGGAAGATAATTCCCGTTGCAAGGATATCACCAGTGTTAAGACCTGTTGCTCCAGCAGCAAGTACAAGTTTATCTAATCCCACGATTGTTTCACTCCCTTCAAGAGCTTGACTAAATTCAAAAATCTATAATGTTTAAAACTTTACTTTCAATGTCAAATACTACTTTAATATGTATGATTAAGCATTTACCTAACCATACAAAAGGAATGGCGAAGATGTGCTTCGCCATTATCATCTAATAATCCTAAGATTATTTGTTCATTACGATGAATGCTACTACTACCGCGATGATAGGAAGGGCCTCAACTAATGCAACCCCGATGAACATTGTAGTTTGAAGTACGCCACGAGCTTCTGGTTGGCGAGCGATACCTTCTACTGTTTTTGAAACGATAAGACCGTTACCGATACCTGCACCAAGTGCACCTAAACCGATTGCGATTGCTGCTGCTAATAAACCTAATGAACCTGTCATTTTAAAATTTCCTCCTTGGAATGTTTGTTTTTTGTTTGGTTCAAATTGCCACGTGGTTAGCGTGGAATTTTATAATTAATGGTCGTGACTCACTTTGTGCGCCATGTAAACCATTGTTAACATAGTGAAAATGAAAGCTTGGATAAACCCGATGAAAATCGAGAACCCTTGCCATGCCATCATTGGTACGATTGCACCGACAGCACCAATTGCGCTAGATGTAGCTAAACCTGCGATTAACGCAAGTAAAATCTCACCAGCATAAATGTTACCGTAAAGACGTAGACCAAGAGTTAATGTGTTCGCAAACTCTTCAACAATCTTTAATGGGAACATGAAAGACATTGGTTGGAAGTATGTTTCTTTTACATAACCACCTGTACCTTTTGCCTTCACACCATAGTAATGTGATAACACGATTACTAATGCGGCTAATGTCATTGTTACTGTTGGGTCAGCTGTTGGTGATTTCCACCATAATACATCATCATAAATGATTGCGAATGGAAGACCCAGTAAGTTGGCAACTGCGACGAACATGATAAGTGTAATTCCTAGAACGTGGAATGGCTTACCTGTTTTCCAGTCCATATTTCCCGTAACGATGTTCTTTACGAAGTCCATAACCCACTCCATAAAGTTTTGCATACCTGTTGGCTTAAGTGCTAAGCTACGTGTCGAAATAAACGCGATTAAGAACACGACTATAGCTGTAACTAATAACATCATTACTGTAGATAAGTTGAATGTAAGTGTTACAAACCCAAGATCTAAATGTGCTTCAGGACTTTTATGATTCATTTCTGCATTCACCTCTCTTTCCAATGCACTTTTTATTGGTTTTTGATCGCATGTACAACACGTTCAATCACAAGCAATACATACGGAATCATTAACCCTATAACCGTGCTAATTAAGTGAAAATATTGTGGCAACGAAATTGCAATTGCGACTGCCGCAACACCAGATCCGAACCGCAAAGCCGTACCGATTGATGGTGCTTTCGTCCCTTCACTTATGGAACGGTCAAACTTTTCCATTCTTCGAAGCAAAATCCAAAAGTTATACGTGCCAAAGAATGCACCGAGAGCTATTCCAGCGAATACTGTTTGATATGCAGTAAATCCCCAGCCTAAAGTACTGAGAGCAAGCAAAAAAAATAACGCTTTTTTCTGCATAGCGAAAATATGATGCAAATCTAGCATTGACAATTAATCTCCTGAATCTTTTTTTTCGAGTAAAGAATCGTTTTAGACCATCAAGTGAACTAAATCGTAGCAAATAGATGCACTACAAGCCGTATTGCATCTAGAAATAATAGTTGCATTTTGAGCATGTCCGCTCTCTCAACAACAAGTCATGCTACTTACTAGAAAGCCAAACCGCTTTTATGGATACTGATCCAGATGCATAAAAAACGTTGCAAATTGACAATTTTTGTTTCAACTGCCAATCTAGTAGAAACTTGATATAACAAGTGTTTCAACGCATTTTGACTACAAGAAACCCTTATCATTCTTACCCTTTGTTAGCATACAATAGGGGTTATTTGATGTCAATTGGTTCAGGTGAAAAACTTCACATTCTCACCTTTCTTGTCAAATTGTTGACAAATTTGTGTATGAAAATTCACATTTACCAACAATATTTTTTATTATCGTCGTTTTTAGCTGCTTTAAGACAGTTTTCTTCTATTATCTGCAAAATTAGTTTATTCACAATTTTTCAACTTCCATGACAAACATTTACTACTAAAGTAATAAGTCCATTTTCGCTACAATGGCGCAATAAATGAATAAAAAAAGGGTCATATTGAGATAAAAATAGCCCGTTTCGAGTTAAAGAGTAACTCAACATTCCCCTTTATCAACATATATTTTACTTTATTTTACATCATCGGAAAATTTTATAAGCGCTTCTACAATTCGTTTCGATGCAAATCCGTCACCATAAGGATTGGAAGCTTGAGCCATTTCCGCATAGGCCTCTTCATCTACGAGCAATCCTTTCGCTAATGTATAGATCGTATTTTCATCTGTACCTGCAAGCTTTAATGTACCTGCAGCAATCCCTTCTGGACGTTCTGTTGTATCGCGCAGTACCAGCACAGGCTTCCCTAAAGAAGGGGCTTCCTCTTGTACACCGCCTGAATCTGTTAAAATCATATAGGAGCGCGCTGCAAAGTTATGGAAATCAAACACTTCAAGTGGTTCAATTAAGTGAATACGAGGATTATCCCCTAACACTTCGTTAGCTACCTCACGAACAGCTGGATTCATATGTACAGGATATACCACTTGTACATCTTTATGCTCCGCTAGTAAACGATTAATCGCACGGAACATATTGCGCATTGGGTCACCTAAGTTTTCGCGGCGATGTGCAGTCAGTAAAATCATACGGTCCTGACCGATTTTCTCTAACACAGGGTGTGCATACGTTTCTTTTACCGTCGTTTTTAAGGCGTCAATGGCCGTATTGCCTGTTACGAAAATCGCTTCAGCTAGCTTATTTTCCTTTAGTAAGTTTTCCTTTGATACTTCTGTTGGCGCAAAATGAAGATCGGCCATTACACCTGTTAATTGACGATTCATTTCTTCTGGATATGGGGAGTATTTTTGGCCTGTTCGAAGCCCCGCTTCTACATGCCCAATCGCAATTTGATTGTAAAACGCAGCCAAGCTACCAATGAAAGTCGTTGCTGTATCACCATGCACCAAGACGATATCTGGTTGTGCCTCTTTCATCACGCGGTCTAGCCCTTGTAATGCATTCGTTGCTACATCCACTAATGTTTGGCGGTCTTTCATAATGTTCAAATCGTAATCCGGTGTAATATGAAATGTCTCCAGTACTTGATCGAGCATTTGACGATGCTGCGCCGTTACTGTCACAATCGATTCAATTTTTTCAGGATACTTTTGCAACTCCAGTACAAGCGGTGCCATTTTAATTGCTTCAGGACGCGTCCCAAAAATCGTCATCACTTTAAATTTTGCCATGATTCAATCTTACCCTCTCTTTATTACAAAATGGGATGTCACATATGCAACATCCCTTCTGTTTCATATTATTTTGTACCAAATAAGCGGTCACCGGCGTCACCAAGACCTGGTACGATGTAACCGTGATCGTTTAACTTTTCATCTAATGCCGCAATATAAATATCTACATCATCATGCTCATCTTGAATCGCTTTTACACCTTCTGGGGCTGCGATTAAGCACATAAACTTAATATTTTTGGCACCGCGCTTCTTCAAAGAGTTAATCGCTTCCACAGCTGAACCACCTGTTGCTAACATTGGGTCTACAATAATGAAATCACGCTCTTCTACATCAGCTGGGAGCTTCGCATAATATTCCACGGGTTTTAATGTTTCTGGGTCGCGGTATAAACCGATATGCCCTACTTTCGCAGCTGGAATCAGTTTTAGTACACCATCAACCATCCCAATTCCTGCACGTAAAATTGGCACAATCGCAATTTTTTTACCTGATAATACTTTCGTTTTCGACGTTGTGACAGGCGTTTCAATTTCGATTTCTTCCAATGGCAAATCACGTGTAATTTCAAATGCCATTAATGTTGCTACTTCGTCCACAAGCTCACGAAATTCTTTTGTGCCTGTGTTTTTATCACGAATATAAGTTAACTTATGTTGGATTAGTGGGTGATCAAAAACATATACTTTACTCAAGGTGGATCTCTCCTAACTGTTGTTTATCTGAATCAGTATAGCATAAAAAAACAAACTGTAACATCGAGAGTTATCACAGTTTATTTTTTGAAATATATGATTATTTTAGCTCAACATCAAAATGCATTTGGTATGAATCTTACGGAAAAAATTTTAGTATAACATATGTGCTTTCAACAGTTTCCGAATACCCTTATCGCACTATAATATATTCTTTTCTTCGATTTCTTCCAATGACATCGGTTTATAGAATAAGTAGCCTTGTCCACTTTTACAACCAAGCTGATATAATATATCTGCTTGCTCCTGCGTTTCAATGCCCTCTGCTACCACATCGATTTCTAAATTATACGCAATTTGAATAATCGATTGGACAATGACAAATGTCCCTACTTCATGGATGCGTGATGTAAAGCTCCGATCAATTTTTAATTCGGCAAACATTAACTTTTGTAAATAACTTAATGAAGAGTGACCTATTCCAAAATCATCGACACTCGTTTTTAAACCACGTAAAAATAAATCTTGAATGATTTTTTGTGCCCGCTCCACATCAACAAGCCCTAAATTTTCTGTAATCTCGATAATTAAATAATTTGGGTCTGCATAATATTTTTTTATTAACTGTTCCAATTCCTCTACAAAGTGTGGATGGTAGAAATGCTCGGGCGAAATATTAATCGCTATAGGCACAATCCGCTTGCCCTCATATTGCCGTTGCTGGAACCACTGAAGAACTTGTTCGATGATTTGCAAGTCAATTTGACGAATAAGCCCTGCACGTTCTGCAATCGGAATAAACTCAGCAGGTGAGACAAATCCAAGTACCGGCGAAATCCAACGAGCAAGCGCTTCCATACTTGTAATGCGCGCTTTCCCTAGCGCTACTTTCGGTTGGAAATAGGCTGTCATTTCTTTATTTTTTAAAGCCTCTATGAGATGTTTTAAAATAATAAATTCCTTTTCTAATTGCGTATCATTTTCTCGGGAGTAAAACTTCACACACGTACCCGACACCCTTTTTGCCTCCGATAGAGCATTTTCCGCGTACCGAATAGCATCTTGTACGGCTTTTTTATGTTGAAGCACGGCACTACCACATTTTAGTGTAATATAAAACTCTTTTCCATCAATGATAAATGACTGTACTACTAAACCGTTTAAAAAATCTTCTGCATTCCCCTCGACCGTTTCGATTATTTCTCGTTCCATATATAAAACAATCAATTCGCTAGAAAAACGACCGATTAATGCTTGATTATTCATACCGCTATGTAAAATACGTTCGTATAACTGTTTAAGTAGTTCTTCGCCTGTATCACGTCCGTATAATTCCACAATACGCGAAAATTCACTCGGTTCTATTATTTGAATAACTCCATCTACTACATCAAGTTCTGTTAAGCGCTCAATAAACCGATAGCGATTCATCATTCCTGTCCGCATATCCGTATAAGCAAGCTGATAGATTTGTTTCTGTTTTTGCTCGTAAGAATGAGCCAAGGTGATTAAATTTAAAATTTTTTCAATAAATAGGCTATATATTTTCGTATCGTCCTGTTGTTCACTATAGTAAATCGTCATCACACCGAGCGCTTCTCCATCTGCCTGACGAATCGGGACAAATGCATAATTTGTTAATTCATTTTTTAGTGCGAGCTGTTTATGTAATAGATGAATCGGCATTTGATTGAGATCCTTACCTACTGTCATATGCTCACGTTCTATTAATTGCGTATAGTAATCTATTTCTGCCCATTGTTCCAGCGAATAATGAACGGGCTTTTCTGGATAAAATGCACTCGACTGCACCATGTGAAGTGCACCGTTATGCTTTAAAATAATGGATGTAAAGCTACACGGATAAAAGGAATAATCTATACTGTTACAAACAAGTTGAAGTTTTTCGATAAACGGTACTTCATTTTGAATCGCTGTAAACATATCCTTTTCGAGTCGATCTACAAAATCATATAGTTGTGTATATGTAATATCTTGAATACAAACAAGTACAAATTCTGTTTCATTGTCCTTGTTTTGAAGTGGTATACATGCTAGTTCTGCATAAAAAGAAGTGCCACTTTTTCTATTATGTATGACTTGTGCTTTCGTCATTTTCCCTTTCCGCAGATGTTGCTCAACTTCCTCCATATGCATATTACACTTTATATGCTGTAAAAGTTGTCGAAAAGTTGTATGAGTTATATCTTCAAAGTTGTAGTTTGTTAAATTTGTATAAAGCTCATTACAGTAAATCACAGAAAATGTTTTATTTAAAATAACATAATGTTGACTCGACTTATCGCCTAAATCTCTTAATGTGCGAAAGAGAACATTGGATTCATACTCAACAAACTGAGTTAGCATCTTCCTCTCCTCCTTTCTCAATGGATTTTAAGTAACTAACGATCTTCCGTCCATTATTACCCAACTCAATGCCATAAATCAACAAATAAATTATTTCCATATTACTGAAAAAGATACTTTCCAAATAATTAGAAAGTATCTCAAGATAGTATTTTATGCGTATAATGGGTATTTATCTGTTAACGCTTGTACACGTTGACGTGCTTCTGCTTTTACTGCTTCATCTTCTGGATTTTTTAGAACAGATGCGATAATTTTACCTACTTCTGTTGCATCTTCTTCCTTGAAACCGCGAGAAGTGATCGCTGCAGTACCAACACGGATACCAGATGTGACGAATGGTTTTTCTGTATCATATGGAATCGTGTTTTTGTTTGTTGTAATTGCTACTTCATCTAATAAATGCTCTGCTACTTTACCAGTTAAGCCTAAAGATTTCACGTTTAAAAGTAATAAGTGGTTGTCTGTACCACCTGATACGATTTCAACGCCTTCTTCCATTAAGCTTGCTGCTAATGCTTTTGCGTTTACTTTAATTTGTTTTGCATATTCTTTGAATTCCGGTTGTAATGCTTCACCGAATGCTACAGCTTTCGCAGCGATGACATGCATTAAAGGACCACCTTGAATACCTGGGAATACAGATTTATTTAATTCTTTTTCCCATTTCTCATCTTTTGTTAAAATCATACCGCCACGTGGACCACGTAATGTTTTGTGTGTAGTCGTTGTAACGAAGTCAGCGTATGGGATTGGCGATTGGTGCTCACCTGCTGCGACAAGACCTGCGATGTGTGCCATATCTACCATGAAGTAAGCTCCTACTTCGTCTGCGATTTCACGGAATTTCGCGAAGTCGATTTCACGTGGGTAAGCTGATGCACCTGCCACGATTAACTTTGGTTTAGCTGCTAATGCTTTTTCACGCACATCGTTATAATCGATTGTTTGCGTTTCTTCTGATACACCGTATTCCACGAAGTTGTAAAGAATACCCGAGAAGTTCACTGGTGAACCGTGTGTTAAGTGACCACCGTGAGAAAGGTTCATACCAAGTACTGTGTCGCCTGGTTGTAAAATTGTATGGTAAACAGCCATGTTTGCTTGTGCACCTGAGTGTGGTTGAACGTTTACGTAAGCTGCACCGAATAATTCTTTTGCACGGTCACGCGCGATATCTTCTACTACGTCAACAAACTCACAGCCACCATAGTAGCGTTTGCCTGGATAACCTTCAGCATATTTGTTTGTTAAGTAAGAACCTTGTGCTTCCATTACGGCTTCTGATACGAAGTTTTCTGAAGCAATCAGTTCGATGTTTGTATTTTGACGCTTTTTCTCTGCTAAAATGCCGTCTAGAACTGCTTTATCTTGTGCTGCTAATTTTTCAAATGCCATGATAAAAATCCCCCTAAAGTTTAAGTTCTTGGCTTCCGCCATTAGTGCATCTCGTATTGAGCGCGTACACCACCGATTAATTTCGGACGTGTTTTCGCCGCTGTGACAATGGCTTGTCCAATCGTTTTCACCGATGTACGAATTGGCACAGCTACTACTTTTAAATGCATACCGATTAATGTTTGACCGATATCAATACCTGCATGTGCATGTACATATTCGACAATGACCGGATCCTCCATTTGCGTATAAGCATACGCAGACATCGAACCGCCTGCTGTTCTGACAGGAACAACCGCAACAGGCTCTAAATGGTACTTTTCTGCGGCCGCTCGCTCAAGCGTAAGCGCTCGATTAATATGCTCGCAACCTTGAAAAACTAAGTAAAGATCATGCTTTTTCGCAAAACGTTCGAGCTCGTCATATAACAGCTGCGCAACTTCTACTGCGCCAGCTGTACCGATTTTCTCCCCTATCACTTCCGAGGTAGAGCAACCGATGACGAATAGCTGTTTCGGTTGAAAAGCGACTTGCTCTTCTACTTCACTTAACAATTGCGCGATTTCCTGCTTCAAATGCTGTAAAGTCATAAGCCCGTTACCCTTCTAACTCAGCAATTTTTTCAATGCGGCGAGTATGTCGACCGCCTTCAAAATCCGTATTTAACCAAGTAGCAACAATTTCACGTGCAAGGCCTGGACCAATGACACGCTCACCCATCGCCAATACGTTCGAGTCATTGTGGCAACGTGTTGCCTTCGCTGAAAATACATCATGCACTAATGCACAACGGATACCTTTAAATTTATTTGCTGCAATCGATATACCAATCCCTGTACCGCAAATTAAAATGCCGCGGTCAAACTTTCCAGCTGCAACACCTTCTGCTACTGGTCTTGCGTAATCTGGGTAGTCTACAGAATCGTTTGTTTGTGGACCGAAATCTTCATAGCTAATATTCAGCTCATCTAATAGCGCCATAATTTCTTTGCGCAAATTATTGCCGCCATGATCCGAAGAAATTGCGATTTTCACTAAGATTCCCTCTTTTCAAATATATTCATGTACAGTGTACCATTTCTGACAGCATTATGACACGTATTTTACGATAAACAAATGAATGTTTTTAGGTGAAATACGAATGTTTTCGCTTACAAAGCTAAAATTGTTCATTTTTATACCTATTTTTTGCTAGATTACAAAGCTAACATCCACCTAAATTCGGAAAACTAAAAGAAAACTAAAAAACGAGTTTTCTAATAACCTCCTCAGATTATTAAAAAGCTCGTTTCTCTTATTTTGTTCGATCAAATTGTAAAATGACTTTATGCAATTCATCTGACTGCTGTTGGAGGTTTTGCGATAGTTTTTCGATTTGTTCAATGGAATACGCCTGTTCCTCTGTCGCCGAGCTGACTTCTTGTGTGCTGGCCGATGTTTGCTCTGCAATGGCCGCTACTTCATGTGACTGTTGTGCGGTTGTTTCAATATTATGCATTTGTTTTTCAACAAGCTTAGAAATCGTAATGACCGCCTCAGCCATTTCATGGACACTCGCCGACATCTCCCCAACCGCAGTCGTTGTTTCGGACACGCGCGCCGACTCTGTTACTGCGTACGCAACTTGTTCATTCATTTGGTCTACGACAGTATTGACATTCTGTTGAATCGTTTTGATTAAGTCCGTAATCCCTTTCACTGCATTGGCACTTTCATCAGCTAATTTTCGCACTTCCTCTGCTACTACAGCGAACCCTTTCCCGTGTTCTCCTGCACGTGCCGCTTCAATAGAAGCATTTAAAGCGAGCAAATTCGTTTGCGCTGCGATATCACCAACAAGGCCAATGATCCGTTCAACTTGTTGTGCATTCTTTTCTAATTCATGAATACTTTGAAGTGCCTGTTCATTTCCAGTAGCGATATGCTGAATACTTTCTACTAAACTTTGAATGGCAGTCGTCGTGTGTGATAAGTTATCAATAATAACATGTGATTTTGTTGCTGAATTGACAGCAACATTATTCACTTCACTCGCTAACATCCTTACATCTTCAATTGCCTCTACGGTATCTTGTACGGCATTTGCAGATGCATCTGCTCCACGTGAAATTTGCCCAACTGTCGTGGCAATATTTGACGCTTCGTTGCGTGCCGCTACCGTTTGATTTGATAATTGTTGAATCGTGTCGTTCGTCGTTTGAAAATTTTGCTCAATCCCGTCAACCATACCACGTAAATTGACTAACATTCGTTGAAATGCCTCGGCAACCGAACGAATTTCATCATTTGTATTAGGCATCTTCACGTCTTGTCCAATTTTCCCCTCTGCCACACGCGTAGCCGTTTGCTCTAGTTGTTGCAAAGGTTTCACAAGAACGATACTGAACACGGCCGCTAAAATACATGACCATGCAATCCCTAAAATATACGTAATGACTTCAAATAGTTGACGATTTACTGATGGAAAAAACATAGGTTGGATAAACTCAATAAATATGAAGCTCACTGAATACGTAATTAACGCTAGTATCCCTACAAATAGTACTAGCTTCGTACGCAAATTGAATATTTTCCTTTCGGATTTCATAAATCTTTATCCCTCCTTATACTGAGCTTCAAATTGCTCAATTAAACGTTTCAACTCTTGATATGTTTGTTTATATGTAGTTAAATCTCCACCAAATGGATCAAATACATCTTGACTACTGTATGGGGTTACATATTCTTTTAATGTATATGTCTTTCCTTTTGCTTCTTCAAATGTACGTAAAATCATATCTTTATGGGCGCTTGTCATCGTTAAAATTAAGTTGGCCCATTGGACATCTTGTTCGTTTATTTGTTTTGAGACATGTTGATGTGGAATATTTTCTTGCATCAGAACTTCTCTTGCATTTTCTGACATTTCTCCACCTTCTAAAGCATAAATGCCCGCAGATTTCACGTTAACATTCGGTAAACTTCTACTTTTCAGAATCGCTTCTGCCATCGGACTTCTGCAAGTGTTGCCAGTACATACAAAGTAAATATTCATGTCACACTCTCTCCATTGTCTTAGTTGTTTTATGATTATAGTAAATACATAAAAATTGATTGTATTTCATCATTAGCATATCAAATTTAAGTATAGAAGGAAAGTAATGAACTATTAAAAATGTAACATAATAGGTGAATTGTCGCATACGAGGCGAAAAATTACATTCACTAGAATTCAATACTTGAAGAGGAAAATTATGTAGAATATGAAGGTAATTTCAGTTATTAAATAGTAATATATACAGCGATTCATATTCCATATAATTACTCAATTATAATATAATACTAGATAAAAAGGCACTAAAAGATAAGAATTTGCACTATAAATAAAAAACTCCACATAATTATGTGAAGTTTAGCTTTGATTTTTATACCATTTATCACCAGCTGCTTTTTCTAGACGGTTCATAATTGCTGAACCCACAC
Source organism: Lysinibacillus sp. LZ02 (assembly GCF_050613145.1). GTDB lineage: Bacteria > Bacillota > Bacilli > Bacillales_A > Planococcaceae > Lysinibacillus_B. The sequence goes on along the minus strand of NZ_CP192507.1, from coordinate 634,104 downwards.
CTATTTTCGATGTAGCGGTTGCTAAAATAATCGTTGCATCTGTTTTGTCACAACGTCGAAGGACATCGTAAAGATTTGCGCCCATTTGTTGCTGGTTATGTTCATCACCAAATGTGAAAAAATAATCCGCTGCTATATGCGCGTATGGTGTCGGTGCTAACAATGCTACTTGATGACCTTGCTGTTGTAACGTAGTCACAGCTGTCTCGATATCTGCTGTTTCTTCTATTAAATAAACAGGGGCTTCCGGTGCATAATGTGTATATTTCATACCAGGGGCTTTTGGTGTTGATTCTTGTTTTTGCTCTACGTATGTTGGCTCAAGAACAGGACCAATGACTGCTTCTAGCATATCCTTTGTCACACCACCTGGACGCAAAATAACAGGTGGATTTAGTGTGACATCCAGCACCGTTGACTCAATCCCGATCCCCGTTACTCCCCCATCTACGATACAAGGAATAATGCCGTTTAAATCTTCCGCTACATGTTCAGCCTTTGTTGGACTCGGTTTTCCACTTCGATTGGCACTCGGTGCAGCGAGCGGTTTTTTTAGCAGGCGTAATAACGCTAGCGCGACAGGATGTGCTGGCATACGTAAGCCAACTGTTGATAACCCTGCTGTGACACTTGGCGCGAGTATACCCGGCTTTGCTTTCATGACAATCGTTAGTGGGCCTGGCCAAAATGCATCCATACATTGCTTTGCCACAAGCGGAATGTCTTCAATATACTCTGTCACTTCCTCAGTTGTCCCAATATGTACAATTAACGGGTTATCAGATGGGCGGCCTTTCGCTTCAAAAATACGCTTCACAGCCACTTCATCTGTTGCGATTGCACCTAAACCGTAGACCGTCTCCGTTGGAAATGCCACAACTTGACTAGCATTTAAAAAGTCCACAGCCTGTGCATATATTTTTTCACTATTCACATTATTATCCACAATCAGTCTATCTGTTTTCATTTTTTACCTCTTTACCTACAAGTAATTGTTCAAATAATCCACAAATTGTTAATAACTTCTAAAAGAATGTGTATAAGTTTTCTGAAAATGTGCATAACTTTACGCCATTTTTTTCTTAAGCCACTCAATCAATTTAAATCTGACTTTTTCTTTTTCTGGTTGTTCCTCATCCTCACAAACGTTTGGAAACGCTGAACAAAACCAATTTTCACCACGACCATTGCCAATAATAATGACCAATGAATCTTTGGCATGTTGTGGATAAAATGTTTGCATAATTCGCTTGGGCGGAATTAAGTTATCCCCATGCTTCATTTGAATGTCTAAATGTGCATAATTCTTTTCCATATGCAATTGAATGTGCTGCATGAGTTCATTTTTCTCTAACGTGGCTACTGTTGACTGCTTCATTAATTGATTGACATCGTGTGCCACCTGTTGTTTTACTTCTTGATCTTTTACTGTGTTGCTATTCGCAATCACTCTTACTAATAAATCCTCTGTATAGCTTGGTCTTTGATCCTCTAATAATTCTACAAAACTTGGTACCGTATGCATAATGATATACAATGCAATGGCGCTAATCAGCAGTTTCAATGTGGCTAGTAATTTATCATTTCTTATAATCTCGTAATCACGTAACATGAAAATCCCTCCTTGCCTAGCATTGTAGACAAGGAGGTGAATTTTTATTCTACTATTTTACAAAAAACTATTCGATCTTTTCCGTTAATATCTTTCACGACCTCTACAGTCGCTTGTGGAAAGGCTTTTTGAAACATTTCTTTTACTGCCGGACCTTGTTTATAGCCGATTTCTACCGCCACAAATCCAGGTGTGTTCATCAGATGCGGTAAGTTTTCTGCTAGTTTACGATATAATAATAATCCTTCCTCTTCAGCAAAGAGGGCTGTATGCGGCTCATGCGCAAGCACCACTTCCGACATATCCTTGGCTTCATCTAATGCGATGTATGGTGGATTGGATAAAACAATATCCCATTTTTCATGTGCAATGGGCGCCGTTAAATCCCCTAATCGAAAATCGATTTCTGCTTGTAAACGGTCCGCATTTTTTGTTGCTGTCGCAAGGGCTGTTGGAGAAATATCTGTCGCCGTTACTTTGGCAGCTGCCCACTCTTTTTTCATCGTAATCGCAATCGCACCACTACCTGTCCCGATATCTGCTAACGTTACTTCTTTATCACCAAATAGCTTTTTGCCTTGTTCTATTGCGCAAACAATTAATTCCTCTGTTTCAGGTCGGGGGATGAGTACAGATTCATCGACTTGGAATGTGCGACCGTAAAATTCCTCGACACCTGTAATGTATTGCACAGGGCGCCCTTTCGCATGTTGCTCCACATACGATTTAAATGTGAAAAACTGTTCAGGTGTTAATGTTTCATGTGTGCGTATCATTAGACCCGAATAATTTGTTTTCAAAATATGTTGCAGTAATATTCTTGCAGCATTTTCATCGCGACCGTTACTTACTAAAAAAGAAGAAGCCCCATTGAGGGCCTCAAATACTGTTTTATGCATCTTGGTTTAACTTCTCCAGTTTAGAAGCTTGCTCTTCTAAAATAAGTGCGTCGATAATTTCGTCGAGCTTACCTTCGACGATTTGATCGAGCTTTTGTAACGTTAAACCGATGCGGTGGTCTGTTACGCGGTTTTGTGGATAGTTGTACGTACGAATACGCTCAGAACGGTCGCCTGTTCCGACTGCTGATTTACGTGTTGCATCGATTTCTTTTTGCGCTTCTTGGCGGTACATATCGGCTACACGTGCACGTAAGATTTTTAACGCTTTGTCACGGTTTTTTAATTGTGAACGCTCATCTTGCATCGATACAACGACACCCGTTGGAATGTGCGTCATACGAACAGCAGACATCGTCGTATTTACGGATTGACCACCTGCACCAGATGATGCAAACGTATCAACACGAATATCTTTTTCATGAATGTCAACGTCTACTTCTTCTACCTCTGGAAGACATGCCACTGTCGCTGTTGATGTATGGATACGACCTTGCGACTCTGTTGCTGGTACACGTTGTACGCGGTGTGCACCATTTTCGAATTTGAATTTAGAGTACGCACCTTGCCCATTGATCATAAAGATAACCTCTTTATAACCACCTGCTGCATTCGGTGTCGCCTCCATAATATCGATTTTCCAGCCTTGTGTTTCAGCATAACGTGTGTACATACGGAATAGGTCACCTGCGAAAATATTCGCCTCATCGCCACCCGCTGCACCGCGAATTTCCATAATTACGTTTTTGCTATCGTTCGGATCTTTCGGGATTAGTAAAATGCGTAGACGTTCTTCTAACTCCTCGATTTGCCCTTTTAATTCGTTGAACTCTTCCTTCACCATTTCGAGCATATCCGGATCTTTTTCGTTCTCTAACATTTCACGTGCATCCGCAAATTGCTGCTTTGCTGCTTTGTATTCACGGTATGCATCGACTGTCTCTTGAATATCAGATTGCTCTTTCGAATAGTCACGAAGTTTTTTACTATCATTGACGATATCTGGATCACTTAGAAGCTCATTTAAGCGCTCATAACGATCTTCCACCGCTTGTAATCGATCAAACATATATGTTCACCTCTAGTATTATGAATTAACAAATTTTCTTTCAAATCTACCTTCATTAGTATAATGAATTCTGAACGTTGGTGCTACCATTATTCACTATAAAGGCGGATTGTTATGACACTTACGACAAACGGGATAATACGTATCATTCCCACCGATTTGAATTTGTTCACCTGTATACACAGGTTTTTTATTTTCATCGACCCGTAAATTCATCGTCGCCTTTTTATGGCAAAACCAACAAATCGTTTTCATTTCTTCAATTTTATCTGCATAAATGAGCATGTAACGGCTACCTTCAAATAGCTCGTTTTGGAAATCATTTTTCAAACCAAAGCCCATCACGGGAATATTTAACTCGTCCACAATGCGTGTTAGTTGAAGCACATGTTCTTTTGATAAAAACTGCACTTCATCTATGAGTACACAATAGAGCTTTTCTGGATGTGCTTTAACGATTTCATAAATATTCGTTTCTTTAAAAACAGCCCGTGCGGGGCGGCGTAAACCAATTCGGCTCGACACAACCCCAACCGCATCACGCGTATCAATAGCAGACGTAAAAATAAGAACAGGTTTATTTTGTTCTTCATAGTTATGCGCTACTTTTAAAATTTCAATTGATTTTCCGCTGTTCATTGCACCATGTTTAAAAAATAACTGTGCCATTATGAGCCTCCTTTTCACGCATGTTGATATATCTAGTATTTTCGTTCAGTATAAGTTATATAAATAAGGAGTTTGCACTTCCTAATCCGCTAAAGAAAATGCCTGCCATACGTAATCGTTTGGCAGGCATTTTGACAATTATTTGTTAAGACCGTATTTTTTGTTGAAACGATCAACACGTCCGTCAGCAGACGCGAATTTTTGACGACCAGTGTAGAATGGGTGACATTCGTTGCAGAACTCGACAACGATTTTCTCTTTTACTGAACCAGTCTCAAAAGTGTTACCGCAAGAGCAAGTTACTGTTGCAGTTTTGTAATCTGGATGAATTCCTTGTTTCATATTCGTTTTCTCCTCTCGCCCTGAACCATCTGGAACAGAGTATTATCGAACTGCACCTTACATAGCCCGAATATGTTATTACAGTAGTTCCGTAATAAAAGCGTTAAAGCCAGCTACATATGTGCACGTTGCATACTAGAGAATGATAACATATTTAAATATTTAATTGCAAGTGCTATTTCACAGAGAAAATTAAATACGTAAAAATGTTATAGCAAGCCTTTTCCCTTTGTCGCTTTTTTCATATCTGCATCTAATTTTTCAAAAAACTCTTCGTTTGTTTTGCTGCCGCGCAGTTTGCGTAAAAATTTCTCTGCAAAGTCTGGTGCATCGCTGAATGTTTTGCGAATCGCCCATAGCTTATCCAATTGTGCTTGTGGAATAAGTAGCTCCTCTTTACGTGTACCAGAACGACGAATATCAAGAGCTGGGAAGATACGGCGCTCCGCTAAGCTACGATCTAAGTGAAGCTCTAAGTTTCCTGTTCCTTTAAACTCTTCGTAAATGACCTCATCCATACGGCTACCTGTATCAACAAGCGCTGTTGCTAAAATCGTTAAACTACCGCCTTCTTCGATGTTACGCGCTGAACCAAAGAAACGTTTTGGACGATGGAATGCTGCTGGGTCAATCCCCCCTGATAATGTACGTCCACTTGGTGGAATTACTAAGTTATAGGCACGGGCCAGACGTGTAATGGAATCCATTAAAATAATAACATCTCGTTTATGCTCTACTAGACGACGGGCACGCTCTAAAACGATTTCTGCCACTTTTACATGATTTTCTGGTACTTCATCGAATGTTGATGAAACGACATCTGCTTTAACAGAGCGCTCAATATCCGTTACTTCTTCTGGACGCTCATCAATTAATAACACAATCAATTCTGCTTCTGGATAGTTTGTCGTAATGGCATTCGCTATCTCTTTTAGTAGCGATGTTTTCCCTGCCTTTGGTGGAGCTACGATGAGACCACGTTGACCAAAACCAACAGGCGCAATTAAATCCATAATGCGTGTTGATAGTTTATTACCTTCTGTTTCTAGCTTAATTTGACGATCAGGATATAGTGGAGTTAGCGCTGGGAAGTGAACACGCTCTTTTGCGACTTCTGGGTCTTCCCCGTTGACTGCTTGTACTTGAAGGAGGCCGTAATAACGTTCGTTCTCTTTTGGTGGACGTACTTTCCCTGTTACCTTGTCCCCATTACGCAAATCAAATCGGCGAATTTGCGAAGCTGAAATATAAATATCCTCTTTAGACGGTGAGTAGTTGATGGGACGAAGGAAACCAAAGCCTTCTTGCGACACAATTTCAAGGACACCTTCCATAAAGAAATAACCTTCTAATTCTGATTGTGCCTTTAAAATTGAATAAATCAATTCTTTTTTATTTAACTTACTATAATAAGAAATCTTGAATTCACGTGCTTGCGCATATAACTCTTTTAATGTCATATTTTCTAATTGCGCAATTGTAAGAGCTGACATAGCTTCTCTCCTAACTGTATTTATTTTTCTTTTGGAATGTTCATAAAATGGGAGAACTTTTTTAAAGAAGGGCCCGGCTAGAGATGCCGGGCAACATTGAAGTTATTTATTAAATGTTGGTTTTTTTTCGATGCTGTGACGTCCTTCGATAAAACGCACTGTACCTGTTTTAGCACGCATAACAACAGAGTGCGTTAAAGCGTAGGAGCCTTTATATTGAACACCTTTTAAAAGCTCGCTATCTGTTACAGCTGTTGCTGCAAAAATAGCATCATCACCTTTTACTAAATCATCCATGTAAAGTACTTTATCGACGTCGATCCCCATTGCTTTGCAACGTTCTAGTTGTTCTTCATCTTCAGGTACTAGCTTCGCTTGGAAGTCGCCACCTAAACATTTTAATGCTACGGCAGAAATAACACCTTCAGGGGCGCCACCCATACCGAACATAATATCAATACCTGTTTCGTCAAATGCTGTGTTAATCGCAGCACCAACATCACCGTCTTGAATAAATTTAATACGTGCACCTGCTTCACGAATTTCATCAACAATTGCTTGGTGACGAGGACGATCTAATAATGTTGCGACGACATCAGAAATGTCTTTGTTTTTCGCCTTTGCTACTTGTAATAGATTATATGTGACTGATGCATTAATATCAATTTTACCAGCGGCTTCTGGACCGACTGCAATTTTCTCCATATACATATCCGGTGCATTTAATAAATTACCGCGATCCGCAATCGCAAGTACTGTCATCGCACCATTTGTACCTTTTGCAACGATATTTGTTCCTTCAAGTGGATCCACTGCGATATCCACCTCTGGACCACCGTTGCGTAATCCTAATTCTTCCCCGATGTACAACATCGGTGCTTCGTCCATTTCACCTTCACCGATGACAACTGTTGCATGCATTGGAATTGTATCAAACATGTGACGCATTGCTGTTGTTGCGGCGTCATCTGCTTCATTTTTAAGTCCACGTCCCATCCATTTGGCTGAAGCAATCGCTGCTGCCTCTGTTACGCGTACAACTTCCATTGATAAACTACGTTCCATTGTAAATTTGCCTCCTGTTTTCGGCTAGCTTTGCAAAAAAAGATTGCTCCATGCTCACCTAAACCTTCACTTTCATTTCGCTTTCACTTTCATTGTAACATATTCATCTAACTAGTTTTATCTGATGTTAAAATTGTTTCACGACGAATATTTGCACCTAGTGTACAAAGCTTTTCAATTAAAGAGCTATAACCACGCTCAATATGATAAATATCGTGAATTTCCGTTTCTCCCTTGGCAAGCAGTCCAGCAAGCACTAATGCAGCACCTGCGCGTAAATCCGTTGCCGTTACGACCGAACCTTCTAATTGTGTTGGCCCTTCAACAATCGCCGTATTACCTTCCACACGTGCTTTTGCACTCATCCGACGGAGTTCATCAATATGTTTAAAACGCGCTGTATAAATTGTATCCGTCACTTTCGATGCACCCACTGCTTGTGTCATTAAAACGCATAGTGGCTGTTGTACATCTGTTGGAAAACCCGGGTATACAAGGGTTTTCACATCAACAGCTTGCAGTACGTCTTGCTTTGGTATAAAAACACTTTCCTCGTCTTCCTCTATCACAACGCCCATTTCACGTAGCTTTGCAATGACAGAATCTAAGTGCAACGGAATCACATTATCAATTGTTACCCCGTCACCAATCGCTGCTGCCATAATCATAAATGTGGCTGCTTCAATACGGTCTGGAATAATCGTATGCTTCGTACCATGCAATTCTTCTACGCCGTCAATACGAATGACACTCGTACCAGCGCCTTTAATTTTGGCGCCCATATTCGAGAGCAGTGTTGCTACATCAATAATTTCTGGCTCTTTTGCGGCATTTTCAATAATCGTTCGTCCTTTTGCAAGTACCGCTGCGAGCATAATATTAATCGTAGCCCCAACACTTGCCACGTCTAAATAAATTTTTGCCCCGCGCAACTCCTCCGCACGTAAATAAATCGCACCGTGCTCATTTGTTACTTTCGCACCTAGCGCTTCGAACCCTTTAATATGTTGATCGATTGGGCGCGGCCCTAAAAAACAACCGCCTGGCAAACCGACAACTGCTTTTTTAAAGCGGCCTAACATAGCGCCCATTAAGTAATAAGAAGCGCGAAGTTTTTTTACGTTCCCATTTGGTAATGGCATCGCAATCATATGAGAAGGATCGATTGTCATCTTTCCATCTTCAAACGTGACTTCGCCGCCAATTTCCTCAAGTAAAGCTTTTAACGTCCAAGCATCTGAAATTTCAGGAATCCCTCCAATAGTGACGGAAGAATTCGCCAAGATTGATGCTGGAATTAAAGCGACCGCACTATTTTTCGCACCGCTGACTTTGACTGTACCTTGTAGACGATGACCACCGTTAATTTTGTAAACATCCATACTAGCGTTTCTCCTTCATCACTTGGAAAGCTTATTTTTCTTATTATTGACCTTCACGCTTTGACCAATCCGCTAAAAATCCTTCAATTCCTTTGTCAGTTAATGGATGGTTAAATAATTGGTTTAATACCTTAAATGGTGTTGTTGAAATATGTGCACCAGCCAATGCTGCTTCTGTAATATGTTGTGGATGACGGATAGACGCAGCAATAATTTCTGTTTTAATATCGTGGATTGTAAAAATATCTGCGATTGTTGAAATTAATTCAACCCCGTTTTGTCCGATATCATCCAGACGCCCTAAAAATGGCGATACATATGTTGCACCCGCGCGCGCAGCCATTAATGCTTGGTTCGCTGAAAAGATTAATGTAACATTTGTTTTAATGCCTTTTTCAGAGAAAAATTTACATGCTTTTAATCCTTCTGGTGTCATCGGTAATTTCACTGTAATATTTGGGTGAATCGTGGCTAATTCTAACCCTTCTTTCATCATGCCTTCCGCATCTAATGAAATAACCTCACCACTGACTGACCCATCTACTAATTCAGCAATTTCTTTTAGACGATCGTGGAAATTTACACCTGGCTCTTTTGCTACTAACGTAGGGTTTGTTGTCACACCTGATAAAATGCCCCAAGAATAGGCTTCTTTAATTTCTTCAAAGTTTGCTGTATCGATAAAGAATTTCATGTATTTATCCTCCTTGTACAAAGCTGCATAAATGTATTATCATGATTAGAAAAACACAACTCGCCCTGAAATAGTGCGAGTTGCTTTGTTTTCTTATGTGGATTTTCTTGAGAACTTCTATTTTCGTATCCACCAAGATAAGAGAAGGGCTGCGTATGAGACACTGCTCCTCATCATAAAGCTCTTATATATTACGCTTTTTGCGAGCTACCAAATACACGCATTTTACCGATAACTGTTTCTTTAATCGCTTCGCGTGCAGGTGCTAAATATTTACGTGGATCATATACTTTTTGATCATTGTTTAAAATTTCACGGATTACTTTTGTTGCAGCAATTTGATTTTCAGTGTTTACGTTGATTTTCGCTGTTCCTAAAGAAATCGCACGTTGAATTTGCTCATCTGGAATACCTGTACCACCATGTAATACTAACGGCATACCTGTTTCGTTACCGATTTGTTCCATTTCAGCAAAACCTAGTTTTGGTTCGCCTTTGTATGGACCATGAACTGAACCAAGTGCTGGTGCTAAGCAATCGATCGCTGTTTGCTCAACCATTGCTTTACATTCTGCTGGATCAGCATAGATGATACCGCCTGTTACACCATCTTCTTCCCCACCAACTGTACCTAATTCAGCTTCGACTGATACACCGTGAGCATGCGCATATTCTACTACTTCTTTTGTGATATTTACATTTTCTTCAAATGAGTGGTGTGAAGCATCAATCATAACAGATGTGAAACCTGCATCGATAGCTTCTTTACATTTTTCGAAAGATGAACCGTGGTCTAAGTGGATGGCTACTGGAACTGTGATGTTATAGCTTTCGATTAATCCTTTTACCATGTGTACGACTGCTACAAAGCCGCCCATGTATTTTCCTGCACCTTCCGAAACACCTAAAATAACTGGTGAATTTTCTGCTTGCGCAGCTTGAAGGATTGCTTGTGTGAATTCTAAATTATTAATATTGAATTGCCCTACTGCGTATTTCTCATTTTTTGCTTTGATTAACATTTCTTTCATAGACACTAATGCCATTATGGAAATCCTCCCTTAAGGATGCTAAATATTTTATATGAAAACATTCAATCCCATCATAACAAAAACCAACGCATCTGAAAAGCTTCAGATGCGTTGGTTTTCTTCACCGAAAGCGGAGCGGCAGGTGCAAAATTACTTCAATCCAAAAAGTGTTTCAGACCGTTATGTTTTCTGCACCGAAAGCGGAGCGGCAGGTGCAAAATTACTTTAATCCAAAAAGTGTTTCAGACCGTTATGTTTTCTGCACCGAAAGCGGAGCGGCAGGTGCAAAATTACTTCAATCCAAAAAGTGTTTCAGACCGTTATGTTTTCTGCACCGAAAGCGGAGCGGCAGGTGCAAAATTACTTTAATCCAAAAAGTGTTTCAGACCATCATGTTTTCTGCACCGAAAGCGGAGCGGCAGGTGCAAAATTACTTCAATCCAAAAAGTGTTTCAGACCGTTATGTTTTCTGCACCGAAAGTGAAGCGGCAGGTGCAAAAATTACTTCAATCCAAAAAGTGTTTCAGACCGTCATGTTTTCTGCACCGAAAGCGAAGCGGCAGGTGCAAAATTACTTCAATCCAAAAAGTGTTTCAGACCGTCATGTTTTCTGCACCGAAAGTGAAGCGGCAGGTGCAAAAATTACTTCAATCCAAAAAGTGTTTCAGACCATCATGTTTTCTGCACCGAAAGCGGAGCGGCAGGTGCAAAATTACTTCAATCCAAAAAGTGTTTCAGACCGTTATGTTTTCTGCACCGAAAGCGAAGCGGCAGGTGCAAAATTACTTCAATCCAAAAAGTGTTTCAGACCGTTATGTTTTCTGCACCGAAAGCGGAGCGGCAGGTGCAAAAATTATTCAATCTGAAAAGCTTCAGATGCGTTGGATTAGCAATATAGGTAAAATACGGAATACATGCTCTCTACGCATGCATTTTCAATATGATTTCCATAAAACTACACACTGAGTACATCCTTCACACTATTTAATACATCAAAAATATTAAATGGTTTTGTAAAGTACTTTGTCGCACCAAGTCTCATTGCTTCATCGATTAAATCTTGTTCCCCGTAAGCGGTCATCATCATAACCGGAATAGCTTCATTTTTAGCTTTGAGCTGTTGTAAAATTTCGATGCCATTCATCCCCGGAATTTTCATATCTAGCAAAACGCAATCAATCGCTTCTTCATCGAAGATTTTCAATGCTTCAATCCCATTTTGCGCCAAATATGTAATGTACCCTTCTTTTTTAAATACTTCATTCAATAACAGCCGAATACCTGGTTGATCGTCAATGATTAGTATGTTCTGCATTGTAAAAATTCCCCTTATGACCATTTTTATAACAAGCATGTCAATTCACCTTTTATTGTTAACCTAATTGTGTAAACAGTTAATTTCCGCTACAGTCACCTTGCTTCAATTAACTGGAAAATCATTTTTGATGACGTTTTGCCTAAAAATACGCTCTCACAATATTAATATTTGGATAAACTACACACCTGTTTTTATAATATATTCTGTGATTATTTGTAAAATCCTTCCTTTACATTGAAATCATTTTCAAATTTTGCAATTTAGTTTCATCGAACTTATAATGAGGTGGAGGTGGAAATATGTCAAAAATTTTAACTACTCAAATGAGTGGCTTATTACAGCGTATTCAAACAAGCGAAGAAGAAGCGGTTGAAGAAACAGCACGTTTACTTGCGCAAGCTGGCATTGGACAAGGTCATGTATATTTCGCCTGCTTTGGTGAATTAAAGGCAGTGGAACTGAATGCGGTGACAAGTGTAGCACCATTTGCAAAAATTGTGCCATGGACAGATGATGTGGTCGTAACAGAAGTAGACCGAGTCATTATTTTTGCACGCAGTTGTCAAGATCCAGAAGCACTTGCGTTAGCCCAAAAATTATATGATGCGTTTATTCCGTTTGCCGCTGTGGCGAGTGAAGTCGCGAGTGCTGACAACCCGTTAAGCGAGCTCGCTTATACATATATTAGCCTGAAAGTTCGTGGTGGAATTTTACCACATCCAACAAAGCTAGGTGAGCGCATTGTCTTCCCACATTTAATCGCCGCGTTATTTATTTATGAAGCGATCAAGATGGCCTATGATGAAATGATTTCAGATGATGAAGAGCTAGAGGAGGATACACCGACTTCTCCCTTTAGTTAATAATCTGCTACTGCTCCTTCATGAGAGCGGTGGCTTTTTATTTTGTTCAAGTACACCCCTTACGAAACAAAAACTACCCCGCCCTATTCTAGCGAGGTAGTTCGTATTAGTTATTATTTACGGTTCGCAAATGCTGCACCAACAAACTCACGGAATAGTGGTTGTGGACGTTGCGGACGCGATACTAATTCTGGGTGGAATTGACCAGCGACGAAGAATTTCTTCTCTGGTAATTCGATAATTTCAACAAGCTTATTGTCAGGAGATACGCCTGAGAATACAAGGCCTTCTGCTTCCATCGCTTCACGGAATTCGTTGTTGAACTCATAACGGTGACGGTGACGCTCATAAACTAACTCTTCTCCGCCATAGCAATCACGTGCACGAGAACCTTCTTTTAACTTACATGGATATAAACCAAGACGTAATGTACCACCTAAATCTACATCTTCTGATTGATCTGGTAAGAAGTCGATGATTGGGTAATTTGTTTCTTTATCCAGCTCTGTTGAATGTGCGCCTTGTAAACCAAGTACATTACGGGCAAACTCAATTGTTGCCAGCTGCATCCCTAAGCAAATACCAAAGAATGGCACATCATTTTCACGCGCAAATTTAATCGCTTCAATTTTCCCTTCGACACCTCGATCACCGAAGCCACCTGGTACAAGAATACCGTCAGCTTGTCCTAATAGCTCATGTGCATTTTCTGCTGTAATATGCTCTGCATTCACCCAATCAATTTCGATATCTGAATCATATACATAGCCGGCATGCTTTAATGCTTCTGCTACTGAAATATAAGCATCTTGTAGCTCTACATATTTCCCAACAAGGGCAATACGTGTTTTGTGCTGTAAGTTTTTCACTTTGTGTACAAGCTGTTTCCAGTCAGACATATCTGCTTCTGGTGCTTGGATTCTAAAGTGATCAAGGACGATATCATCAAAGTCTTGTGCATGTAAGTTAAGCGGCACTTCATACAGATGCTCTACGTCACGAGATTCAATGATTTCGTGCGGTTGTACGTCACAGAATAACGCTAGCTTGTCTTTCATATCTTGTGAAATGGCTTGCTCTGTACGGACAACGATAATGTTTGGCTGAATCCCAAGTGAGCGTAACTCTTTTACAGAGTGTTGCGTCGGTTTTGTTTTCATTTCACCCGCTGCTTTAATGTACGGGATTAATGTACAGTGCACATACATAACATTATTGTGGCCAAGGCTTGTTTTCATTTGACGGATCGCTTCTAGGAACGGTAGTGATTCGATATCCCCTACAGTACCACCTACTTCTGTAATCACAACATCGGCATTTGTTTCGCGACCAGCACGCTGGATGCGGTCTTTAATTTCGTTTGTAATATGAGGAATTACTTGCACCGTACCACCGTTGTAATCACCGCGACGCTCTTTTTGTAACACAGATTGATACACACGGCCTGATGTCACTGTTGAATGTTTCCCTAAGTTAATATCGATGAAGCGCTCGTAGTGACCTAAGTCTAAGTCAGCCTCTGCGCCATCGTCTGTGACGAACACTTCACCATGTTGATATGGGCTCATCGTACCTGGATCAATATTTAAATAAGGGTCGAACTTTTGAATTGTCACTTCAAGACCACGATTTTTGAGTAAGCGTCCTAAAGATGCTGCAACAATTCCTTTTCCGAGTGATGAAACAACCCCACCTGTTACGAAAATATACTTTGTCATGCTAAATTCCTCCTTGAAAATAAGAAAAGCTTAAACGTTTGGCACACCGGCAAACAGTTGAAGCAATAAACTAAATGAAAACTTATATTTCGCTCGGCCATTGCAAGCGCTAATTATTAGAAAGACACATCTCGTCCAAATTAGGTAGAGATGATGTCCATTCTGATGCGGATATCCATAAAACTAATACTTTCCTATCCACAAATAAAAAACGCTCCTCCTGCTTGTTGCAGGGGGAGCGTATCAATCGTACGGTCAATCTCCTCTTTTAAGGAGCCCAAGTAAAAGATTATACGGAAGCGCAAAAGAAGTCAAGCACTTTTACATTGGACATTCCCTGAACAAATTTAGGTATCCCCTTGTTTGACATTACCTAAACACAAATGTAGACAAAGTCAAACTTCGACTTTGTCTACATTTCTTTCTATTCAAATCTTATACGATGTGAGGAAAGAACGTAACTTCCCATGAGCGAGTTTACTTCTCGTCGTCTGTAAACTCCTCGAAATCGTCAGCTTCTTCTTCCTCTTCCTCGTCTTCATCTTCGATAATGAATTCTTCTTCCTCTTCTGGAATTAGTTCTTCATCGATTTCTGCATCAATATCTTCAATATCTTCTTCTACAAAGTCGATTGAATCATCTTCTTCGATATCATCATCTTCATCTGCAAACTCATCGAAGTCTTCATCGAATGAAATATCATCTTCATCCAGTTCAAGGATTTCCTCTTCATCATCAACTACCGCTTTTGATTTTTTCTTACGTACTTTTACTGTTGGTGCTGTTTCTTCTTCAATTGTCTCTACTTTATACCATTCGCGTAGACCCCAACCGCTCTCATGGTTTAATAAGAAACGACCATCTACATTCATATCTGTATAAAATTGTACAAGACGAGCTTTAATCTCCTCATCTGAATAACCATTTAAATTTTGAATGGCTTTTACTAAATCATTAAATAAAATGGCTGATTTACGTTCTTCTAAAACTGCGTATGCTAAATCAATTAACGACTCTTCTGCTAATTGTTCTTTTGTCATTTCACGAAAGTTCAAATCGTGCACGTCCTTTCTTTGATTACATTACCTAAACATAATACCCATTATATACAAACTTAATAGTACTATGCTAGTTTCATTTGTTGTTTTTTATTTTCTGACATTCTTTGATACCTACGTAAAATAAGAAAGCAGACAAAATTAGCAGTGGAATCGACGCTAATTGCTCATTATACAAAAAGAAGGTGGCGACCAAACAGCTCAGTATTATGATATATCTCATATATTGCATCATCTGTGCCACCTCCTTGCTGTCTTTAAAGCTAGTATACAAAATTAGCGAGAAATCGTCGTGTAAAAGAAGACGCGTAACTAGCTCGTTATTAAAAAGAAGTCATTAAGCGAGCATTTTTCTAATCAATCTAGAATTTTTTGTAAAAATAAATTCAAACCTTTCGGGTAAGCTTACATATTTCGACGATATTGCCCGCCCACTTCGTAAAGCGCTCGTGTAATTTGACCAAGACTTGCTACTCTCACAGTCTCCATTAACTCCGCGAAAATATTACCACCTGTAACCGCTACTTGTTTTAAACGATTAAGCGCTTGATCGATCTGTGCTACATTCCGCTCTTGGAATGCCTGTAAGTTTACAATTTGTGTATCTTTTTCTGCTTTTGATGCACGGGCAATTTCCATTGAATCAATCGCCTCATCGGAAGCTAGATTTGGATTTAAGTACGTATTCACGCCAATAATCGGCAGTTCGCCTGAATGTTTTAAGTGCTCATAGTACATCGATTCTTCCTGGATTTTACCACGCTGATATTGCGTTTCCATCGCACCAAGTACACCACCGCGATCATTCATACGATCAAATTCAGCAAGTACTGCCTGCTCTACTAAATCCGTTAACTCCTCCATAATGAAAGCTCCTTGTAGCGGATTTTCATTTTTCGATAGGCCATGCTCTTTTGTAATAATCATTTGAATAGCCATCGCACGACGCACAGACTCTTCTGTTGGTGTCGTAATTGCTTCGTCATATGCATTTGTGTGTAGCGAGTTACAGTTATCTTGTAATGCCATTAACGCTTGTAGTGTTGTACGAATATCGTTAAAGTCGATTTCTTGTGCGTGTAGGCTTCGACCTGATGTTTGTACGTGATACTTAAGCTTTTGTGAGCGCTCATTGGCACCGTATTTATCTCGCATTGTTACAGCCCAAATACGACGTGCGACACGCCCAATCACTGTATATTCTGGATCTAGTCCGTTTGAGAAGAAGAATGATAAGTTCGGTGCAAAATCATCGATATGCATGCCACGACTTAAATAGTACTCCACATACGTAAAGCCATTCCCCAGTGTAAAGGCTAGCTGCGAAATAGGGTTAGCGCCTGCTTCCGCAATATGATAGCCAGAAATCGATACAGAATAGTAATTACGCACTTTGTGATCGATAAAGTACTGCTGAATATCGCCCATCATACGTAGTGCAAATTCTGTACTGAAAATACAAGTATTTTGCCCTTGATCCTCTTTTAAAATATCTGCCTGCACTGTACCACGCACGACTTGTAACGTCGCTTCACGTGTTTCTGTAAATTCTTCTACGGTTAACGTGCGCCCAAGCTCTTGCTCACGTTTTTTCACTTGCTGATCAATCGCCGTATTCATAAACATTGCTAAAATAATTGGCGCTGGACCGTTAATCGTCATCGATACCGATGTACTCGGTGCACATAGATCAAAGCCATTGTATAACTTTTTCATATCATCTAATGTACATACATTCACACCCGATTCGCCAATTTTCCCGTAAATATCAGGACGAATATGTGGGTCCTCTCCGTAAAGAGTAACCGAGTCAAAGGCCGTCGATAAACGTTTTGCGTCATCATCTTTCGATAAATAGTGGAAACGTTTATTCGTACGCTCCGGTGTCCCTTCACCCGCAAACTGACGCTTCGGATCTTCCCCTTCACGCTTGAACGGGAAAACCCCTGCTGTATATGGGAATGAGCCTGGTACGTTTTCAGCATATACCCAGCGTAAAATCTCGCCGTAGTCTTCATATTTTGGCAATGCCACTTTCGGAATTTTTGTGCCTGATAGCGACTTTGTTTTCAGGATTGTGCGAATTTCTTTATCACGAACCTTTGTGACAAGCTCATCACCCGCATAAGCCTCTTTTAACGTTTGCCAGTTACTTAAAATCGTTTTTGATTCTTTCGTTAGCTCATCACGAACACCTGTAATGAGCGAATTTAACGAAGCAATTAATGCTTCCTCTGTAGCTGGTAATTGCTTTAATGTGCCTTCTAATTGATACAATCTACGTGCTAGTTCTACCTGCTCTGCTGCCTTTTTATGATAACCACGTACTGTATCTGTGATTTCACGTAAATAGTAGCGACGGTCATTTGGAATAATGACATCTTGCTTTTGTGTTTTTACCGATTGCTCGTAAGATGTGTGCCAATTGTAGTCGAATTTTTCATTGATTAAACGTACAAGCGCTGCAAATAGAGAGTTCGTTCCTTTGTCATTGAATTGAGAAGCGATTGTACCGTATACCGGCATCTCATCTAAATCCGTAGTCCACGCTTCACGTGAACGTTGCATTTGTTTTTGTACTTGGCGAAGCGCATCTTCAGAACCTTTACGCTCAAACTTATTGATCGCAATAATATTTGCATAATCAATCATATCGATTTTTTCAAGTTGCGTCGGTGCACCGAACTCGCTTGTCATCACATACATAGAGAGATCCGTATACTTTGTAATTTCTGCATCTCCTTGCCCGATACCACTCGTTTCTACGATGATTAAATCATAGCCTGCCGCTTTTACGACATCGAGCACATCACCAATCGAAGCAGATAACTCTGTACGCGATCCGCGTGTCGCTAAGCTACGCATATATACACGCTGATTGAAAATCGCATTCATACGGATACGGTCACCAAGTAAGGCGCCACCTGTTTTTTGCTTTGTTGGATCGACCGAAAGAATCGCAACCTTCTTATCCGGGAACTCTTGTAAAAATCGGCGAATTAATTCATCTGTTAAGCTTGATTTCCCTGCGCCGCCCGTTCCTGTAATACCTAGAACAGGTGTATGTTTCGAGTTCACGCGTGCCACTTGCAGTAATGGTGCGACATCTTCTCCCCCTATTTCAGCTGCTGTAATTAAATTAGCTAAAATCTCAGGTGTATCCGTCGAAAGCTTTTCAAGTTTTTCCACATAGTCGTCCGCTAATGTAGAGAAGTCTGCCCCTTTGATTTTTTCATTAATCATGCCTTGTAAGCCGAGACGGCGACCATCTTCCGGTGAGAAAATCCCGCTAATCCCATACTCATGCAATTCTTTAATTTCGCGAGGCAGAATTACGCCCCCACCGCCGCCGTAAATTTTAATATGTGGTGCGCCTTTTTCACGTAGTAAATCATACATATACTTGAAGTACTCCATATGCCCACCTTGATAGCTCGATACAGCAATCCCTTGTGCATCTTCTTGAATGGCTGCATTGACCACTTCTTCTACTGAACGATTGTGCCCTAAGTGAATAACTTCTGCCCCACTTGCCTGTAAAATTCGGCGAATAATGTTCACGGATACATCATGTCCATCAAATAAACTAGATGCCGTCACAAAACGTACGTGATGTGTAGGTTTATATACTTGCACTTTGTTTTCAACTGTCATCTCCGCTTTTGTTTCTACTTGTGTTGTCATATGGAACTCCCCTTTGCTTTGTAAAATATCCCTTTGTTTAACCGCTCAGCACCCCTACTGAGCATGAAGATGAAGGTAAATAACACCGCCAATTGCCACATAATGTATGCAATTAACGGTGTTACCTCTAGTTTCTAAAATGCAAAACGCCGTTTAAAAACAAATTCGTTTGCAGTTCAATATATTCTTCAATTGTGTAATGGTGTTTCATGGCCCATTTTCGGAATGCCCAAGACTGTCCCTGAACGGCTAAGTGATTCGCTGCAAGAAACAGCTCTTTTTCGTTTAGGTCTAAGACACCATTCTCTACACAATCGGCTATCATTTTTTGAAAAATCGCGACCATTTCAAGCTCTTTACTTAGGACGTATCGCATGGCGTCTTTCGGCAAAGATTTTGTTTCTTGATACATGATGGTAAATTCATCAAGCATATTATCAATAAGAAGAAAATATTGGCGAATTGCTTCTTTCAGAGAATCAATGGTCCCTGGATTTGTCGAAAAATGAGAAAGACGATCCATTACTTCGTTAAAAATGCTATCACATACTAAATACAACACGTCTTCCTTCGTACGAATATATTCATACAGTGTGCCGATACTAAACCCTGCAGCTTTGGCAATCTCTCTTGTTGTCGCTCGATGAAAGCCCTTTTCGCGAAATAAATTAACACCTGCTCGGATAATTTGTTTACGCCGAATCTCAATGAGGCTTTCATCTTTGACAGATGTTTCTACACGAATCTTATCTGTCATGTACTACTTTGTCACCATACGCGAAATTACAAGGCGTTGAATTTCTTGTGTACCTTCGTAAATTTGCGTAATTTTTGCATCACGCATGAAACGCTCTACCGGATAGTCTTTTGTATAGCCGTAACCACCGAAAATTTGTACAGCCTCTGTTGTGACACTCATCGCTGTATCCCCAGCCATTAATTTTGCCATCGCAGAAGCTTTTCCGTATGGAAGATCGTTTGATTCTAACCAAGCTGCTTGATAAGTTAGTAAACGTGATGCTTCTGTTGCTGTTGCCATATCTGCAAGTTTAAATGATACCCCTTGATTTGCTGCAATTGGCTTACCAAACTGTACACGCTCTTTCGCATATTCAACCGCTGCATCTAGAGCGCCTTGTGCAATGCCAACTGCTTGTGCGGCAATCCCGTTACGACCACCGTCTAATGTTTTCATCGCGATTACGAAACCTTCTCCTTCTTCCCCAAGAAGGTTTTCTTTTGGTACACGACAGTTTTCAAACATAATTTCTGTCGTTGGCGATGAACGAATCCCCAGCTTCGATTCTTTCTTCCCAACGGAGAAACCTGGGAAATCTGCTTCTACGATAAACGCTGACGTACCTTTATTCTTTGATTCTGGATCTGTTACCGCAAATACAACGTAAATATCTGCAACTCCACCATTTGTAATGAAGATTTTTGAACCATTTAATACATAGTCATCGCCGTCTTTTACAGCGTATGTTTTCATCCCGCCAGCATCAGATCCTGAGCTAGGCTCTGTTAAGCCGTATGCACCGATTTTTGTACCTTCTGCCATTGGACGCAAATATTTTTGCTTTTGCTCCTCGTTACCGAATTTATAAATCGGCCAGCCTGCAAGAGACGTGTGCGCTGATAATGTTACCCCTGTCGATGCACATACACGTGAAAGTTCTTCTACTGCGATACAATATGCTAAGTAGTCAAAGCCTGCACCACCGTATTCTTCTGGCCACGGAATACCTGTTAACCCTAGCTCCGCCATTTTATCAAAAATAGCGCGGTCGAATGTTTCATTTTCATCACGTTCTGCTGCTGTCGGTGCTACTTCATTTACTGCAAAGTCGCGAATCATTTCACGTAATTGTTCGTGTTCTTCTGTTAATTGAAAGTTCATTCTCCAAATCCCCTTTTTGTTAAAATGAAATTTATTTATATAGTAAGGTCTTAAAAGCCTTTGACTAACTCATCAAATGCTTGCTAATCACAATGCGTTGAATTTCCGATGTACCTTCGTAAATTTCCATTACTTTCGCATCACGGAAATAACGTTCTACTGGATAATCTTTCGTGTAGCCATAGCCACCGAAAATTTGCACAGCTTCTATCGCCACATCCATCGCTGTTTTAGAAGCAAATAATTTAGCCATCGATGCTTCCTTGCCACATGGCAGACCTTTTGAACGAAGATCGGCTGCGCGGTACACGAGTAAGCGCGCTGCTTCAACCGCTGTTGCCATATCGGCTAATTTGAATGCTACCCCTTGATTTGCAACGATTGGCTTGCCGAATTGTACACGCTCTTTTGCGTAATTTGTTGCGGCTTCGAGTGCAGCTTCTGCTGTCCCAAGTGCTTGTGCCGCAATACCGATCCGTCCAATATCTAAATTCGCCATTGCAATCTTAAATCCTTCTCCTTCAACACCAAGTAAGTTTTCAGCTGGTACAACCATATTTTCAAACGTTAGCTGTAATGTACGCGAACCGTGAAGCCCCATTTTATGCTCATCTTTACCGATGATTAATCCAGGTGTTCCCTTTTCCACGACAAATGCTGAAATACCACGTGTTCCTTGCTCTGGATTTGTCGACGCAAACACAATGTATACATCTGCCTCGCCACCATTTGTAATGAATACTTTCGAACCGTTAATGATGTAGTTGTCGCCGTCTTTTACAGCACGTGTTTTTAACGATCCTGCATCACTACCTGCACTCGGTTCTGTTAAACAAAATGCCCCTAAATATTCACCGCTTGCTAATTTTGGTACATACTTTTGCTTTTGCGCATCGTTACCAAAATATAGAATCGGGTTTGTTCCAACCGATGTATGTACAGAAAGGATTACCCCTACTACTGCACTGACTTTAGATAACTCATGAATGGCAATAATATAGGATGTGAAATCCATCTCTGATCCGCCAAGACTTTCTGGTGCAGTTGTGCCCATTAAGCCAAGCTCACCCATTTTCTTTAAAATGTCACGCGGAAACTCTCCCTGTTCCATACGCTCAACAAATGGTTCAATTTCCGTTTGCGCAAAATCGCGTACCATTTGACGAATCATATCTTGTTCTTCTGTAAAACGTAGTTCCATGATGTGCACCCCTTATTCGTAAACGTAGAAACCTCGACCTGATTTTTTCCCTAACCAACCTGCTGCCACATACTTCCGTAGTAATGGACATGGGCGGTATTTCGAATCGCCAAGCCCTTCGTGTAAAATTTCCATAATATACAGGCATGTATCTAAGCCGATAAAGTCAGCGAGCGTTAACGGTCCCATCGGATGATTCATACCGAGCTTCATCACATCATCGATGGCTTCTTTCGTTGCAACGCCTTCATACAGTGCATAAATTGCTTCGTTAATCATCGGAAGTAAAATGCGGTTCGCAACGAAACCTGGGAAATCATTTACTTCAACTGGTGTTTTATCCAGCTTGTATGTCATTTCTTCCACCGCTTGATATACTTCATCTGCCGTTGCTAAACCACGAATGATTTCCACTAGCTTCATGACCGGTACCGGATTCATAAAATGCATACCAATGACTTTCTCTGGACGGTTTGTGACCGCTGCAATTTCGGTAATTGGTAGGCTCGATGTATTCGTAGCTAAAATCGCTTGCTGCGGTGCAATTTCATCTAGTTGCTTAAAGATAGATTGCTTGATTTCCATACTTTCAACCGCTGCTTCAATGACAATGTCGACATCTGCTGCATCTTGTAAATCCAATGACATGGTGATGCGATTTAAAATCGCTTGTTTCTCTTCTTCTGTTTTACGACCTTTTTCTACATCGCGTGATAAGTTCTTTGTGATCACACCTAAACCACGCTCGAAAAATTCTCGTTTCATGTCATTTAGTTTTACATCAAAGCCAGCCTGCGCACATACTTGTGCAATCCCTGATCCCATTTGTCCTGCACCGATGACCATTACCTTTTGAATTGTCATTGTTATTCATCCCCTTTGACTTCAATCATGACTGCATCCCCTTGACCGCCACCTGAGCAAATTGCTGCAATGCCGATACCGCCGCCACGACGTTTTAATTCATATGCTAATGTTAAAATGATCCGCGCACCACTTGCTCCGATTGGGTGTCCAAGTGCGACTGCACCACCGTTTACATTTACTTTCTCTTCTGCAAGCCCTGCAATTTGATTACTTACGAGGGCAACTGCTGCAAATGCTTCGTTAATTTCAACTAAGTCAATGTCATCAACCGTTTTGCCTGTTTTCTTTAATAATTCATTAATGACTAATCCCGGTGTTTGTGGGAAGTCTTTTGGTTCTACGGCAACTTCTGCATGTGCCAAAATGGTTGCAAGTGGCGTACGCTCTTCTTTTTGAGCACGTTCCTCGCTCATGAGTACGACTGCACAAGCACCATCATTGATTCCTGGTGCATTCCCCGCTGTAATCGTGCCGTCTTTCACGAATGCTGGACGTAGCTTTGCAAGCGTTTCAACAGAAGTGCCTGGTCGAATCGATTCATCTTCGCTTACAACAATCGGCTCACCTTTGCGCTGTGGAATTTCTACTGGCACAATTTCTTGTGCAAACTTCTCACGTGAAGCTTCAGCTAACTGATGACTACGTGCAGCCCATTTGTCTTGCTGCTCACGTGTCAGTTGGAATTCATCTGCAGTAGCATTCCCGTAAATACCCATATGCGGATTTTTCGGGTCAAATGCACAAGAAAGTCCGTCGTATACCATGCCATCTACTACACTTGCATCGCCCATACGGAAGCCAAAGCGACCTTTTGGTAAATAGTACGGTGCATTTGACATCGATTCCATTCCACCAGCTACAATGACTTCCTCTTCTCCTAAACGAATCAGCTGATCGCCTAATGTAATGCTGCGCATGCCAGAAGCACAAACTTTGTTAATCGTTTCCGTTTTCACATGCCAAGGAATATCTGCTTTGCTTGCCGCTTGTCTTGACGGAATTTGTCCCTGCCCTGCTTGCAACACCGTTCCAATAATGACTTCTCCCACATCACTCGGGTTAATGTTTGCTTTTTCCATTGCTGCTTTAATCGCAATACCACCTAAGTCACTCGCTTGTAAGTTGGTGAATGCACCACCAAATTTCCCAAATGCTGTACGTGCACCATCTAAAATAACTGTTTTATTCAATCTTCAACACCCCTTTGCTTAGATTGAGTTTATGTATTTGTTCGCCATCGACTGAACGCTCGCTCAGTTTAACTGCAAAAAAATAACAAAAACTATTTGTATAAAATATACTAAATAATTAGAACATTTTCAAATACATTTTTTAAAATTTTTTAAATTTAACAATTTATGAAGCTTAAAACTTGGATAATTTTGCTATATTGGTTGTATGATAGTTTTAGGAGGGATGAACGTGAATCTGAAACGTAGCGTTATAATAATGATATGCTGCCTTTTTTTATGTAGTTTTACACTGCCTGCTAGTGCAAAGACAGACATTGCTTTTAATGAGCAATGGAGTCGCACACTTGACTATAGCTTATACACGGCACTGTCAACATCAACAGGTGATGTATTAGCCATTAGCTATACAGCAGATGAGGAACAATTGCTTTTTGATTTTTATAAGTTACATCGTGATAATGGAAAAATTCAAAAGAAACTTTTACTAAAGAGCGGTTATGTATTCCCGTTTAAGTCGGAGGATGGACAAGCCTATTTAATGTTTTATGATACAGAGCTGATGAGTCTAGTATTGTATGATGAAAACTTAAATATTGTGTGGTCACTTGAAGATGAAAATTACTTCACGTATTTAGAACAAGCGAGGTATTGGGACATAATAGATGGGCAATTTTACTTTTATGATGGGGTCAATCTTGTACCGATGCTTGGATTTAATTTATTTGGGGAAGAGCTTGCATTTCCTGAAATTGTGTACGAACGCCCTACATTAACACCTTGCGCCGGTGAAGATTTCTGTGCAGAGTTAGCTACTGTTGATGTAGATATTAAAGATCCAGTACGTAATATCAATCAAACCGTAACGTTGGAGCCTCATTTCCCAAAAGATCACATCGTCAATTTCGTTTCAGTATTCGTTTATAAATGGGAGCGTTATTTTGATGCGATTTCTTACGAAAAAGTGGATTTTAGTCAACCGGACCGCTATATGATGTATATTAATTCGGTTCATCAAACAGATGATACACAGATGACACACCGTTTTATCGAATTTAATGCACAAGGACAAATCGTGAAGGAAATTGAATTTGGAGAAGATGAGCTCTATTATGATTTCTTCTCAACAGGAAATCGCTTTGCTTTCTCATATGATGACCAGTATTTGCTGCTTAATTTAGATACGATGCAACTCTCTACTACAACGCTCGATAGTGAAATCGCTTATTCGTCTGATTATGAATATCCAACTTATCTCATGACAGATCAATCTTTTTATTTATTTGACGAAGGGTATGCACTTGGCAAACAATTTGCTCGCCAGCACGATGAACGGGATTTATTGACACTGTTAAATGACTACGTATTGTTGCATAGCTTTAATAAATCAGTATCTACAGTAGCTTATGATCCTAAAACAGCACAAATCGTCGGTAACTTGAAACAAGCCATTCATTTTCTTGATGTTGTAGAAACAGGAAACATTTTAGCACATAGCTATAATGGGAAGGATTATTCTTACACGCTAACGATGATACATCCCTCTACATTACAAGCATATGAGAAAAACAAAACATGGACTATCACATTTAGCCAACCCGTTGACCCACGCTCACTGAACGAGAATACGGTGTATGTTGTCAATGCAGCAGGTGAACGAGTGAATGGTTTAACATTTTCAAGTGAAGGGAAAAAAGTATTTGTACATGCCCCAGACCAAGGTTATACATCTGGCGAAATTTATACACTTGTGATGACAGATGCGATTAAATCTACTAATGGACGGGCTGTAACAAGTGGGAAAACGATAATATTTAAGGTTGAATAGATGGTTTGTCTATTAATCACTCGGGTTTGTCTATTAACTTAAATCTTTTGTCTATTAATGTTCCGAGTTTGTCTATTATCTTAAACTTTTTGTCTATTATCTTAACTAAAATGAAACAAGCATCTACTCATACGATTTCTCGTACGAGTAGATGCTTTTCATTACTTTTGTGTATCTATGATTGCAACAGCTTCTTCTGCTGCATGCACTTCTGGCTTCACTGTATCTTGTGTTTTTTCCTCAGCTGTTTCTGGAATCTCAACTGCTACAACACCTTGCGCCTCCGGATGTACCTCTTCGTGATGCTGTTCTACAGTAGGTGTTTCTTCCATCACAGGCACTTCTTCCACTACTGCTTCCTGGGCAATCATTTGCTTACTGCTTTCAGGTGGCGCTACTTGTTTTGTCTCTGCTTCAGTTGCCGTCATTGCTACTACGCCTGCATCTGTTTCTTCAATGATGTCGTCTTCTACTGTTTCTTCTTTCGCAGCTTCACCATCACCAAATACAGCGCGCACTAATAGCTCGGCAATGTCGAATGTACCGACTTTGTCCTCTACTTCTTTTGCTTTCGTACCATCTTGTAACATTGTTAAGCAGTACGGACAGCCTGAAGAAATAACGGAAGCGTCTGTTGCCAACGCTTGTTCTGTACGTGCAACGTTAATACGATTTCCAACATGCTCTTCCATCCACATTAAACCACCACCTGCGCCACAGCACATACCTGTTTCGCGGTTACGTTCCATCTCAACAAGCTCCACACCTGGAATCCCTTTTAAAATTTCACGTGGTGGATCGTATACGTCATTGTAACGACCTAAGTAACATGAATCATGGAATACGATTGTTTCTTCTACACGGTGATTCATCGTTAAGCGACCTTGTTTAATTAAGTCATACAGAAGCTCTGTATGGTGATATACTTCACCTGACCAACCGAAATCCTGATACTCATTTTTGAAAATATTGTATGCATGCGGATCGATTGTCACGATTTTTGTTACTTCATTTTTCTCAAACTCTTCAATATTTCCTGTCGCTAGCTCTTGGAATAAGAACTCATTTCCAAGACGACGCGGCGTATCCCCAGAGTTTTTCTCTTTGTTTCCTAAAATCGCAAACTTGACACCTGCTTCGTTCAGTAAACGTGCAAAGGATAATGCAATTTTTTGTGAACGATTGTCGAATGCCCCCATCGAACCAACCCAGAATAAATACTCGAAGCCTTCTCCAGATTTCTTCGCCTCTTTCACAGTTGGAATGTCGATAGATTCATCTAACTCACGCCAGTTTTCTTTTTCTTTACGGTTTAAGCCCCATGGATTACCTTGACGCTCGATATTTGTCATCGCGCGTTGTGCATCTGGGTTTACTTTTCCTTCTGTCATCGTTAAATAACGACGAAGGTCGATAATTTTATCTACGTGCTCATTCATGACTGGACATTGATCTTCACAGTTACGACAAGTCGTACAAGCCCAAATTTCTTCTTCTGTAATTACGCCACCGATTAACTCACGGTCATAAATAGACTCAAGCGTACCGCCACCTGCTGCAGCAATCGCTAACTGGTTTCCTTGTGTATTGTTAAAGAATTGGAATGGTACCCAAGGCTTTTGTTTTGTGACAACTGCCCCTGTGAAAGTTAAATGATCACGTAATTTCACGAGTAAGTCCATCGGTGATAACATTTTCCCTGTACCTGTTGCTGGACACATATTCGTACAACGACCACACTCTACACAAGCATATAAATCAAGTAATTGCTTTTGTGTGAAGTCTTGAATTTTCCCAACACCAAGTGCTGGCATATCTGCCTCATCTTCTGCTTCTTCAAGTGCTGCAAAGTCAATTGGACGTAGTGTCCCTTTACGCTCTAAGCGGTTCACCCCAACGTTGACGATACTCGTAATTAAGTGGAAGTGTTTACCTTGTGGTACATACACTAAGAATGTTAATAAGATGACTAAATGCACCCACCACATAATGTAAAATACAGCAGCAGCTACTGTTGGTGAAATCCATTGGAATACCCAAGCAATGCTTGATGCAACTGGCTCATAGCCGTTAAAACTATGGTCATGCCAAATTAAACTCATACCGTTACCGATTAATGTCGATGTCATTAACCCACCGATAAAAATCAGTACTAAACCATTTTTCCAGCCGCGCTTTAAGCGGACAAGTTTTTCAATATAACGGCGATAAAATGCGCCAAATACGGCAACTAAAATAACTACTGCAACGATTTCTTGGAAGAACGTAAAGAACCCGTAAAGTCCCCCTAATGGTAAATGGGAACCAGGTGCTAGCCCTTTCCAAATTAAATCAATCGCGCCGAACTGTACCATTAAGAATCCATAGAAGAACAGAACGTGGATTAATCCCATCTTCTTGTCTTTTAATAGCTTCGATTGACCGAATACTTTTTCGACTAAATCACTAATGCGTTCGCTAAATTTCTGTTCGAACTCTTCTTTTCTCCCTAACTGAATAAACTGATAGCGTGTTTTTAATAAGTATGCAAATAACCCTAACGCATACAAAATAACCGCAATTGTAGCTATCCAGTTCACAATTAATAGTGTATTATTCACTACAAATCCCCCCTAAGCAAGTCACACTAAGATGATTACTCCCCTTATACATCTCCATCATAACTTACTATAAATAAATTATATTTCCATATTAATACTATTAGTATTATTGTAATTATGAATGAGCATTCAGTCAACAGTTTTTCGTCACAAACGTCAGAAAATTTTGTATATAAAGATTGAACAGCCTCATTCTTATTTAGAGAAATTCTATACCTTTTCGAGAATATCCTGCTACCTAGCTATAAAAATCTTTATTTTTTATAAATACACATTAAAAACCCTCTCAAAATGCATTGAGAGGGGAAGTTACTATTTACTTAAAAACATCGCCACTACGAATGTATTCTACATCTGGAATACTTAAACGGAAGTTGACAACACGCGCTGCGGCAAATAAATAATCCGATAAACGGTTTAAATATTTTTGCACAACAGGTGATACATCCTCGACTTCGCGCATTAATGTGACCGTTTGACGTTCTGCACGGCGCGCAATTGTTCTTGCCATATGAAGTGTTGCCGCTGCCGGAGCACCTCCTGGCAAAATAAAACGCTTCAATGCAGGGGCCTCTTCAGAAAGCTTATCGATTCGCTTTTCCATGACTTCGATTGGTGCTTCTGTTAGCTTATACACGCGATTTTTCATCACATTGGCTAAATCGCCGCCGCCATCAAATAACTCATGCTGAATCGCCTCAAGATCCGCTAAAATATCCGCAAAAATCCCTTTATCTAACTCTGATACAGCCTTGCCAATGACAGAATTTAACTCATCAATTGTCCCGTAGGCTTCAACTCGTGCGTGATCTTTATCAACACGCCCTCCGATGATACTTGTTTGCCCTTTATCACCTGTTTTTGTGTAAAGCTTCATCCCAATCACCCATTTCTTTAAATTTTGGCTTGCTTATATTGTTGAATAGCAGCGACTGTTGTTTCAAAAACGCCCCGCCCTATCAACTTCCCAACATCGGTAATCGGACCTGCATAAGGCAGTTCTTCCCCGTGTTGCGTAGCTGCAATTAAGAGACTATCCGTAGATGTTCCTGTTGCTACTGTATTCGTTTGTACATCACGAATATCCTCTTCC
This sequence comes from Lysinibacillus sp. LZ02, assembly GCF_050613145.1. Taxonomy (GTDB): domain Bacteria; phylum Bacillota; class Bacilli; order Bacillales_A; family Planococcaceae; genus Lysinibacillus_B. Next base: position 604,527 of record NZ_CP192507.1, on the reverse strand, counting down.
GCAAGCGCTTTTGTTTTTGCTTCAGTCGCTGTAATCATCGCTTGATAAAATGCCTCGTCTGATAACTTTCCATTCACAATAACCCATGTATTAATCGTGCCAATGTACGGTTTGTATTCCCGTTCATAGGTACGCGTTGCATCTACCGCATTGCCTACTCCTGCTGTTACAGCCACAATCACGCTAAAGCGTCCATTGCTAAATACGCGTGTCACAGCAAGATTCGCCTCAACAGCAGTTAACATGACCACTGTATTCGTTAATGAAAAGCCTTGTTCCTTCAAAAACTGGATGGTTTCTTCTTTTACATCATTAATATTATATTGCGGTGATACAGATCGGTTTAAAAAGGTGTTGTACCACCCCATCCCTGCATTATGCACCGCAGAGGAAATGACTTTTAACGGAAATTCTGTCTGTAGCTGCACACAATCGTGCGTGATCGTTAATTGCTCTAGCGAGACAACCGGCTTATGTTGACTGATTTGGTCTGGCATCATCGTAATTTGCGGTTTTGGCATTTCCGGATGTGCGTATGTAGATACCTTTGCCTGATACACATCTGCAATTTGCTCTTGCAGTACAACTTCATGTGGTGCCCCGTATACCCTTACTTGCCCGTTTTCCATCAATAATAACTCATCACAGTAAAGTGACGCTAAATTAATATCATGAAATACAGATACAACCGTTAATCCACATTCTGTCGCTTCTTTTCGAATCATATCTAAAATTTGCTTTTGATGTGCAATATCTAAATGATTCGTCGGTTCATCTAACAATAACACCTTTGAGCATTGCGCCAGTGCCTGTGCAATAAAGACACGCTGCTGCTCCCCACCAGATAAAAACTCCATCATCGTGTCACGGTATTTTTGTACGCCCGTTTGTACCATCGCATTTTCTACTGCCTCTTCATCTTCTTTCGACCAACTTGAGAAAAAACCCTTCTGATGTGGATAACGTCCTAATGAGACGGCATCATAAACGGAATTGGAAAAGGCATTGGCATGCAGTTGCGGTAAAACGGCCATTTGTTTAGCGAGCGCTTTGGCACTGTAACTTTTCATCGGTTTGCCTTCTATATAAACATTCCCTGCAGTTGGTTCAATAATGCCACTAATGAGCTTTAACAGTGTAGATTTCCCGCTCCCATTTGGCCCTAAAATGCCAAGTACCTTTCCTTTCTCTACCTCAAATGATACGTTTTGGACGATTGGCACATGTCCGTATCCACCTGAAATCTGTTCAACTTTCAACATTTATGCTACCCGTCCTTTACGTTGCTTAAAGAAAATATAGGCAAATACTGGTGCACCGATAAATGATGTAATGACCCCAATTGGTAATTCTGTCGGTGCAATAATGGTCCGTGATACAAGATCACAAATCACGAGTAAACTTGCGCCATTTAAAAATGAAATGAGAAGCAAATGACGATGGTCTGCCCCTAAAATCATCCGCACCATATGCGGTACAACAAGCCCTACGAAACCAATCGTGCCGGATACTGCCACAGCGGCACCCGTTAACATCGAGCCACCGATTAAAATAATATACTTGCTTCGTTTGACATCGACCCCTAAATATTTTGCTCGTTCTTCACCATAAATCATCGCATTTAACTCGCGGCGATTAAACCAAAGAATCATTGTGCCTATGATGACGAACGGTAAAATCATTTGGACATATGGCCATCCACGCATGGACACACTCCCTAAAAGCCAGCCCATAATCGAACGAAGCTCTTCGCCAGTAAGTGCAATCATTAGCGAAATACAGGAGCCTAAAAACGAACTAAATATAATCCCTGTTAAAATTAATGTCTCCATTTTCATTGTTCGGTCTATTACTCGTGCAAAGCCTAGGACAATTAAAAGCGTCACTAAAGCGCCTGCCATACTAAAAATCGGCAATGTAAACAGACCAAATACCGGAATCGAGACACTGAAGAACAATGTAAAAACAGCACCTACTGATGCACCGGATGAAATACCAAGTGTATATGGATCAGCAAGCGGATTTTTGAGCAAGCCTTGAAACGCGGCACCGGCAATCGCCAGTGATGCGCCGACTAATGCAGCAAGTATGACGCGCGGCATCCGAATATGCCATAAAATACTATAAGCGGTTGGATTGGCTTCCGCGTCCCACAATGTAGAAAGTGGAACAGATACCGAACCAATCGATATCCCACACCATATACTCACTAGTAAAATAGCGATAGAAAGTACATAGGCCGCTATGTATTTTTTAGTCATTAAAAACCTCTGGATAAATTGCTTTTGCGATCGATTCAACACCATCTGCAATACGTGGACCTTGACGACTTGTTGTATTAGCATCTACGACTGTTAATGCATTATTTTGAACAGCTGTCATGTTCGCAAAAGCTGGGTTATTTTTAATTGTTTCATCATCCCCCTCATAAGTGAAAATGATGGAATCTGGATTTGCTGCCAAGAATTGCTCTGGGCTATACATCGGCCATCCATCTTCTTTTACGGCATTTTCAACATGAATGAACTTGAGCATTTCATTCATAAATGTATTTTGCCCAACAACATAAATATTAGGTGCTCCTCCAACAACCATAAAGGCTGTTTTTGGTTCTACTCCTTCTAATTTCGCTTCAATATCTGCTAGTTTTGCTTGAATCGATGAGATGACTTCTTCCGCCTCATCCTCTTTTCCTGTTAATGTACCTACTACTTCAATCGTATCATATGTCTCCTCAAAGTTTTCTGCATTGTTCACGACGAATACGGTAACACCTGATGCCTCTAATTGTGCAATCGCACTTTCAAGTGAAAACATACTTGATTCATGTGCAAATACAATATCCGGCTGTAATGACACAATCGTTTCGACATTATACTCAATGCCACCTACACGCGTTTTGTCCGCTACTTGTTCAGGATAGTTGTCATTGTCATTCACACCGACAATTTCTTCATCCAGGCCAAGGCCAAATAAAATCTCTGTATTGGATGGTGTTAATGACACGATACGATCTGGTGCTTCTTCTAATGTAATTTCATTGCCGAGTGCATCTACAGCTGTTACTGGAAAGGCTGTCTCATTATTTTCCTCTACAACGACAGCACCTTCCTTTTGTTGCGTTTCTGTTTCCTTTTCTGTTCCACATGCTACAAGCATACTTAATGCAAGTGTTGCTGATGCGGCTAACTGCCAAAACTTCTTCATTTGTTGTTCCTCCTATTATCCGAAAGATATACCTTTAATCCAATTAACCTAAGATGGTGGCACGTTTGTAAAAATAGATAAATTTGTAAATAAAAAAGCCTCTCAAGTACGAGAGACTTTGGAAAAGGCTAACATTACGTATAACATCTATACTCAAAAGCCACCTTCCTATCCTCGTAGGTCATCTTGGTGTTCATAAAGGCAGGTCTCCTGGCTTATGCATCAAACGCTGGCTTATTCCTTCCCGAATGGATCAGTGGTTTTCTATAAGCGAGCTAGCAGTTACAGTGGCGGGACCGCGTCGGACTTACACCGACTTCCCTATTATCTTTGCACATCGCAAAGAACCTTTATTACTATCAAATTGTCTAACATTTCTATTATAGCTGAAATCTCCGTTTTGAAAAGAATAATTTTCTGAAAACTCTATTGTAGTGCGGCTTGTGCAATCCCAAAATACGTCGCAGGAATTAATAGAAGCCACCCATAAAGGATGGCTTACGATGATTACATTTTTTCAGGTGCACTTACGCCAATTAGTTTTAGAGCGTTCGCTAATGTTGTTTTAACGGCTGTGATTAAAGCTAAGCGTGCTTCTGTTAATTCTTTGTTATCTTGGTTAATTACTTTTTCAGCATTATAGAAGCTGTGGAATGTTGCCGCTAGGTCTTGAATGTAGTTAGCAATGCGGTGTGGTGTGCGGTGTTTCGCTGCATCTGCCACAACTTGCGGGAATGCCCCTACTTTTTTCAGTACCTCTTCTTCTTTTTCTGCTGTTAGTAGGCCAAGGTTGTCAAGTGAAGCGGCATAGCCTTGCTCACCTGCTGCACGTAAAATCGACGCAATACGTGCATGTGCGTATTGTGCATAGTACACTGGGTTTTCATTTGATTGCGATACCGCTAAATCCAGGTCGAAATCCATATGCGAGTCGCCTGCTGTTTTCACGAAGAAATAACGAACGGCATCTAAGCCTACTTCTTCTACTAATTCACGCATTGTTACCGCATTACCCGTACGCTTCGACATTTTGAATTTCTCGCCGTTTTTGTACAGCTGGACCATTTGGATAATGTCTACTTCTAATGTGCCGCGATTATAGCCAAGTGCCTCGATTGCTGCTTTCATACGTGGAATATATCCGTGGTGATCAGCGCCCCAAATATTAATGAGCTTATCGAAACCACGCTGTAATTTATCTTCGTGGTAGGCGATATCCGGCGTTAAGTATGTGTAAGAGCCATCGTTTTTAATTAATACACGGTCTTTGTCGTCACCAAATGTTGTCGAACGGAACCAAGTGGCACCTTCCTCTTCAAATACGTGACCATTTGCTTTTAATTTATCTAATGCTACATCGATTTTACCATTGTTGTATAAAGATGTTTCTGAATACCATACATCAAATTCAACACGGAAATTCGCTAAGTCTTTTTGTAATTTCGCTAACTCTAGGCGCAGTCCATGCTCACGGAAAAATTTGAAACGCTCTTCATCTGATTTCTCTAAAATATCTGCACCAAACTCTTCTTTTAACTGCCCTGCAATTTCAATAATATCTGGACCATGGTAGCCGTCTTCTGGCATTTCAGCATCCATGCCTAAAGCTTGCTTATAACGTGCTTCTAACGAGTATGCTAAGTTATTAATTTGATTACCTGCATCGTTAATATAGTACTCACGTGAAACATTGTAACCAGCAAAATCCATTACGTTACATAAAGAGTCACCAACGGAAGCCCCGCGCGCGTGACCTAAATGTAAGTCACCTGTTGGGTTTGCTGATACGAACTCTACTTGTACTTTTTCACCCGCACCAGCGTTTGAACGACCGTAGTTTTCTGCTTGCTCAAAAGCAGCTTTCACAACACCCGCAAGGAAATCTTTACGTACTGTAATGTTCATAAAGCCAGGACCTGCGATGTCGATTTTCTCAATATCTGTCCCTGCTGTGTCAAGGTTTTCTAAAATTGCTTCTGCAATCGCACGTGGTGGCTTTTTCGCAACCTTTGTTAATTGCATCGCTAAGTTTGTTGCAAAGTCACCGTTTGCTTTATCCTTCGGTGTTTCTAAATGAATATTTAAGTCACTTGCCTCTTCTACTAAGCCTGCTTTCACAGCAGCAGTAGCAAGCGCAGCTTTAATTTGTTGTTGTAGTTGTTCTACTGCGTTCATAGTTGTACCTCCGTATAATATATTTGTAACGTATAGTTGCCGACTGACGTACCGCCGAGAATTAAATCATACTGCGTTTTAAACTCGCCACTTGCCTCTCGTCGCTCATACGATAGTTGATGGGTTTTTGTCACTAGTGGAATCGTGCCGTACGGGCTATCGTAATGACCTTGTTCCTTTTGTTTTGTGTTGAGTGGCAAGCGCATATTCACGCCGCCCTTGCGCATAATAAGCGCCTGCTCATCTGTTAATTTGACTGTCGTACGGATGTTTTTATCATCCTGTACTTCCTCATATCGTAAATAGTGCGTCCCCGCTTTTTCAATAAAGGTTCCTTGTAGCCACATCTCATATGTTTCTAATTCACCCTCTGTCGGGAGAATAGAAGAAACGAGCTTTATTTTCACTTCAGTTCCTACATCGTTCACCGCCTGGACCACTCCTTTAGTTCGATTATATAACCTTCTTATTATAGGATAGTTTTCTCTATTTAATCAAGAATGAACTGGCTGAATAAATGACTTTCCTCGGCAACAAGTCTAGGTTAGTACTCTCTCATATGATTATTAATACTAAAAAAGTGCAAACAAACCTGAACACAGGCTTGTCTACACTTTATAATAAAATCTATTATTTTACCCAGCCTAAAATCATTTCGCGCATTATCTTTGCGGCAGTGTTCGCCGTCATTTCTGAGTGGTCGTACACTGGGGCTACTTCTACTAAATCGAAACCTACAACATTTACTTCAGAGCGTGCGATTTCGTGGATGGATGCCAGTAGCTCTTTTGATGTAATCCCGCCCGCATCTACTGTGCCTGTACCTGGTGCATGCGCTGGGTCTAATACGTCGATATCGATCGTTACATATACGTTGCGACCAGCAAGTGTTGGTAATACTTTTTTCAGTGGCTCTAATACTTCGAATAACGAAATGTGCATGCCGTTTTCCTTTGCCCATTCCATTTCTTCTTTTAAACCTGAGCGAATACCGAATGAGTATACATTCGATGGTCCGATTTGGTCAGCAATTTTACGAATTGGTGTCGCATGTGAATACGGCTCCCCTTCGTAGTCTGTACGTAAATCTGTATGTGCATCAAAATGAATAATGGCAAGGTCTTCATATTTCTCATACACAGCTTCCATTACAGGTAGAGACACTAAATGCTCTCCGCCCATACCGACAGGAATTTTGCCATCAGCCAGTAGCTTACGCACCCAGTCTTTAATTTCCTTTAATGATTTTTCTGGATTACCAAACGGTAGTGGAATATCGCCCGCATCAAAGAATTTTACATCGCCAAGCTCACGATCTAAATACAAGCTGTATTCTTCTAATCCAATCGATACTTCACGAATACGTGCAGGACCAAAACGAGAACCTGGACGATAACTTACTGTCCAGTCCATCGGCATACCATATAAAACCGCTGTACTTTCTTCATAATTAGGATGACTTTTAATAAAAACATTCCCTGAATAAGTTTCATCAAAACGCATATTATTCACCTTCTCTAGTTATTTTTGCACTGCATTTGTACCATTTAAATTATTTCCTAGAATAATAGGAATATTCCTGTGATTAAATGTTAAAAATGCAAGTATCAATTTATCTAAACTGCAAATTTTACACAAATGAAATACTTTTGTAACACAATTGAAACTTTTCGTTTAAGTTAAACGTACTATATTATGCAGTTCAAAAAAAGTATAGATGTTTTTCTGCAAAGTGCAAGAGTTTTTCGTTATTAATTCACACGAAAAGCACATACTACCATAACGAGTACAGATCGAGGTGAAATCGTATGAAACGACGTCAATATTTTAAAAAGAAAACACGTAAAAAATGGTCCAAAAATGTACTGTTAGTCACGATTGCATTAGCTAGTGCATTTGTGGTTTCAATCCTCTCATTACGTGTTTATGCACAAATAGCTGGCGCACCACCACTGACAGTTCCGAAAGCTTCGATATTTTTAGATAGTCAAAATAATCAAATCGGTGACTACTATACAGACGAACGCCGTTACTGGGTCTCAATCGATGAGTTATCACCCTATTTAATCGATGCAACGATCGCTGTAGAAGATAAGGATTTCTATGAACATGGTGGGTTTGATTACTCTCGTATCGCGGGGGCCTTATTAGCAGATTTGAAAGCCGGGTCCAAAGTGCAAGGGGCGAGCACACTCACACAGCAGTATGCACGAAACTTATTTTTAACACATGAAAAAACGTGGACACGGAAAATTAACGAAGCCCTATATGCCTACCGCCTTGAAATATTTTACGGGAAAGATGAGATTTTAGAGGGCTATTTAAATACGGTTTATTACGGTCACGGAATGTACGGAGCGGAAGCGGCGAGTCGTTACTATTTCGGAAAATCCTCCGGTGATTTAACATTAGCGGAAGCAGCGATGCTTGCAGGTATTCCAAAAGGGCCAACATACTATTCGCCTCTTGCCAATGAACAAAAGGCGACAGAACGCCAACAGCTTATTTTAAGCTTAATGGAAAGTCAAGGGAAAATTACAGCAACAGAAAAAGAGCGCGGCGTTTCAGAACAGCTGGTGTATAAAAGTGACGAGTGGATTGCATCCAAATCGATTGCCCCTTATTTCCTAGATGTTGTGTGGGCTGAAGCAAGTGAAATTTTAGAAAGCCAAAACTTAAACATTAGTGAAGGCGGCTGGAAAATTAAAACAACTTTAAATCAAGCACATCAACAGGCGGCAGAACAAGCGGTCGCTAACCATATGCCCGATAGTGAATTACAAGTGGGTCTTGTCAGTATGGACCCTCATACTGGGTTTGTAACAGCCCTTGTCGGTGGGCGTGATTATGGGACGAGCTCATTTAACCGTGTGACACTCGCACAACGTCAACCTGGCTCGACCATTAAACCAATTTTATATACAGCAGCACTAGAAAAAGGCTATACACCGATGACATTTAAAGACGTATCGCAAACGACCTTTACGTATGATAACGGTCGCCAAACCTATACACCAAAAAATGTGAACGGACAGTTTGCAACCCATGAAATGTCACTGGCACAAGCAGTAGCTATTTCTGATAATGTGTATGCAGTGAAAACATTACAAGATATCGGTTACCCAAGTTTCCGTAATGTATTAGAGCGTTTCCAGTTAAATTCAACAAAAAGTGAGTCACCTTCTATTGCACTCGGAACAATCGAAACATCACTTTATGCCTTAACAAATGCTTACAACATACTAGCGGCTGGTGGTGAATCTCTTCATGCGACAACGATTCTTTCCATTGAAAATGCGAAAGGACAAATCGTTTATGAGTATGAACAACCTAAAAACGAACAAGTTGTAACGGAAGCAGATGCGTACATTATGACGCAAATGCTCACAGGCATATTTGATCCTGTATTTAGCGATTACTCTCCTGCAACAGGTGTATCCATTCGACCAAAAATGACGCATACGTATGCAGCCAAATCTGGCACAACAAACAGTGACCAATGGATGGTTGGTTACTCTACTCATTTAACAACAGGTGTATGGAATGGCTATGATCATGGAAAAAATTTATCTACACAAGCAGATAATTCGACTACAAAGCAAGTATGGATCGATTTTATGGAGGCTGTGCATAAAGGATTGCCTAACGAGGAATTTGTAGCGCCGTCTACTGTTGAAGGCGTAGTAGTCGATATTACTTCTGGTAAAATTGCGACCGAGGCATGCCCAGAGAATCAGCGTCTCGTCTATGTAAAAGCAGAAAATGTGCCAACAGAAAAATGCTCGACGTATTGGTTTGATTCTGATTGGTTTAATCCAGAGTCATTAGAAAATTCATGGGATAGCTTACTAAACTGGCTACCATTTGAATTATTTAAGGAACCTGCACAATAATGATACGTCTAATGGTATACCAGGACTTTCATTAATCAATTACCCCTCGGCTTAATGGCGTTCGGATTTTGTCTACTTGTATTCATCTCACCACCTATAGAGATGGGCGTCCATCTGCCGAATGAAAATAAAAAGAGCTACTTCTTCCCCGGAAATACGATTGTTCCGTGGGAAGAAGTAGCCCTTTTATGGCAAGCGAAAGCATGAGAATCATGGGGCATTCGGCTTGGGAATGTTCAAATGCCGCATAGCTCTCATCGCTTTTCGTTTGGCCAAGTGTCCTAGCGCCTACTACTGTAAGCTCTGCTTCAAGTGTACTTTTTTTCATTAGTAGTTTCAACTACCGATTCAATACTAATTACAATTGTCACACTTTGTTCACGCATTTTTATATATTTTTCTACAAAAAGATTGACGAACATATAGCTTTTATCTTTATGATGCAAAAATTTTATGGTTTTACAGTTAAATCATCTCGTAGTTTCTGCTCACTCCGATGCCACATTTCCAAGTTATGCGTCTTAAAGAAATCAGTCAACACTTGCTTTGAGACATCATCCATAAAATCAACCATAATATGTCGCTTCATCGATTTATCCATTTTATTTACATGCTCTGGTAGCAACTTATAGCCGCGACGTTTTTCACGGTTTACAACCATCTCACATGCCGTCACACCCGCAAAGTAAGGACCGTCCGCTTTATAATCAATCGTGACCCATACAAGCCAGTATGTTTTCCCACCTTCAGAATCTTCCCGATTCGTTGTGAACTTGATGCCCCGTTCTACATCACTTTTCGCATGCATCGCGCCGATTTCCACAGCCGCTGTTTTTTCCTGCACATCAATAATCACCGGCGATACATTTTCAAGCGTTAGCGAGCCAATCCCAAACCCACCATGTCCATCAGTCGGATCATTTTTAATAATGGTAAAGCCCATTTTTTGTTTTGGTTTTTCTTCATTAGACATTGTAAATCCCTCCGTTTATATTATTATAAATAATATACACCATAACTCAAAGCGGGGAGGCTTTATAAGATGCCAATCGTCACAGTCAAATTATTAGAAGGTCGTACGGATGAACAAAAACGTGCATTAGTTGAAAAAGTAACAGAAGCGGTAGCTGAAACAACAGGTGCTCCAGCACAAAACGTAACAATCATCATCGAAGATATGTCAAAAGCACACTACGCTACAGGCGGCGTTCGCGCTTGCGATAAATAAGATTTTGAGAGAGAATTTACTTAATATAGTAAATTCTCTTTTTTTGTGAGGTGACGTATGAAAACAAAACTAATCCAAATCGGTCTTATACTGATGTTCATTACGGGGCTTATGCTCGTCTTAATCAACCCTATACAAAGCTTTCTTGTCTCTCACTTAAGTAAGTCGCTTGTGCCGACACCAACCGAGCAAGTAGTGACTGAAAATAGTGAGGTAAGCTTTGATTTTGAAGCGGTACAATCACTATCGATCGTTGATGTGTTACGTGCCCAAGCGAGCAAGAGTGACTTACCTGTAATCGGTAGCATCGCCATCCCTGAAGTTGGCCTAGAGTTACCTATTTTAAAAGGTGTAGGAAAAGAAGCTTTAGCTGCTGGCGCTGGTACGATGAAACCACAGCAAATGATGGGACAAGGCAACTATTCACTAGCTAGCCATTACTTTGAAGAAAAAGATATATTATTTGGTCCGCTTTACGAAGCTGAAGTCGGCGATAAAATCTATTTATCTGATCTATCCTATGTGTATGAATATGAGCTGACAACGAAGGACATCATCGAGGAAACAGACGTCTATATTATCGATGATATACCGAATGAAACATTACTTACACTCATTACTTGTGCAGAAGAAGGCTCCAAACGCTTAGCCGTTCGCGCAACATTTACACAACGTTATACACCTGAAGATGCAAAGGAGGCCATCTGAAAAGACATTTTGAGATGGCTTCTTTACGACCACCGCAGGAGCAATATTTCTTAGTAGATATGTATCAAGAAGTAAGAAAAGGGTGTCCGGAAAGTTTTCACTTTCCGGACACCCTTTTTATTAGGCGTTTTTACGACGACGGATTAAGAAGAATGCGCTCATTGCCATTAAAGCAAGACCTGCATACAACATTGCCGTTGTAGACGCACCATCTGTTTGAGGAAGCTTCGCTACGCTCTCGCCTGCTGTTGAAACATTATCGTTCCCCGCTGTTGTACCATCAGTCGCTGGCTCTTTCGACTCCATTGCGACTAATGTACGCTCAAGCTCCGCTAAACGTTCCTGTAATTTTGTAAGTTCTACACCTAATACACGCAGAAGCTCTGCTTGTTCTTCAGGTGTAAGCTGTTCAAACATCTCTAAGAATTGCTTTAATTCTTCGATTTGCTTTTTAATATCTTCCGGATTATTTGGAATTGGATCTTCTATAATCTTTTGGATATTTTCTACCTGCTCCGGTGTTACTGGAGTTGGTGTACCTGGATCTGTCGGCTCACTCGGATCTGTCGGCGGTGTGCCTGGATCTGTTGGCTCACTCGGATCTGTCGGTGGTGTGCCTGGATCTGTTGGCTCACTCGGATCTGTTGGTGGTGTGCCTGGATCTGTCGGCTCACTCGGATCTGTCGGTGGTGTGCCTGGATCTGTTGGCTCACTCGGATCTGTTGGTGGTGTGCCTGGATCTGTCGGCTCACTCGGATCTGTTGGTGGCGTGCCTGGATCTGTCGGCTCACTCGGATCTGTCGGCGGTGTGCCTGGATCTGTTGGCTCACTCGGATCTGTTGGTGGTGTGCCTGGATCTGTTGGCTCACTTGGATCAGTTGGTGGCGTGCCTGGGTCTGTTGGCTCACTTGGATCAGTCCCTCCACCTGGATTTGTTGGTGGAACTGGTTCAAATGGAATTGGATTTTTTGGTACACATTCTTCTAAGCGTACCTCCTCCATTCGATTTGGCGTAAAGACAACAATATCTCCACCATCTAATTTAATTATCTTTAAAATTTTCCCGAATTCATCAACAATATAATATTCGTTGCTATCAACTAACTTCGACTTATCAATTGTTAGTTTACCATCTATATCTACTGTTGCAGTATCTTCAGATGTCACTACTAATGCAACATCTACTGTCGTTACATCCGGAGATGTAATTGGTCCTCCAACAGCTGTTTCAGAAAGAATAAATACTTCCTTATTCTCGTATGTTGGAAGTGTAATCGTTGGGCGCTCACATGCTGGGTAATTAAATATACCTGTACAATCCGTAACAGTAATTTTACCCACTTCCATTCCTGTTGCATCCTTCACAGTCAAGTTACCATCTGTAAATGGCACCGTAAATGTACCTGTCGCATCTACTGGCACAGTTTCAATAATTGAACCATCTGAAATCGTTACAGTTTGTCCTGCAAGCTCTGGCACAGTTACATTTGCTATACAAGCTTCACACTCTACAATAACTAAGTTCGTCACAGTTGATGTAATATCAATCACTTTCGAAACGTTTGTTGTTGTATTTGTTACTGTGTAAATGCCTGGTGGTACAGTTGTTGAAATTATACCGTTTTCATCTGTTGATGTCGTAAATGTATTCCCTTTTCCATCATCAAACGTGAATGTTGTCTTGCCCATCGGTAAATCACATGATTTAAATGTAATCGTTGCATTTTTACAGTCCTGTGTAAGTGTCACTGGAATCGGGCCGACCGTTGTTTCATCTATTGTAATGATTTCACTCAGATCGAACGCTGTTGTTCCACTTAGAACGATAACAAACCTACCTTCATCTAATTGTTTTGTTACGTTACCATCTTGAACTGTAACCGTCATTTTTGAAGCTGGAATTAATTCATTATTATTGTCAATCTCATAAATATCAACTGTTGTTGTGCCTAGCTTGTTACAGCCGATGAGTGTAATTTCTACTGGCACCGGGTTACATGGCTCAAGAACTTTGATTACATCATTTACAGTTGTAGTTTTTGTTACGTCAAACGGTGTACCAAATTCTTTAATGCCACCTGGATACGCAATGTAATTACCTACTTCAAGTGAAACTTTCCAAGCAGTTGTTTCATCTACTGTCGTTACAATTCCGTCTGTATCTCGATTGTAAATATCAACTGTTGTACGTCCCTCTTTGTCACAACGATCGAACTCAATTGTTACTTCTTCAGCTGGACATGGTTCTGTTACCGTAATTACTTGTGTTGTAGAGTTTGTGACATCAAATGACGTACCATTAGTTGTTGTTCCACCTGGATACGCGATATAAATACCATTGTCTAAATCTACTGTATATTTATTAGCATCTTTCGTCACAACTGTTGCTGTACCTGTTGGATTACCTGATGCATCTGTTTCATACACATCAATGGACGTTGTAGGTGTAGCTGCTTTTTCACATGCATCAAATTCAATTGTGATTTTTTCTGTTCCACAAGGTTGTGTCACAGTTATTGGGTTTTGGATTGTCTGTTTACCAACTGTAAAATCTGTTCCATTTGATGTTGTTCCACCTGGATATGCAACATAGTTACCTTCCGCTAAAGAAGTTGTCCAGTTTGAATTAACATCTACTGTTGTTACTTTAACTTTTGTATCTTTATTGTAAATATCTACAGTTGTTGTGCCTAGCTTATCACAGGCATTAAACACGATTGTAATTGCTTCGGCAGCACATGGCTCGTTAACAACTACAGGATCGTTAGAACCATCTGTAACACTAAACTCTACTCCGTTTTCCGTAGTCCCTCCTGGATATGCAATATAATCGCCTACTTGTAAAGTAGTTGTCCAGTTTGTTACTCCGTTTACTGTACCAACTGTTTTAAAAGGTGTAGTTTCGCCTTTTTTATAAATATCTACAGTTGTCACATCAGTATTATCTTTTTCACAGCTCTTAAAATCAATTTCAATTGTTCCACAATCCTGTGTTGCAATTGTGTATTTATTATTCGCTGTATCATCTGTGATAGTGATTGTACGTTCTACCATTCCTTCACCCGTTACTTTATAAGTACCTGCTGGAATGTTTCTCGTTACTTTACCATTATCAGCTTCAGCCACAGTCACCGTGTAAACATTAGTTGAATCTGAGAATGTAAATGTTCCAGAAACTGGTCCATAACAATTCTCAAATGTTAATTCTACTAAGTTACTACCCAATTCCACTTCTTTTGGTGGAGTAGGGTTCTCATCTCGTGTAACCGGGAATGTTGGTTCACTTGGATTTTCACATTCCACATTTGTACTTGAGATTTGTTTCACAACAAAGTCTGCTGTATTTTGTCCATCAGGTAAATTGAATTGCAATGTAATATTTTGCGTAGATTCTCCTGAAGCTAATGTTACTCTTCCAACTTCTGTCGTACCATCTGGCGCATAAATACCATATACACGGTCACCTAACGTACATGAGTCATTAATTGTTACTGTTCGCTCAATTTTTTTGTTTGTTATTTGAATTGAGGCATTTGTTGATTTGGTAGATTCTTTAAATGCAAATGTATTAGTAGTAAATGTCGTCTTCAGACCTTCGTATCCTGTTGGGAATTTCGTTTCTGTTATGACATAATCGTCGAATAATACATCTACTTCAACACCATTTACATCCTTGAATTTAATTTCACCATTAACATTTGAAGTACCTTTATACGATTGGTATGGCTGAATTTTAGTACCTGTAATTGTAATTTCAGCACCTTCAATACCTTTTGTAGCCTCATTTTCATCTACTTTTGTAATCGTTATTTTCCCTTTACCACGTTCATTTTCAAACGTTGCTGGTGGTACTTGTGTGCCTGGAGACGTAGGTATTCCAGGCTCAATTTCAATACATGTGGATGTATCGAACTCTACTAATTCATAAGCACGCTCAACATAGTATTCTTTATTGTCGCTTGTAAGTGATTTTTGAACGACTACATATGTCCCTGAACCATACTCAGAGAAGTCAATTTCAGGCGTTTTTCCGTCTGAACCTGTTGTGAACGTATCTACAAGTTCATATATTCCCGGCCCCGGCTTAATAGTTGAACCAGTTGGACAACCATTAATCGCTTTATACAGTTCAAACTCTGAACCAACCAACTTGTTACCATCTGGATCTTCATTTGTAACGGTTGTTTTTATCGGCTCGTCGTTTTCTGGGAATTCAAGATTACCTGGTGTGTCTGGTACTACAGTTATTTCTTTTGGATCCTCACTTAACTTACATCCACCTGAAGATGTTAATTGTTCTACTGTATACTTACCACTTGCAAGGTGAATATTCGTAAGCTCAATTTTCGCTTGACCTGCCGGTAATTTAATTACTCCTGTTGTCGGGTCAATATTCGGAATGTTATTTCCTAATGCATCTTGCTTAATTACTTGATTCGTTGTTGTATTAACTAACTGATACGTTGTTTCTTCCTTATTACAGCTATTTGTAATAATCACTGTACGCTCTAGCTTTTTGTTTGTAACTTTAATATCTGTTACAGCAGTTGTTTTATTGTAGTCAAAAACAATGCCAGAATCATTTGTAAATCCATTAGCACCATCTAACTTCGCAAGACCTTCATATTTAAATCCAGTATTGTAAAGCTCTGTTACTGTGTATTTATCTTGGATGATTGTTAATTCAGCTTTTGCAATATCTCCCTCTTTTGCATCAGCTTCTGATTTATACCATTTCGTAATTTGCCCATTTATATCTGTTTTACCGTAGTAAATTTTTGGGCTATTCGCTTTTTTACCAGTTAATTTAATAACCGCGCCCTCAATTGTATGCTTATCGCCATCTACTAATGTTTTTGTTAGCGTTAAATCAACTAGAGTACCTGATTCGTCACGCGGGTTTTCAAATACAGGCGGTATAACATCATTTTCATCTGTTGGTGAAGAAGTAAAGCAGTTTGTTGTATCAATTTTCACCACTTCACCTGGACGATTTATATAATATACATTTGTAATATTATTTTGTACGATGAAGTACTGTCCGGATGGAAGTGAAGAAATATCTACCGTCACCTTACCTCCTTCACCCGTTACTACTGGTACAGATGTAACTTTTTCATATTTAGTTGCATCTGTTAAATCTGTAACTTTCCCATCAGTAGGATTTGGACAGCTGCCTCCATCTACAATTTTATAAATATCAAATGTTGAGCCTACTAAAGGTTCGCCGTCATCACCTTTGTTTTCAACAGTTAGATGACGAGGGTTATTTTGTAATGTACCTGCATCGAATTTTACTATTGAGTTAGATGAAATCGTAAATGACTTCTTAGTTGTATCTAGTTTATAACCTATAGCTGTCTCTATCTCTTGGAAGTAATAACTACCCGGCTCTAAATAAGATACATAAATTTCACCTGTTGTCGGATTAGGTGTAAGTGTCGTGATATCTAGCGTACCATCTTGTGTTCTCACACCGTTCTCATATTTGTATTTTGGAACCGATGTCACTTGTGTTCCATCCTGTTTATACAATTTGAATTTGACTTGTCCAAGTTTAGTTGAATCTAAACCTGTTTTTTTCAGCGAACTAGATTGTAAAACTTCATCATTATTAACAGTCCATACCTTGGTATTGGCTGCACCATCCGTTAATTTACCAATCGTTACTGTATACTTCGCATATTTCGCACCATTTTCTGTTACTACTTCGATATTAGAAGCACCCTGTAATGTTGTAGGAGCTACATACCCCTCTGGTAGTTTTTCTTTTATGACGTAAGTTCCAGTACCAATATCAGCAATTGTGAATTTACCAGTTGCATCTGTTTTGTACACTGTATCATTAATTTGATATTTACCAGACTTATTCCAAACGGTAAATTCAACGTCTTTTAATGGATGGTTTTTACTTGTATCGTCATTGTTTATCCCTTGTTTCGTAATTTCAAGGTTGACACGTTTAAATTCCATACCAGCATCTGAATCATTGTAAGTGAAATTTGTTGCCACTTCAGATTTAGTAGATTCACCCGTTACATCTTGTCCGGTTGTTGAGTTTGTATAATTTAGTACCGCATTATTGCTCAATGCCCCATTATTTGGACCTTCATAAAAGGATTTATAGCTTAATTGATACGATGCGTTTTCCTCATTTAACCTAAATTCAAATGATTGCTTATCCGGTAAAATCGTTAATGCCCCTTTGTCAGTTAACGATACCGGTGAACCTAAAGTGACACCGTCTTTTCCATAAACAAATGGTCTTAATTCAAACGATTCTTGCAAGTAAAATTGTTTAACATTTGGGTCCGTACTTGATAAGTTATCTTTTACAATAATATTTTTAATTGTTGAACCCGATTTGTTAATATCGATTTTCCAATCTACTGTTGAATCGGCTGAATTTGGTGTACCTATTTTTTCAATTAAGTTATCCGCAACTTCTACAGTTACTTCTGCTTCCTTAGGTTTCCCCTTCAATTCACCATTTAAATAAATTTCAGCATTATTTTTATACGTTTGGTTCGTTTTGTTATTTCCTGTACCACCAGTTCCGATAATCCCATCCGTATCTTTTGTTTTATACACAATTTCGTATGCTGAACTTGTTGAACTATCAAAGGTAAGTGTTAGTGATTGTCCTGAGATAGCAGGTGTGTAACCGGAAGTAACTTTTTCACCACGTTGTAGACTACCATTTGGTTGAACGTTAATTTTATAAATTTCAATAGCACTCGTTCCTAAAAAGCTTTGATAATCGTCAAGTGTATCAACAATTTTGTTAATTTCATTTTGGTTAACGTTCGCTTTTAAAGACCACACAAACTCACGTGTTGAATAATCATAGCTTCCTGATTTAATTGCATTATTTTTAAATGCTTCTAATGGCGTAAATGTACCGACCTTTGATTCGTCTTCTACTGGTTGGGTGCTTTCTCCGCCACCCCACTCAAATTTAATGTTATTTTGATATGCGGATTGCCCAGTAGCGGCTAAATATTTTTCTAACACATCAAACTTTGTTTTATAATAGAACACCATTTTGTCAGTTAATGTACCGACCTTTAGTGTGAACCCATTTTTATCGATTATAGAATCACTTAAGCTATTTGGGTCTGTTCCGGTTTCAGATCTAAAATAGTTGCCATCTGCATATTTTAGTAACTCCAAATTACCTTTATTTGTAGATTGAGTATCTAAGAAGTCTTTTATTACGACATTTTCCATTGTATTTAGGTCAGCGTTTAATTCTACTTTCCATTCGACTTCTTTATTAGAGTAATCTACAGCATTTACATCTTTACGTCCCACACCATATCCAGCATAAATTTCAGTAGATACTTTATATTCATAAGCCTCTCCTGGATTACCTGGATTTTTGACTTCTACTGTATTTGCAATTGGTTTAGGTAGCTGACCATTTTCTCCTGCAATAATATCTTTTTCAGATACTGTTTCATATTTTAGTTTATATGGCTTTGTCGTTTCCTTCTTAAATGTCACTTGAATAAATTTATCCGTGTCATTTAACGCAACATCAGCCATTTCAGTAGTCTGTAAGTTGTCAGCAGAATTAGAGGAATAAATCAATACTTCATTTTCGCCTTGAATTTCATATAATCGAATAGAATCTTCCACATATTTATGTAAGCTACCCGAACCAAGTGAATCTTTTAAGACGCGATCTTTAATTTGGTTTCCTATATAATTATAGGAAACTGTCCAATCAGCCTTATATTTATCACCTGTATACGTCTTTTCTAGCGGTTTGCCATATTCAAGGTTGACTGTTGCCTCTGCATCCCAATTTTCTGTTCCACTACTAATCGTAGGTATTACGGACACCTTATTTGTAAATGATTCCACTTCAGATTTTGGTGTACGTTCTACCTGTGTAATATATGTCACCTTATAGGCATTCGTACCTGAAAGATTATCGAGTGTGAAATCAAAGCCTTTATTTGACTGATTAATGTTTGGTGTAGTAACAGGTGTTGGAGTACCTACAACCTTTATTTCATTTAACGTAGCTTCCATTTCTACGGATTCTATTTTTACAGAACTCGCATCAAGAGAAAGATCTCCTTCACCCCAACTATCTTCAAATTGGAATTGTGTAACTTCTTTTGCTGACTGGTTTACCCATACTGTCCATTGAATATAACGTTTTGCTGAATCTTTACCTGAGATTTCAACTCCCTCTTTGGAAATTGAAGAATCCCCACCTTTAGGGCTGAACTTTAATTGAATAGATATATTTTCTTCAGAACCATATTTCGGAATATCTAATGTTTGTTCTAAATCATCTGTTTTGAAATTACCGAATTTAGCTGAGAATTGAATATATCCTCCTTTAATACCACCCTCTATAAAAGGTTTAACCGCCTTCACTGTTACTACTTTATTTTCGTCTACTTCATATTCAAAATACTTTTCGCTACCAATTGAAATTGGACCGCTTAAAGCTTGTTTGTCGAATACTAGGAATGAATCTGGTAATTGAAATTTAAACTCATCACCGTATTCAAACTCTAAATCTTCGTCCGTAGAAAATTCATAACGTAATTTCACAGTATCCCCAGCTTGTGGCTTCACATTATTTGCATCAGCTGTACTTGAAATCTTTGTACCATTGTAATCTAAATACGCAAATTCAAGATTTAAACCAGCTAAAGGCGTTATGGCTGTTGCAGAAGTATTTTGCGTATTTTTCTCTTCAGCCGCAAACGTCACCCCATATGTACCAAACGGCCCGAGGATGGTTTGGAACAGTACGAGTACCGTGAGAAGCGCTATATTTAGTTTTCTCATTTCCTTAGCTTTTCCCTCCTTCTTCTATATTTCATAACCTCTTTATGAGATTCCAATAGCATTATATTTAAAACCGCTTAATAATCTCTTAAATTTTACATTTCACTACCATAAAATTAGAAAAATATAGAATATTTTGTTTAAATAAACCTATTTAAAGCTTTCTATAGCATTTTATTTTCATGTTCCAGCATAGCGATAGACTTTAACAATTGGCTTATATTTTTAGGGGGAAATAAACCTTTTCATTCAAAATAGAGGGCTGTACGAATAGCTGCTGTGATAAAAAAGAGAGAAATTTACTAAAAAGAAGAATTGCGTGAAGGGCGAAAAAAGCGGGTTTTTGAATAAAAAATGAAAATACTCACGCTTTTTAGAAAAATGTGGTGTGCTCTAAAGTAGTTGATGCGCGTCTTTATGATGGGGTCATTTATAAAAAATAATAAAAACAAACGATAGCTTGCGATTTTTTAACAAAAAAATCATACACTCCCTTTTTAAAAACGACAAAAACGCCAGTTGTCGATTTTAAGATACAACTTAACTGAAAATAAGCGCCATTCAGGTAAATAGACCTGATTTGACACTTATTTAAAATTAAGTTGTATGTCAATTTCGCGATTTGACACTAGTAGGGGATGTAAAATCATTTATTTTAACAAACACCCCCTACCCTTGAATGATCTGCCCAAGTGTAGGGGGTGTGTTTAACCTAAGAAATGAATTTCCTTCGGGTAATACACTTTGTAGTCGACCTTAATATTGTTCGCCATCGCAGAGACAATATGCGATTGCTCGGCTAACTCACGGATTTCCCCGCTTGGCATTTCCAAGTAAATCGGCCTTTTCGTTGGCACGACGCCTGGACGGTAAAAGTCATAGGGTAAATCCGATGTGGAATCGGGCTTTATATAGTATTCGGGGTCCAGACCAATCGCTTTTACTTGCTCGACTAGCCATGCATAGCGTTCTGGTTCCTCCGCTGGATTTAAATCCATATGTTCGAATAAGTCACGGTTTATAAAGCGACGGCATAAATCACTTAAAATCGGGTCGGTTTCATCCATCCAAAATTGGAAGTATGTCAGCATAATACTTTCATCTAACGCTAAATATTGTTGAAGTGATACTTCTCCATGAAAGAACGGCCTGAAGTGTACCGGTTCAAATGTAAATTGATAATTTTCTTCACTTAGCTTTTTCGCACGTTTTAAAATATGATTCAGAACCGCTTCCGCACTCCGAGACACGGGATGAAAATAGATTTGCAAGTACATTTGATAGCGCGACATAATATAATCCTCAATCGCATGCATCCCGCTCGATTTAATGACGACCATATCTTTTCGTGGACGCATAACACGTAAAATACGCTCCATATCAAAATGCCCATAGCTTACGCCTGTAAAATACGCATCTCGCTGCAAGTAATCCATGCGGTCTGCATCAATTTGACTGGAGATCAGGCTCACGACTTGCTGATTTGTATAGTTATTATCAATGACTTGAGCCACTAACTCTGGGAACCCTTTTCCGACTTTTCGGAGCACCGCATTTACTTCTGTATCGCCAAGCAAGATGGCGCGTGTGTATTGCTCATGGTCTGTACCAAACACCGCCTCAAATGCATGGGAAAACGGTCCATGTCCTAAATCATGCAATAATGCCGCGCACAGTGCTAATAAGCGCTCATTATTATCCCACTCGGGTCGACCACTAAACACATCATCAATAATGCGTCGCACAATTTCATATACACCAAGCGAATGCGTAAAACGACTATGTTCAGCCCCATGAAATACTAAATATGTAGTACCTAACTGACGGATCCTGCGTAAACGTTGAAACTCGCATGTGCCGATTAAATCCCAAATGACTTGGTCGCGCACATGCACATAACGATGCACAGGGTCTTTAAATACTTTTTCTTCTGCTAGTTTCGCTGTTGCATAATCCATCTTCTGTACCTCCTCCAACTAATTGTTACTTTTATTATATGAAAGACATGCTACTTTAGCATTAACAAAAAGAGATTGTTCATACTAGATGAACAACCTCATGTACATTACTTCTTTAGCTTTGCCATAACTTTTTCCATGAGCTCATCTTCTGTCAGAGCAGCTACGGGACGGTTATTGACAAATGTAAATGTTTTTTTGCGGCCTGGTCCGCAATATGAATGACAGCCAATTTCAATCGTTGCTTCTGGATCTATATCTTTTAGTTTTGGAATTAACGTTTTTAAATTAACGGCCTGACATTCATCGCAAACGTGAAAGATGTTTGCCATAGTGTCAACACCCTTTCTATACTATTTTACGCTTTCATAAGCAGTTTTTTTGCATTTTAATCTTTCCTATTGTAGCTCATACATCAAGCTAGATTCAAGAGAAAACAGTGTTTATCGGTCAAAGGTCTGAAGCTATTTTTCACTTAAAAAAAAAAGAAGGAATAAACTCTCGTAAATCAGGTCATATTAATAGTGAAATTATAAAGTTAGGGGGATTTTCCATGGTAAAAGTAAGACAAGATGCTTGGTTAAAAGAAAATGATGAACTATTAGCCGAAGCCGTATTAAGACATGTAAAAGAAGGTAGTACACAATTAAATGCTTTTGAGGAAGCTGGTGATGCATTAAACCGTACTGCAGCAGCCTGTGGTTTTCGTTGGAATGCCGTTGTTCGTCGTTTTTATGAGAAGGAATTATCAGAAGCGAAAAAAGAGCGGAAAGAACGCCTTCGTGTCCTTGGCTCGATCGGTAAACGTCGCGCTCAACAAATCTATCTACTTCCATCTGCCAATGAAGAAGAAGGACGTACCATTCCTTTATCTGCATTATCACTCGATATTGTGATTGCCTATTTAGCACGTTTGCAACATACTAGTTCAGCAGAAACAGAAGTAGCTAAATGGCGTCATATGGCCAATATCTCGACAGACAAGTTAAAAGAGTTAGAGCAGGAAGTGGCACGACTGGAACGCGAAAACAGAGAAATCAAAGAAGACTATGAACAGTTTGTCAACATTATGAATCGTGCACGTCGCCTTGTTACATTAGACACAGAGGAAGAACGTGTAGCACCTGTATTTAAAATGGAGCGAAACGGTAATTTAATAGCTTCCGCACCACAACCAGAAAACGGGGAGCAACTGCAATAAGCAGGCTCCCTGTTTTTTTGTTTATCAGTTTATCAGCCTTTCAGTAATACAGCATTGCGCTTATAAATGCGCTCTAAATAATGCGCATATAATGCTAACTCTGACTCTTGTAGTGGTAATAGCACTGTGTTCGAATTCCATGCCATCAATAATTGCTGGATTCGTATATTGACGTCCGCAACAGTCATCGGTTCGCCTGTCAGCTCTTGCATGGATGCCATCACTTCGGGCACTACTGTCGGATACGTAAATTTCGTTTTCTCCCCTTGTAAACTCACAGCATAAAAATCACGAATAAGCGCTGCTCGTTCACTACCACTGCCTTCAATACATAAATAGATTTGTACAGCGATACCATTTTGCATACGACGCTGTGAAATCCCTGCAAATTTTTTACCCCCGATACTTAAATCAAATGTACCTGGACAATACGAGCCTACAATTTCATAGGCTTCAATTTGATCGGCTACTTTTGGAAAAATCGCTTTCACTAAATCTACCATATAACTAAATGCTTGATCGATACTTGTCGGCTCGCTCTCACTAAATACAATGGACACATTTAACACACCGGGATCGAGCACAACAGCTAGTCCACCAGAGTTTCGTACAATCGGCTCGTACCCGCGCGCGCGTAACAACGCCATTCCTTCCTCGATATGCGGTAAGCGATGATCCTGAATACCGAGTACAACCGATTCCTGATGTACCCATGTCCGAATAACAGGTGGACTGCTTGCATGCCCTGTTACATGGCAAAGTGTATCATCCATTGCAAATGATTCAAGCGGTGAGTGCGTGAGCATCGTGAGTGATTGATCGATAAAACGCCAGTTTGTTTCTATCAAAAAACGATTCATTGTTTATAACTCCTTACGAATTGACTACACTTAGCATACTGCATTTTCAACTCATGTCAAATTGGTGAATTTACTTGTTTTTGTAGTTTCTCATAACGAAATGTTCACTACTTGTGTTACACTAACTGTGAATAATTATCCATAAAAGGAGTGTCTTACACAATGAATGAAGCAGCTATTACACTAGACGGCTGGTACGCTTTACATGATTTCCGTTCAATCGACTGGGCTTCTTGGAAGTTAGTTTCTGAGGAGGAGCGCAAAGCAGCAGTTGATGAGTTTATTCAATACTTAGAAAAACTAAATGAAGCAGATGTGGCAAAAACGGGTGCACATGCCTTTTACGCGATTGTTGGTCAAAAAGCAGACTTTATGGTTATGACGCTTCGTGAAACAATGGACGAGCTGCAAGAAATCGAAGCAGCGTTCAATAAATTAGCGATTGCGGACTTTACAGTGCCAACATACTCTTACGTTTCAGTAGTGGAATTATCGAACTACTTAGCAGGCGAATCAAACGAAGATCCATACCAAAACCCACATGTTCGTGCACGTCTATACCCAGAGCTACCACGTTCGAAATACGTGTGCTTCTACCCAATGGACAAGCGCCGTCAAGGGAACGACAACTGGTACATGCTATCAATGGATGAGCGCAAAAGCCTAATGCGTTCTCACGGTATGATTGGTCGCGGCTATGCAGGAAAAGTTAAACAAATCATTACAGGTTCTGTTGGCTTTGACGATCACGAATGGGGCGTGACATTATTCGCTGACGATGTATTACAATTCAAAAAATTAGTATACGAAATGCGCTTTGATGAAGTATCAGCGCGTTACGGCGAGTTCGGCTCATTCTTTGTTGGTAACCTTTTAGACAACGAAAAGCTCGTACAATTCCTGACTGTATAATAAAAAACCTCGTGCAATTTGAACATTGCGCGAGGTTTTTCTATTTAATTGCCTAATTTTAAAATTTACTTGCTTAATTTCCGAATTTACTTGCCATTTCTAAACTATCGTCAATTTAAAAATACCCGTTCCAAATGCAACTGTCTATCTAATCGCCCATACTTTATCCCCAAGCTTTTATACACTATCTTCTTCTGCCTTTAAAATAATAATGACTAAGTTAATAAACACACCGAGAACTAACATCAAAATAAATAAATACCAATGCAACGGTTGATCATACAAATGGCCAATGACAAAAGCAGCGATCGCACTAACGAACATACCTACCCATCTCTCGATTTGCACTATATTCACTCCCTTGAGTGTTTATTTGTTTACCTTTAATGTTATTTATTCTTTATGCGTCTTTTTTATCACCTGTCACAATTTCGTCACATTATATCATTTAATGTATCATGTGCGCTTTACAATGGGAATTATTTTATCCGCATAAGTGAGAAATCAACTAGCCCGATTGATGAAGGGCAACAGGACGTTATTCACGCAGGCGTTGTGGCGTTCCTCTCTCAATCAGCGGGAGCTAAAATACATCACGTCCTGTGTGTCAAAAACCCACTAATTGAAGTTTCGCTTTATTTTGTGAACTTTTTTTTATTCAAACATATATTAATGACAGAAGGAGGTACGCCTATCACTGTTGTCAATCGCGTACGTGCTTATTGTCTTGACGTTAGAGATATTCGTACCATTAAACGAACAGTCTACTAACCTCTAGGCGGTTCAAGTTACGTTGTTTCTTTGCGCTAATGGAATCTGATTGTTGAACGATTTAAAAAGGAAAGGAAGAAAGCATTGACTTATTATTGGAATCCACAGCAAGGCGGTTATGCAGCTCAATTTCCAGGTCAACAAATGACTACCCCTCAACTACGTGAGGAATCCTATATCGAAAATATTTTACGCTTAAACCGCGGCAAACCCGGGAATTTTTATTTTTCGTTTGAAAATGTAGTAGATGGTCAGAAAACAAAAGTAGTGCGTGGCGTAGTAGAGGCTGCAGGACGTGACCATGTCATTTTACGTGAACTGCGAACAAATCACCGCTTCTTATTCCCAATGATTTATTTCGACTATGCAGAGTTTGACGAAGAATTGAATTACTTTACACCAAGACAACAATAAAAAGCGCGGGTCTCAAATGAATGAGACCTGCGCTTTTCCTTTACACTTTAAATCGTTGTACTTCCGATTGTAAGTTTTGTGCATTTTCACTTAATGTGTTGGCTACCCCACTTACTTCATCCATTGTTGAAACTTGTTCTTCCATTGCAGATGCGATAGTAGCAATATTACCTGATGCTATTTCCGCACCGTTAGCAATTTCATTTACGGAAGCGGAAACTTCCTCTGCACTTGCAGAAATTTGTTCAGCTGTTGCGGAAATCTCTTGAATTTGTGTCGTCATCACTTCTACCGCATTGACAATCCCGTGGAACGAATCCCCTGCTTCTGTAATGATATTGACACCATCTTTCACAGAAACAAGTGAGTTTTCTACAGCACGTTCTACGTTTTCTGTATCTGTTTTAATTTCCATTGTTAATGCCGTGATGGAGTTTGCAGATGCCTTAGACTCCTCAGCGAGTTTACGCACCTCATCTGCCACAACGGCAAAGCCTTTACCATGCTCACCTGCACGTGCTGCTTCGATGGCTGCATTTAGTGCTAAAAGATTTGTTTGTTCTGTAATATCTGTAATGACTTTCGTGATATTGCCAATTTCTTCTGTTTGTTTCGCCAGTTTCTGAACTAAATCATTGACCGTTGCGGTTGAATCATTGATAACGCTCATTTGCTTCTGTGCATGCTCAATGATTTCTTGACCATGTGTAGCTGTTTCACTTGCATCAAGCGATGAAGAATGCAGTGTTTGGGACGCTTCGGCAATCCGTTGTACACCTTGAGCTGTTTCTTCCATCGCAACCGAACTTTCACCTGCAGCGCGGGAAGAACCTTGTGCTACTTCTGATGCATTCGTTACTTGACGTGTGACTTCTTCCGTCGTTGCTGTAATTTCCTCTGCACTTGCAGATAACTCTTCAGCTGATGCACTTAACTGCTCTGCGTTCGCTTGTACATTTTGAATCAGGTTACGTAAATTATTTTTCATACTATTAAACACAGTAGCTAATTGACCAATTTCATCTTTTGACTTGAATGCGACATCTGGCTGAGAAAGGTCACCCTCTGCAATAATATGTGCAGATTGCATCACTACTTTTAATGGCGATGTAATCGTACGACGAACGTAAAGTATTAATAAGATACTAATGAATATACTAACCACTAATATAATAATTGATATAGTTCGAGACATTTTTATTGCACTATTTGTATCTTCTTTAATCAGTTCGATTTGTTTTTCCTGATACTCGACCATGTTATTAGCAACTGTTAAAATGCCTGCATTCGCATCTGCTAATTGTGTATTGACTATTGTTTTTGCGCGTTCTAACTCCCCTGCATCAATAGCTGCCAATACTTCTTTAACTATTGCATTGAAATCATTATTATGTCCATTCATTTCATCCCAATAGCCTTGCATGATTCCACTTGTAAATAAGTCTTTTAATTCCAAAATACGTTGATCTAAATCTTCCGCATACATTAATAAATTCTCACGATTTTTATCTGTTGTCTCAATGATTAAAGCACGTGCAAATAATCCTTGCATTCCTAAATCAACGCGAACTTGGTCAAGAATACGAATTTGTACGACACGATTATCTAAAGCCTCATCGGTCTTTTCTTCTATATTGGATAAATTCCAAAAGGTTATCCCGATCGACACACATAGTAGAATGATAATGGAATAAAAAGCTGTATTTAATTTCGCACCTACACTCATCTAATTTCCTCCCAAAAACCTATTTTATATTTTTCATTATCACTTCAGTACATTTTATAACTTTTACGTTATTAATTGCATATTTTCTACACAAATGAGCATTCCAATATTTTTTTACCTCTTTTATAGGTATTTTCAACTAAATTTATACCTTTACATTACATTTACAATTGCCCTAATAAATAATCTAAAGTTACATTACCTAGTACTTTTGAAGCTATTAACATCGCACGCTCATCAAAATCAAATTTTGCATGATGGTGAGGATAAGCCGTTTCCCATGCTGGATTTTTAGCACCTGTAAAGAAAAACGTACCGGGTACATGTTGCATATAGTAAGCAAAGTCTTCCCCTATCATAAACGGCGGACATGTAATGACATTTTCCACCGCTGGGATATTGCGTGCGATAGTTGCTACAAAATCGGTTTCCTTTTGGTGATTCACTACTGGTGGATATCCTCGGTAGTACTGATATGTATAGGATGCATCTGCCCCAAGACAAATTGATTTTAATAATCGTTCGACTTCCTCTACGATTTGTTCTCGTACTGATTCCTCAAATGTGCGAACCGTTCCTTGAATTTTCACGGTATCGGCAATAACATTAAATGGATTGATTGCTTCAAAATTTCCGACCGAAATAACAGCTGATTGGAGCGGATCAATCCGACGTGAAACAATCGTTTGTAGCTGTGTGACAAACTGTGCACCTAGCACAATCGCATCAACGGAATGGTGCGGCTCTGCCCCGTGTCCCCCTTTTCCTTGAATTATTATTTCAAAACGGTCAGCTGCTGCCATAATCGCCCCATCACGGACTAAAATATCCCCTAATGGCGTCGGCGCCCAAAGATGTGTACCAAAAATCACATCTACCCCTTCTAAACAGCCATCTTCTATCATGGCCTTCGCTCCACCTGGCGCGATTTCTTCCGCATGTTGATGAATAAAAACAATATTCCCTGCGATTTCTTCTTTCATTTCCGCTAAACATTTCGCTAAAACGAGCAGTGTTGCTGTATGACCATCATGACCACAAGCATGCATCACACCGTCATTTTTGGACTTATATGGAATATCGTTCAACTCTTGAATGGCCAGCGCATCAAAGTCCGCACGCAATGCCACCGTTTTTCCAGGTTTTCCTCCGCGAAGTGTCGCAACAACACCACGCTCTCCAACATGCTCTCTCACTTCTAATCCAAGCTCGCGATGAAAATTAGCGATATACTTTGGTGTATGCACCTCTTGAAATGAAAGCTCAGGTCGTTCGTGTAAATAGCGTCTAATGGCTACCATCTCTTCATAATGCTGTTCCAACAAACTAAATAACCGCTCCATTTATCCCAATCCTCCTACTCCTATACTAAATATCGTTCAATTCTAAAAATTCATTATACTTAATCTCAAAAAAATACCCTCTATTTTTAATTCACATAAAAATAAAGGGTCTTACGTCTTATTTTGTTGCTTTGAGTGTTGCAGTAATGAGCATACTCCAACCAATTAAAAATAATACACCACCAATTGGCGTAATCGCTCCTAACACACCAATCCCTGATAACGCTAACACAAATAAACTACCTGAGAAGAAAACAATCCCTAAATTCATACAAACCATCGCAATTTTTAATTGCTTTGCTTCCCCAAATAATTTAGCGCTCATTAAAATACCAATCAGAATAAGTGCTGTCGCATGGAACATTTGATACTGTACCGCAGTATTCCAAATGCCCTCACTATAATCATCTAATACGTTTTCAAGTGCATGTGCACCAAATGCTCCTAATGATACGGCTAAAAACCCATGCACTGCGCCAGAAATAATTGAACCTTTCATACTAGAACCTCTTTCATTCTAAAAATCAAAAATCGAATCGCCGTTCGCATCGGATTCCTGTAGTTTATCGGAAAGATTTGCTTGTCGCATAACAGGCAGCTGTACTGTAGCTGATGGCATAGCCGTTTGTTCCATTTTTAAGTTTCTTTGTCCAAGTACAATATCACATAAAGCTTTTACCGCTGTTAATTGCTCACGCATTTGTTGCTCGTCCTGCGCATGTTTAGCGTTTTGTACTAATTGCTCCATTTGCACAATCATTGCTTCATAGGAAATCATCATTGTCCTCCTTGCTTTGGTACAAACTTTAAGCAATCCATCCCTGACGATTGCTTCACGACGACGGAAGGAAGCTGTTTTGTTTTAAAGCCGTATGCTTGACACCCTCGCGGATTTACCGGATCCCATGTCACTTTAAAATACGCACATTTAAAACAATTAATCTTCATCGCACTCCCTCGCTTTCCTTACCACTTTACCACGTTTCCAATAGAGAAAAAAGGCACTTTCATTATAACTGCCAATCGATTGGTGTTTTGCCCCAAGCGATCAGTTGGGCATTAATTTTGGAATATGGTTTACTACCAAAAAATCCACGGTGCGCACTTAATGGGCTTGGGTGTGGCGCTTCTAATATCACATGTTGCGGATGACGCGCAATAATCGACTTTTTCGTTTGTGCAGGTCGTCCCCATAGCACAAAAATAATCGGCTCTGGTCGCTCGGCTAACTTCGTAATGATCGCATCTGTAAACTGCTCCCATCCTTTTCCTTTATGTGAATTAGCTTCCCCTGCGCGAACTGTTAATACTGTATTTAACAACAGGACACCTTGCTCAGCCCAATTCATTAAATACCCGTGATTTGGCATCGTGCATCCTACATCATCTTGCAATTCTTTTAGCATGTTTTTTAAGCTTGGTGGCTGCGGCACACCAGGCTTTACAGAAAAGCTCATGCCGTGTGCTTGATTTGGTCCGTGATACGGGTCTTGTCCTAAAATGACAACTTTCACATCTGAAAAGCTTGTCGTGTGCAATGCATTCATTACTTCCTCTTGCGGTGGATAAACAACATTTTGACTGTATTCAGCTGCAACAAATTCCCGTAAGTTTTCGTAATATGTTTTTTCAAATTCTTCTTGCAGAATATGTTGCCATTCATTTTCAAATACTTCTTTCATACGAATCACCTCATTCTTTAACGTAGTTGGTTGATATGGTTTTCGCAAGTGAATTGCTCTCTGACCATTTATCTTTTTCATTTTCCGACCATTGTACCACCGAGGTACCCGGTACTTCGGTGGCACCTCGGTGGTACTTCCCCGGTACTTCCCCGGTACCTCAAAAGGCATACTTAAAAAAAGTACGCCTTTTCCTTTTCATCTATAGAAAATATTTACTATACTTATAGATAGACAGATTCGAAAGGAGAATTGAGATGAAGGAAGTACAAGTTGATGCGCTCCAGGATTTACTTAATTCTTTTGCGAACAAAGATGTATACATTCACCTAGAAACAACAAACGGCTCTTATGCCACACATTACGACGCCAATTTCTTTAATGCAGGTGCATTTATTCGGAATGCACGTATTTGCTACGAACTCGGCAAAGTCGTGGGCGAAGCACCTCATCGTGTCGGCTTAAAAATGGCGCATGGCTGGGTATATGCACAGGGAATTACCCATTACCAACTGGATGAACAAGGCAGACTATTGATGGCTGGACTAGACAATACCGGGAAATTAGCGATTGCACTTGAAATTAGTGAAACGCCATTTTCATATTAAGGAGTGACGCGTTGATGACATTACAAAAAGAACGTCAAATTTTACTCGTATTCCCACACCCAGATGATGAAGCATTTACATGTGCAGGAGCTGTTCGCCTATCAGCTAATATGGGAGTACCTGTTACATATGCGTGTTTAACGCTTGGGGAAATGGGACGCAACTTAGGGAACCCACCATTTGCAACACGTGAGTCATTGCCTGAAATTCGTCGCGTTGAATTAAAAGCAGCTTGTGAGGCAATGGGGATTCAAGATTTTCGCATGATGGGCTTCCGTGATAAAACAATTGAATTTGAAGATGATGAAAAAATGGTGAAACTCGTAACGGATTTAATTGAAGAGTTAAACCCATCTTTAATTTTCACCTTCTTGCCAGGCTTCTCTGTGCATCCAGACCATGAAGCGACAGCACGTGCGGTCGTAGAGGCAGTTCGTCGTATGCCAAAAAGTGAACGGCCAAAAATTTGGGCGGTTGGCTTCGCGAATGATACCGTGGCACGCAATGGCGAGGCGCATATCCATTTAGATGTAAGTAGTGTAAAGATGGATAAACTGGCTGCCTTACGTGCGCATATGTCCCAAACTGCCTGGATGATGGCTGAAACGACAAAACGCATAGAAGAGGGTCAACCGATGAGCGAAAGCTGGTTAAATGTTGAAAAGTTCTATATTATCCGTCATGAAGATGAAATCAATAATTCAATGGATAGTGCATTTTTATAATTCATTCTAAAAGCGGGCGTATAGTAGCCCGCTTTTTCACATGCGTGTATGCGTTTTTTTATACACTTTTTATATTTTTCAAACACTTCCCCAAAACGCCAGTAAAACCTTAATATAGCCTTTCTTTTTAAAGTCCCCACACAGTAAATCCAACTTTTTCTAACCGTGTATACAAATCGTATGCACTCATATTATCAGAATAATTCGTCTTCATTTAAAATAGTAGACAATTGTATATAAAGCATATATAGTGTATAAATATTCAAAACTACAATTTAAAGAGGTTATTATACATGAAGAAATTTTCGGCTTATACGTGGTTTCTTTTCTTAGCACTCTCTGCCGTTGGGGTATTTTTATTTATTACACCGATTTCAACAGCTGACGGTTTAAAAGTACCCATTGCTATTTTAGCGAATTGGTTAGCTGGAAAAGTAGAACCATTTATTCATTGGTTTGCATTTGGCACATTTATTATCGCAGCACTCGGTTCTGTTGTGATGCATATTGTCCCCCAAAAAGGACCACGTACATTAATGGATGCGCTCTTCCGCGTCCACTGGTTCTGGACAATGATGCGTGTACTTGCTGTTGTATTTGCAGGTATGTACTTATTCCAAGTAGGTCCTGAAAGTTTTATCTCTGACTATACAGCTGGGTTACTCATTACACCAGATGGCGGTTTAGTCACATTTATGTTTACGTTATTTTTATTTGCTGGACTTTTATTACCATTATTAACGGACTTCGGTTTACTTGAGTTCTTCGGTTCCATGATGGTGAAGATTATGCGTCCTGTTTTCAAAGTCCCTGGTCGCGCAGCAATTGATTGTTTAGCTTCTTGGGTTGGAGATGGCACAATTGGTGTGTTACTAACAGCGAAGCAATATGAAGATAAAAACTATACAGGTCGTGAAGCGGCTGTCATTGCAACAACATTCTCCGTTGTATCAATTACGTTCTGTATCGTTGTACTTGAAACGATTGGCATGAGTCATTACTTCTTAGAGTTTTATGGTGCTGTCATTTTCACAGGGATCCTTTTAGCGTTAATTATGCCGCGTATTTTCCCGCTTTCTCGTAAAGCCGATACGTTAATTGACGGTTCAAAGCTTCCAGAAAATCATGAAGATGTGCCAGCTAATTTTAATGCGGTCACATTCGGTTTACACAATGCACTATCAAAAGCAGATTCAAATAAAAACTTAGGCAAGATCGTTGCGAGTGGTTTTAAAAACGTACTAGAAATGTGGTTTGCCGTTACCCCTGTCATTATGGCGTTCGGTACGATTGCATTAGTGCTAGCAGAATTCACAAGCTTCTTTAAAATTTTAGGGATGCCGTTTGAGCCTATTTTAGCGTTACTACAAATCCCTGAAGCGGGTGAAGCAGCACAAACAATGATTGTCGGCTTTGCAGATATGCTATTACCTTCTATTTTAGGTGCCGGTATCGAATCCGAATTAACACGCTTCTTTATCGCAACAATTTCTGTTACACAGTTAGTCTATCTGTCAGAAGTAGGTGGGTTAATTTTAGGAACGAAGCTACCATTAAAACTATGGGATTTATTCGTTATCTTCTTAATCCGTACAATTATTTCGATTCCGATCGTTGCAGCGATTGCGCATATTTTATTTTAAAAAAATGGGACACCTCCAGTTGCGAGATGTCCCGTTTTTTTATACTTCCGCTAATGGTTTGCCATCATGCGGTGTATTGTATATGTCTGTATTTAACTCTCCTGTTAAGCGTGCTGTTGTCACACCTGCTGTCATGGAACCACTGACGTTTAATGCCGTACGTCCCATATCGATTAATGGCTCCACTGAAATCAATACCCCTGCGAGTGCAATCGGTAAATCAAGCGCCGATAACACTAAAATGGCCGCGAATGTAGCACCACCGCCTACGCCCGCTACACCGAATGAGCTTATCGCTACAATGGCTACAACCGATACTAAAAATCCAGGTGATAATGGATTAATGCCTACTGTTGGTGCAATCATCACCGCTAACATAGCTGGATAAACACCTGCACATCCATTTTGACCAATCGATAAACCGAATGAACCTGAGAAATTAGCAATGCCTTCTGGTACCCCTAAACGAGATGTTTGTGTAGCAATATTCATCGGTAATGCACCTGCTGATGTGCGTGATGTGAAGGCGAATAATAATGTTTCTGCTGATTTCTTCACATAAGTTACTGGATTTAACCCTGTTACTGATAATATGATGAGATGAATGATGAATACAATCATTAATGCAACATAGCTCGCTAATACAAACTTCCCTAGATTATAAATCGCGCCAAAATCACTGATTGCTACTGTACGTGCCATAATCGCTAAAATCCCGTATGGCGTTAGCTGTAATACGATGCGCACAACGCCCATAATTAAAGCATAAATCGCATCAATTCCTTTTTTAATCACACTCGCGATTTCTTCATCCTTACGTTTTACTTGTAAGTAGGCAAAACCAAGAAATGCCGCAAAAATGACTACTGAAATCGTTGAAGTTGAACGTGCGCCTGTTAAATCTAAAAATGGATTTGCCGGGAATAGCTCTAAAATTTGAGTAGGCAGTGGTAAAACGGCCGTTTCTGCACGCTCTACGATTGCCTCACCACGTGCAACCTCCGCTTCCCCTTGTAAAATTTGATCTGCTTGTAAATCAAATAATGTGGTAGCCGTAATCCCTACAACTGCCGAAACAGCTGTCGTACCAATTAAAATGGCTAAAATCAGTCCTGCCACTTTACCAAAGTTTTTACCAAGATTCATTTTCGTAAAGGCTACCAAAATCGAAATAAAGATTAATGGCATCGCAATCATTTGCAGTAGTTTTACATAACCTGTGCCAATAATGTTATACCATAGCACCGTATTTGTAATTTCTTCTGCGCCTGCGCCGTAAACGAACTGTAACCCTACACCTAATAAAATCCCTAAGCCTAACGCAATAAATACACGCGTTGAAAATTTTAAATGCTTTTGCTTTAACACATAAAGCAGTACGACGAAAGCAAGTAGTACTACAACGTTAGCAACTACAATCCAATCCATTCTGTCTACCCCCTGAAGTTGTATTTATCTATTATATGCATTCTATTCTTATAATACCTATTAGTCAAGTATGTTTTATTTGTAATAGTAATCTTTATATAACAAGCGTATCCTCCACCTGAATTAAAAAAAGAGCCACCCCATATTGGATAGCCCCTCCATTCTAAGCATTCAAGCCATTCACTAATTGTGCGCTTTGATGCTTAGCAAAATATGCAATTAAACGATGCCTTTACACATTTACTTTCTCATTAAATTTCAACAATAATTGTTCCGTAAAACAAACCCCTGGATCTTCTATGACAGTGGCCGCTACATCGTACCCTTTTTCCTTAAACAGCTCACCATGTGCTGGGGTAAACGCCAGATCCGTTAGCTCTAGCATCCCTAAGTCCATAATGGAATCGCCCGCAGCATAATGTATTGTATACGGCATTTGCTCTAACACATATTGCACGGCTCGTTCCTTCGTCAAACATTTCGGTAACACATATAGCTTACGGCCATTTATATAACTACTCCACCCTACTCTTTCCATACGATCTCGCAAGTCGTTTAGACAATCCCAATCTATTTTCTCTTTTTCAAGCATTAACACATAAAAGAGTTGATCTGCATCTGCTATTTGCTGAAACATCGGATGTTGCCAATCGGTTGCAAATATGTGTGCCATTTCATGAAACGGCATGCTTTCTGCTAATAATTGTTGCATGATGGCATCCCACTGTGTGTCTCGTTTTCCATCCTTCAACACAATACCGCCATTCGCTACAATGGCATATGGTGGTTTATAGACACGTTGAAATAACTCAATTCGCTCATATTGATGCCCAGCACGTGTCGTAACAGGAATGACGAAGGCGTCACCCGATAATTGACGTAAAGCTTGCTCAGTTTCATGTGAAATAAAAGATAATGCTTCGCCGTCTACATATTCTACACAAATTAATTCACTTAACGGACGATTGACGGTGCGTTTTGAGAAAATAAGTGTCCGATCTAAATCGGTCGTTAAAATACGCATTATTTCATCTCCTTTATCAAACCACAGCATGCATAACTCATATCGGGATACGGCTCAACGGGCACACCCCGTTCTTGTGCGAGTAAATAAATATGCTCTAAATGTTGTTCAAACGCTGGATTCACTAGAATTTTCCACGGTACACGTCTCAATAATACCCGCGTCGTTTCGCCAATACCGGGTTTAATATGGTTTATATTTTTTATAGTAAAGCGTTGCTGAATTTTCTCTACAGCTTGCATACCTTGCCAATTCGTTGGCTGTATCGGCACTTGTAATTCCTCTTTAATTGCCTTTTCGACCATGTCAAACTGCGCTACAACTGTCTCAATATAGTGCACCGATACATCCGCTTGTGCGAGTTCACCGTAATATTTTGCCCCATGAAAATCACCCTCTTTTAAGTACAGCTTATTTAATACGGTACGACTCACAAGCCCTGAAACCGTTGAATTTAAACAAGCAGAAGGAATGAAGAAATCTTCACGTGTACCATAAATATCGGCACAATATGCTGGATCAGCTAAAACTGCTAATGTGGCATCAATCGCCTTGTTATACGTCTCATTAAACGTTTGACAACCAGCTGTTAATTCTTTTGTAATCGCCCCTTTTCCTGTCCAACCATCAATAAATTGGATGTGACTTTGCGGGTGGTGATTGACGATGTAAAGTAACGCTGTTTCGTCAATCCCTCGTTCGCGAATAATCGAGATTGAGTAATGAGGGACAGAAATACGATATTTATATGCATAATAACGTTTGAGTAAAATACCAATCGGTGTACCAGCCCGTGCTAAGCTGACAAGAACTAACTGTTCAAGTGGTTTCTTTGCAAGAATTTTTTCTGCTACTACGCCGACAGCCGCTGCAATGTCTGGAGCATATTGCGCTAATGTTTGATAAAACAGCTCCATATAACGTTCATTTGGTTGCACTTCTACAGGTAACATTTCAGCGTAATTAGTACCTTGTTGAATACGTCGTTCTCGTTCTGCTGTACTGTGTTCCATCTCAATATGA
The DNA here is from genome assembly GCF_050613145.1 of Lysinibacillus sp. LZ02. Lineage (GTDB taxonomy): Bacteria > Bacillota > Bacilli > Bacillales_A > Planococcaceae > Lysinibacillus_B. Next base: position 567,184 of record NZ_CP192507.1, on the reverse strand, counting down.
CTTAGATCGCGCAGTAAAAATGTAATATCCTCTTCGCTGTAGCTTGATGGCATATTCGGTGGCGGTATATGTTCCGTTAACTTAACGACTGTTATTTTTTCTACACCAACCGTACTTAAACTTGCCAGTAGTTCATTTAACCCTTTTTCGCTCGCTAAACGTTCTAGAATAATGATCACTTCTTGATATCGTCCGTTCGGAATGTTATATAAATAATTTTTTACCCCTGCATTTTCCGGACTTTCAAAGTGAAATTTATTATAAATTAGCGTCTCCTGATGCGCATAAATGGGACTACGTGTAGTCGATTGAAAGTAGACGTCTTCTCCAAGTGCAGCAGCAATCTGCATCGGTACATACATACATTCTCCTGTACCAATGACTAAAAGCGGGCCTGGTCGCCGCATGGATTTTAGCTGCTTACTTAATGCCTGTAATTCTTGCTGCACTAGTTGCTCTTCTTGTTTCGCTATGCTAAACCGCCCTGTACCTACATAATAGGGTGCTGTGCAAATGTTCCCGTTTTCACTAATGGAATGGTACGGACGAACAGATGGGAGGTTTGCATCTATATGCTCAATCCTCACTTTTTGAGGCTGTCGCTGAAATAGCGGCTCCGGATCTACTATCGCGCCTTCAACAGTCATTTCTCCTGTCATCAATGACACAACATCAATTTTTACCCCTAGACGTTGTGCCTGCTCTGCATAAGCGGCACGTTGCTCGTCATTGCGCCAATCCAAAATCGAAACGACTGTAAATTGCTGCAAGTGTGGATACGTTTGTTTTAATTGGTCAATGATGTTTACATTTGTTTTCCCCGTAGAAATTTCATCATCTACTAAAATAATATTTTCATGTGCTAACAATAGTTGCTCATTTTCTGTATACATCCGGTGACTTGTCGCATGGGAATGTTCTTCTTCAAATCGAATAATTGGCTCCATCCCACAAATGTCTTCTCGCGTCGTATGGATATAAGCTGCTTGTTCATCGCAAGCATAAAAGAACGCATGCCCTAATGCGGTCGCTGTTTCTGCAAAGCCGATAATCAACTGTTTTTCAGGTAGAATAATAGGTTGTTCCCCTATTTGAGCTACAATATCTAAGCCTGTTTGTGTTTTAATCGCTTGTACGACTTGTTCTGTTAGCGGATGCTTTTGTTGCCATAGAACCTCCGCCACACGCATTGCGAGTAGAGCACCTGTTAGAAGAGGGATTTGTGGTGGCACCGCTATATGTTTCCCTAATACTTTACTGACAAATAAAAAAGGACGTTTTTTATTAATACGTGCGGCAACATCAAACAGATCGGCACGGTCGAATTGATATGGATTTTCTTGAATGGATGTGTTCACATAAAGCTTGTCCAAAACGGCATACATCTTTAACCTCTCCCTTACAGTAAATCGTTGAACTGACATTGCGGATGAAATACACCATATACTTCGGCTCGAAGAAGTACTTTTCGTGCCCACTCATAATGCGGCTTCATCTCATTCATTTTGTTGGCATACTCACTTTTCTGCACACCGACTGTCCCACGCTCGTGTTCCATAATGGAGAGCGCATCTAAATATTCTTCATGCGTCACGACATGGAGCGCATTAACAATATTAATATGGGTCGGATGAATCACTGTTTTCCCAATCAGCCCATTTAACCGATCGAGCTGTACTTCCTTGATGAGCCCTTCTGTAGCCGATACGGTCTGTTTCGTCACCACACTGCCCGTCTGTCCATTGTGTTCCATCGTTGCATCAAAGTATTCCCATACGCTACCCGACATGACAAACGGATAATCACTACGACCAAACACATTAAAAATATCAGCCAAACAATCCCGTACAACAACGATGTCATACAAGCTTGTCTGCTGTGTCCGACGAATACCGTAAAGCCCTGAAAAATCCGTCGTACCAATCCGAATATTTAAAATCGCCTCATAATGATGAATCAATTTCTCCCGAATCATTATCAAATTATGTGCCCGTTGTTCCTTGTATAAAATATCGCCTGTCTCTAAAATCGGCATCCCATAAAGGGTATAGCCTTTTTTTCGCTGTGCTTGTAATACCGTTAAATAATCGTCCGCGTTGTCCAATGAAAACTTCGGAAAGACATAGCCTGTTAACAGGTGTTGTAAAGCACCAAGCATTGCGGTCAATTGTGCTAATTGCGCTGGATGACGTACACGAATAAATAATAATGGGAACTCTTCCTGCTTCATTTCCCCATACTGTAGCGCAATCGCAAGTACCTCTAGGTTCTCATACACATTTTGTAGTGCACTTGCCACTTGTAAATCCCCAACTGCATCTTCTAAATCCACTACAACAGACGTGACGTTCGGAAACTTTTTGCTCATTAAATCTTGTGCTATATGTGGTTTTGTCGCAGGCATATAAAGCGTCGCACCTAAGCAATAGGCCAGATGCTCCTTACTGCTATCTTTTGAAAAGTGCGTCGGTCGCTTAAAAAAAATCGTTGCTAATGCTTCGTCACGTATATTCATAAAAAAACGCATAAAACCCTCCATTGAAAAGAAAAAGCTGCTCCTCTTGTGGAACAGCTTCCCCCTCTTTATCGATTAAAGTGGTAATGACTAGAAAAACATAACTCAAGCAACATCGTGCAAGATGATTGCCTCATCTTTGCAAATGACTTACTGATTTATTAAAAATTGTTTATACAGATAAGCCATACGTTCGCACTAATGCCGCTAACCCACCTTGATAGCCTGAGCCAACCGCATTAAATTTCCAGTCTTGATTGTGACGATATAGTTCACAGAACACTACGGCTGTCTCAATGGAGAAATCTTCCCCTAAATCAAAACGCAGTACTTCTTTCTCTGTATCTTCGTTAATTAAGCGCACGAATGCATTTGAAACTTGCCCAAAGTTTTGACGACGCCCCTCTGCATCATGAATCGTCACTGTAATCGCGATACGATCGACAGAAGCTGGCACTTTGGATAAGTCCACTTTAAGTTGCTCGTCGTCCCCATCTCCCTCACCTGTCCGATTATCTCCTGTATGGATAACAGAGCCGTCCGTACTTTGTAAGTTATTATAAAAAATGAAGTCTAACTCATTACGGCATTTACCGTCAGCGCCCAAAATAAAAGCACATGCATCTAAATCAAAGTCCTGACCACCATCGAAGTTCTTCACATCCCAGCCTAAACCAATGATAATTCGCTGTAGTGAAGGGTCACTTTTTGTTAAATCAATCCGTTGACCTTTGCTTAACTGAATTGCCATAAAACCTCTCCTTTATCCAACTTGTAGACCGAAATCTTTACATAAAGCGGCTAGGCCCCCTTGATAACCTGAGCCAATCGCAGAGAACTTCCATTCGCCGTTATGACGATACAATTCCCCTACTACAAGTGCTGTTTCAATGGAGAAATCTTCCCCTAAGTCATAACGAATTAATTCCTCGCCTGTCGCATCGTTCACAATGCGAATAAATGCATTGGATACCATGCCGAAGTTTTGGTTACGGCTTTCTGCATCATGGATCGTTACAGTAAATGTAATTTTTTGTACAGTAGCTGGTACATCTGTTAATGTCACATATACGACTTCATCATCGCCATCGCCTTGACCTGTTAAGTTGTCACCTGAATGGACAACAGAACCCACACCACCTGTTGTATTATTATAGAAAACGAAATCACTCGGGTCCTTTACTTTACCCGTTTCATCTAATAAGAAAATAGATGAATCTAAATCAAAATCGTTCCCTCCGTCGTATTTGTTCGTATCCCATCCTAAACCAATCATCACTTTTTTAATACCAGGGTTTGTTTTTGTTAAATCAACCTTTTGACCTTTTGCTAATGAAACAACCATTTTCAATTTCCCCCTTTAATTTTATGTAAAGCGTGCACAAACATCGCCTAATTTTAAATCTTGTGTCCCTGTACCAATTGCACCAAACTTCCATTCCCCATTGTGACGATAAATTTCGCCAGTAATGAGGGCCGTTTGATTTTGATAATCTTCTGATAAATTGTAACGAATCAACTCGCTATTATTTGATGGATCGATGACGCGAATATACGCATTGCGAATCATACCGAAGTGTTGTTTACGACCTTGCGCATCATAAATATTAACGACAAACACGAGTTTATTAAATTGGGCCGGCACAGCATTTAAGCTGACAATGATGGATTCATCATCCCCATCGCCTTGACCTGTTAAGTTATCACCTGAATGGACAACAGAGCTACATACACTTGTTGTTCGACCGAAATAGATGACATTCTCTTGGCTCACTAGTTTGTCATTTTGTAACATCAGAACAGATGCATCACAGTCAATATTCGGTTGCGAACTTCCCCCGCCGCCAAATAGACCACCTAAAAAGCCACCACCACTACTACGTTGTTCAACAGGGTCCCAGCCAAGACCTATAATCACTTTATTTAACCCAGCGTTTCCTTTTGTTAAATCGACGCGCTGTCCCTTTTGGAGATTGACTACCAATCAAACACACTCCCTTTCTATCCGAATTATCTAACAATTAAAATATTAACATCTATAAATTTTTTTTCCAATTAATGCGCCCACTTAAAAATCTCTTCGCTTAATACGATCGAAAATATTTTTTAACGACATGCGCTTATTTTTCGTTGATTGTGTTGTTTCGACAAGTACCTCGTCTAGCTTTAAATGAAATTCAATTTTTTCAAGACGGTGTGTCATGACAATTGGCTCTGATAAAAACAATTCAATATTATTCCCGCCACCTGGAGAGAAAATGAACACATCGAACCCTAAAAATGCGAGAAACACTAAAAACAATGCATCGCTACGTTGCATTTTGGTATCTTCTTCTATAAAGAGAATATATTTCGGGTTTTCATAGCTATAATCGAACTGACGATACAGCTTCAGTATTTCAGTTGGGATTTTGAAAAGCTGCCCCATGATAAACCCTTTATAATCAACCTCTGTTTCGTGTGACAGACGTTGAATGATTTGCATGTCAATTAAACGGATTAACGTTTTAGCAATATTTCGCTGGTTAGGAATCGGTAAATCTTTATATGGCCAGTTCACCATTTGAATCATTTTTTCCGCATCTAGTTCACCGTTTATACTCGCATCTTGTACATAAAATTGCATATTAGCTCGCTGCGGTTCGATGAGCGGAAACGTATGCTCCACATACGATAGCGAGTTCGCTTTTAACCGTTTTAGTTGATTCGCATATTCCCGCATATCTGCTGACACACCGTCGATTTTGCCGAAAAGGACCGGTAAGTATACATATTGTTCATCTGCATCGAACCCTTCGCGATGTTCAAGCTTTGCCTCACTTAAAATGAACATTTCATCATACGTTGTATTTAACAAAATAGCCCGCGTTTCATGCTCCATGTATTTCCACGGGTAATTAATCTTCGACGATTCATAGAAGTTTTGTTTTATATTTTCATACGTTCGTGCCGTTACTGTTTGTACTTGTAATGGTTTTTCATATGGAAACTCAAATAAGTCGCATGTTGCAGCAAGCTTTGTTACAGGTATACCGTGTAGCCCATACTTGGCCATTGCATCTTCCCCAGTAGGCTCAAAGATGACGATATCACAACCGAATAAGTACAAGAAATACATAAAGTACGCTTCACTTTCCGTCATTGGGCCGTACCATAAAATTTTCGGCATCTGCACTTCATAAGGTGTCTCCTCTAACCAAAGCGGGAAGTAATGCTTAGACCACTTCACGAAATCTAACACAATCCGCTGCAAGTTCGGATGTGCTAAATGAGGATATTTGTTATCTATTAACTCTAACCATGCTTTAAAAGCTTGCATCATTTGGTCTTTATAATCTGTCTGCATTAGCGGAAGCAATTGTCTTGCGACAAAGAACGCCAACATCCGATTCAGCGATAACGGTGTTTGCTTATGTATTTGCAAAATATTAATAATTTCTGTTCTTGTTTGCGCGTCAATTGTTTTTGGCAATCCCTCAAATAGTCGTGTCCAACCGATCGGCAATGCTTGTAAGTTATATAAATATTCCTTCATTGTATGTTCATCATCAAAAATACCGAGCATTGTTTGAGCGATACGCGTATATCGAATACTTTCTCCTCTTTTTTCATACAGAGGTCTTGCTTGTAGCGGCTGCGTAATGACGCTTTCCCATTGTTGTTCTAAAGCATCGGTCAAATCTAGTGGTTGCAATACAATCACTATGCCCACCCCTTCATTTAACAAATAGTTCCTTAAATTATACGTTATTTCACATCTTAAGAATATGAATTACTCTTTTTAAAAATTGTGCATGATTTTACCTTTAACCCTTGTCACGAAAGAGATAACGCTTTCATTATGAAATTTTCTTTAATTTTTAGAATAAATGAAATATTAGTAACATTTCGTCTGTATTTTATGATAGAATTAGTCAATGTTTTTCAATAACGGAGGTTACATATAAATGGAAGAAGTTGCTCAACCAAAAACCGTGGCCGTCGAGAACGTATTAATTGCACATCATTTTTTAAAAGATGTCGTCGTTCATACGCCACTTCAAAAAAATGATTATTTATCGGAAAAGTACGGCGCAACAATTTATTTCAAACGAGAAGACTTGCAACACGTACGCTCATTTAAGCTACGTGGCGCTTACTATAAAATTAAAAAAATTGAAGCAGAGGCACGCGAAAAAGGCGTTGTTTGTGCAAGTGCAGGCAATCACGCACAAGGTGTAGCTTATGCATGTGCACACTTAAAAATTCAAGCAAAAATTTTCATGCCAAAAACGACACCGAAACAAAAAATCGGACAAGTGCGTATGTTTGGTCGTGAATTCGTGGAAATCATTTTATCAGGTGATACATTTGATGATTCAGCAGCAAGTGCACTTGAATATTGTGAAGAGCACGATATGATTTTCATTCACCCATTTGACGATATGGATGTCATGGCGGGGCAAGGTTCCGTAGCAGTAGAAGTGATGAACGACATCGAAGAGCCAATCGATTTCATTTTCGGTAGTGTTGGCGGTGGCGGTTTAATGTCTGGTGTGTCGGCCTACGTAAAAAATCTATCCCCTCATACAAAGGTCATTGGGGTCGAACCTGCTGGCGCTGGTAGTATGAAAGCGGCCATGGAACAAGGTGGTCCTGTGACACTTGATTGGATTGATAAGTTCGTCGATGGTGCTGCTGTACAATGTGTCGGTCAAGAAACGTATCACGTATGTCAGCGCTATTTAGATGATGTAATGCTTATACCAGAAGGAAAAGTATGTACTACGATTTTAGATTTATATAATAAGCATGCGATTATTGCAGAACCTGCTGGGGCATTACCCGTCGCTGCACTGGATTTCTACGCGGATCAAATTCGTGGAAAATCGGTCGTTGTCATTATTTCAGGCGGAAATAACGATATTGGTCGTATGCAAGAAATTAAAGAGAAATCGTTATTATATGAAGGTTTACTGTACTACTTTATCGTCAACTTCCCGCAACGTGCGGGAGCGCTTCGCCAATTCTTAACAGAAGTACTTGGCCCAACAGATGATATTACGCATTTCGAGTACACGAAAAAGAACAATAAAGAAAGCGGTCCTGCATTAGTAGGCATCGAAGTACTCGACCGCGCAGATTACCCAGAGCTACTCCAACGCATGAAAGCAAACGGATTTGAATATAAAGAAGTGAACAAAGACAGCACACTATTTGGTTTATTAGTGTAAGGATACCGTGAGAAACCGCGCATTTGAGTAATGCGCGGTTTTTATCAGCGATTTTTCTTGAATTATCAGCGGTTTCTGCGATATATCAGCGAATTCACTTCACTTATCGGCGATTTTTCAAAGATATCAGCGATTCGATAACGACGCCCTTTATTTGTCCCCTCATAAGTCACACATAACGACTGCAACAAGCGCTTCGCTGCATCTGCCGAATCCATTTCGACATAATCACGAAACTCTTTATTCGTTATCCACTCACCGACTAATACATAATAATCAAACAACGCTTCCCGTAATGGCACATTACTGCGGTAATGACAGTACACACATTCAAATTTCCCGTGTTGAAAATGCATTTTTCGTTTATAGTGACAGCGAGAGCACAACACACCTTTCATGATTTTGGACAAATCTAGATCGAATTGCACTACTGGTTTACTATAGTGTTTCTTCAACTGATCTACGACTGCATCATATTTTTCTTGATTGACAGGCACAATATGTTTTAACAACAGCTTGCTTACATGTGTTTCTAAGCCACTTACATGAAAAACGCCTTCATTTTCCGGCGTCCTTCCAATGATTGCTTTACTATTTGAGAAAACAACAGCATATTCTATTGGTAAGGACTCTCCGATTAACTGGCGAAGGGCTCGGGCATGGCGTTTTACTTGATCAATCGGGTTTCTAAATCCTTCTACCTTTCCATCTTGCTTTATTCTGATAAACTGATGCCTTTCTTCATCGAAATGAATTTCGCCTACCATATTTTTAATTTCAAGTATTAACATAAATTGCTTACATACAAAGACGGTATCAACCTGATAAGAAAAACCATTGAGATAGAACGAGTAATCGTGGAATAATGCATATGTTGTATGTAGATTCATATCTTGCCAACGCAAATCTACATACCGTTCTCCCGCATACCCAGCTTCTATTTTAAGTAAATCGTCTTCTAATTCTGAAAAGCCTCTTCTAATCGAACATTGCAGTTTCCTCAGCTTTTCTGGCACACTTCTATTTAAAATAATCATCCATCCCCCTCCTTACCTTGGAGTATAGAAAAGGAGGTAGCCTTTTTCCAATAAAAATAACAAAATTCACCAAACTCGTAATTTGGTGAATTTTATTTCCTGGGTAATATATTAAAACACGACAAAAAAAGACAATGCCACTAACGCAGCATTGCCTTCCACTATTAACCTAATAACGCGCGGTCTGAGTTCATTTTCTCCCCACGGATACGTTCGAACTCTGCCATTAAATCTGGAATCGTTAAATCCGGTTTACGATCCGCACCGACCTGTAAAATAATTTGCCCTTTATCCATCATAATAAGGCGATTGCCAAGGTCAAGTGCTTGTTGCATATTGTGTGTAACCATTAATGTTGTTAAATTGTCCGCATCTACAAGTTCCTTTGTTAAACGTGTAATTAACTCCGCGCGAGACGGGTCCAGTGCGGCGGTATGCTCGTCTAACAACAAAATAGATGGTTTTGTAAATGTCGCCATCAACAGCGACAGCGCTTGTCGCTCACCACCTGAAAGTAAACCGACCTTTGCAGATAAACGATTCTCTAAATTTAGCCCTAAACGCTCAAGCGATGTTTTAAAGTAATCGCGGCGCTTCTTATCGACACCAAAACGGAGGGTACGCTTTGCATTCCGTGAATAGGCAATCGCTAAATTTTCTTCAATCGTCATCGATGGTGCTGTACCGGCCATCGGATCTTGGAATACGCGACCGATAAAATGTGAGCGTTTATATTCTGGTAATCGCGTCACATCATTTCCATTAATCGATACCGCACCAATATCAGGCGTCAATGCACCTGAAATCATATTCATCATCGTTGACTTCCCTGCACCATTACTCCCGATAATCGTCACAAAATCACCAGGTGCTAAATGCAAATTAATATGATCTAAAGCCACCTTTTCATCTGGTGTACCTTCATTGAAAATTTTGTTAATACCGTCTAATTTAAGCAAGTGGCTCCCCTCCTTGCTCTACTGCTCGTACTGAAGACTTACGCTCTGCAATACGCCTTGCTTTTCGTTTTTTCTCTTTTCGTTTATCGATGATTTGCGGAATCACTAACGCTAAAATAACGATGACAGCTGTAATCAGCTTCATATCCCCTGTATCTAAAAATTCCACACGGAGAGCAAGCGCATAAATAATACGGTAAATAATCGCACCTACAACAACGGCAAACGTAGTACGTACAATGGTCTTTGTGCCGAAAATGGCTTCTCCAATAATAACAGAAGCAAGACCGATTACAATCATCCCGACACCCATTTGAACATCAGAAAATTTAGAGTATTGCGCAATTAATGCACCTGCAAAAGCAACCATCGCATTCGATAAACCAAGGCCGAGAATAATAAGTGAATCTGTATTCGCCGAAAAACTCCGAATCATGCGCTTGTTATCGCCCGTAGCACGAATAGCTAAACCGACCTCTGTTTTTAAGAACCAGTCGGCAATCAATTTAATAGCGATCGTAATGACTAATATAACTAAAACTGTCCCATATGTTGATGGAAGTGAAGTAAGCCCCATTCCACGCAACATATCGTTAATAGCTGTATCAATTCCTAATCCAGCCCAAAAGCTTTGGAACTGTGTAAACATTGTGTCTGCTGTTAATAAAGGAACATTGGAAATACCTGTCGCGCTTTCCTTTGTTGTACCCATAATTCGAAGGTTAATGGAATATAGGGCAATCATCATTAAAATCCCTGAAAGCAGTGGATTTATTTTTCCTTTTGTGTGTAAAAGTCCTGTCATACATCCTGCAATAAATCCAGCTACTATCGCGACTAATGTAGCAATGATAGGGTTGTAGCCCAGCACGATCATCGCCGCTGCTGTTGCCGCCCCTGTAACAAAGCTTCCATCAACCGTTAAATCCGGAAAATCTAACACTCGGAATGTTAAGTACACCCCGAGTGCCATAATTGCATAGATGATTCCTTGCTCAACAGAACCGAATAGAGCTGTAAACATATTGAATCATCTCCTAAGTTATTTATTCGATTACTTCTGCATTCCAAGTATCTTTAATTTCAAGACCTAAATTGGCTGCAGTTGCTTTATTGATTGCAAGCTTTAAGTTACCTGGATATGTCGCTGGAATCTCACCAGCTGATTTACCATCTTTTAAAATTTCAGCAGCCTTTTGTCCTGCTTCATAACCAATATCATAGTATTCGAAACCGTAAGCTGCTAATCCACCACGTGCTACAGAGTCCTTCTCACCAACGATTAATGGTAATTGATTTGTATTGGCTACATCAATAACTGATTCAAGTGCGGATACGACTGTGTTATCTGTAATAATGTATAAAGAATCTACTTTTCCAAGTAATGATTCTGTCGCTTGCTTTACTTCAGCTGAAGTCGATACCGCTGCTTCAACAAGCTCCAACCCTTGTGCTTCCAATGCCGCTTTTACTTGCTCCACTTGTACAACAGAGTTTTGCTCACCTGTGTTATATACTGTACCGACCTTTTTCGCACCTAGCTCCTCTTTTAGGAACTTCACTGTATTAGCAATTGTCTCTGGGTGTAAGTCGACAGTACCTGTCACATTGCCACCTGGTGCTTCCATAGAAGCTACTAATTCTGCCCCCACTGCATCTGTTACAGATGTGAAGATAATTGGAATATCAGCTGTTGCTGACTTCGCCGCTTGCGCTGAAGACGTTGAGTTAGCAAAAATTAAATCTACTCCATCCCCTACTAGCTTTTGTGCAATCGTTACCGTTTGGCTAGGATCACCATTTGCTGTATTGTATTGATATTCTACATCTAGATCAGCATCTTCAAGTGCTTTTTGGAACCCTTCATATGCGGCATCTAATGATGGATGCTCAACAATTTGTGTCACACCGATTACGTATGTTTCTTCCTGCGCCTTGTCACCATCTGCAGAACCTGTTGATGCATCCGACGAGCTTGTGTCATCACTGTTACATGCCGCAAGCATTAACGCTAACCCTGCTGCCGATAAAAATGAAAACTTTTTTAAAGTAATAGCCATTTCTGTTATCCCCCTAGAACTATTTATCTATTTGCACTTTGCCGATTCAGCCTAGCAAAGTATGAATGTACCGCTATCTTACACTCATATTATCTGACAGTCAATAACATTATGAATTTTCTAAATAATAGAAATCCAATTTAGGACATTTTTACGCTTTAAAGCGCTAAATCACCTTGTCAATTATCATTTAAATATCAAAAAACACTTACAGCAATTTTCTAATAATTAATTTTCAGTATCTAGTCTTTAAGTCTAGTTTGATATTAAATGAGGGGGGACTTGGTAGCTTAACAAAGAATCTCTATTTCATTCACATATGTAAGACGGCACGCTAAGTACGAACTCCTAGTTAACAGTATATTTAGAGTTTTATTTACTATTTATCTATTTCGATTTATAAAACATTTGACGGTAGCAGTCTATTATACTAAAATATTACTTCGTGCTAAAGCGCCGTGGTTCGAAACCATCCCACGTAAAAAAACTAGGAGGAATATAATATGAAGGTTAAATTTATGGCAACGACAGGGATTATTGCAGCACTGTATATTGCTGTGACAATGCTCGTTGCACCGTTTGGATTTACAGAAGTTCAGTTCCGTATTTCTGAAATATTCAATCATTTAGTAGCATTTAATCCTCGTTTTTCAATTGGGATTATACTAGGGGTATTTATTTCCAACATCTTTTCACCATTAGGAATGTATGACCTTATTTTCGGTGTTGCACACTCTATCATTACAATTTCAATTTTTGTATTGATTTGTAAATTAGTGAAAAATATTACGGTACGTTTAGTAATAAATACACTCCTATTTACATTTACAATGTTTATTATTGCCTTCGAATTAAATCTAGCACTGGAGCTACCTTTCTTCTGGACATGGTTAACAGTAGCAGCTGGTGAATTCGTCGTATTGGCAGTAGGTGCACCGATTATGTACCTATTAAATAAACGTTTAAATTTCAAAAATTTAATTTAAAATTTTTCAATCGAGCGGTGAATGTACCGTTCGATTTTTTTATGGATAGCGTTCTTATACATTATTATTTTCTGAAAATATTGACTTATCGTTCTTTTCCTCGTACAATGATACTAATTATAATGTTCGGGTTGGTTGAAGATTATGGGGAGCTGTAATCGCCATACGAGCAGAGTGAAGAATAGCTGAGCAAATTGATGAATAAGAAGAGTAGCAAGCAGCAAAATGTTTAGAGAGCGCGTGGTTGGTGGAAACGTGTCATTTTCGCTTGTGAATGGGCCTTATGAGAGTCGCTAGCATGAGTTGGCGAACGGGATATCTCACGTTACGGGATTCGAGATGGAAGCTTTTTTAGCTTCAACTTGAGGTGGCAACGCGGTTCATATCGTCCTCTACAAAAAGTGTTTATGCTTTTTGTAGAGGACTTTTTTATTTTAGAAGAGTGGAGTGAGAATGATGATTAAACACACATTACGTACGACAATTAAAAAAGTAAATGGTGATTGCTTAACACCTGTATTAATTTTTAATCGCCTACAAGGTACACGTAAATTTTTATTGGAAAGTTCAGCGAAGCACGAAACGACAGGACGCTATTCATTTATTGGGGCCAACCCACGCAAAACATACACAGGGTCGAATACAACATTAACGGAAATATCACATCTAACAGGACAGTCTTATAGTTACGAAGGTGATTTAGTTCGTTCATTAAAGCAGGTCATGCCACGTGTTTCGAATCATACAGAATATCCATTCACGGGCGGGGCAATTGGTTATATTCGCTTCAACCGTGAACAAAGCACGATTCCAGCTGTGCATTTCCATGTATACGACACCATTGTAATTTTCGATCATGTAACAGATGAATTAACCATCGTCCACACAAACATCGATGCTGAAATAAAAGAGCCCAGTATCGACGACATCATTGACCAAATTTTAAACGGAACAGCCCTCTCGCCGACCGAATTTTCAATGGGTGCATTCACAGAACAAACGACACTCGCCCAATTTGAAGCACAAATAAAACAGGCACAAGACGTGATTGCAACAGGAAAAGCAACAGAAATTGTACTGTCACGAAAGCTGCAAGCGGATTTCTCAGGGGATGCATTCTCCCTCTATCGTGATTTACGTGTAAAGCTGCCTTCTCCTTATTTATACTATATCGAATTTGATGATCATACAGTCATTGGTGCGTCACCAGAAAGTATTGTGACGGTATATGATGGACAATTAAAAACAACAACCGCAACGGATATTGAAGCTATCTCAGTAAAAGAATCACTTCAATATGACGGGCATACAGCTTCTGGCATCCTCTCCCCTACTTTGCACGCAATTGATGCATTAACGCATTTATTGCCTGCAGATAGCGTAACAGGGAAATCAAAAAAGCTAGCCTTACAAGCGATTCAAGAAATTGAATCTGAACAGCGCGCACTTTACGGTGGGGCAATCGGTTATATCGGCTTTAACGGTCAAATTGACTTTGCGTTAGCCTCTCGTACAGTGCTTTTACAACACGGGCAAGCAACAACGGAAATCGGCGCGACAGTTACAGCAAACAGTAACCCGCAAGAGCTGTATCAACAAACACAGGCACTTTTGCAAGTGAAGAAAGGATGAGTACGATGACTTTACAAGCTTACACAACGCGTGTCACAAGCGGTGAAAACTTACTATTTGGTGAAATGGTGCAAGCCGCGCAACTTGTTTTTAATGAAGAAACACCAAAAGAACAGATTGCAAACTTTCTTCTCGCATTAAGTGCAAAAGGTGAAACAGCCCATGAAGTCGCTGGCCTTGCTTCTGTCATGCGATCGCATGCTGTGCAAGTAGATGTACCTGAAGGCATTTACATTGATAACTGCGGTACGGGGGGCGACGGACTACAAAGCTTCAATATCTCCACAACCGCTGCATTCGTCCTAGCTGGTGGCGGACTGCTTGTCGCAAAGCATGGTAACCGAAAAATTTCAAGCTTATCTGGCAGCTCAGATGTATTAGAAGCACTTGGAATCGGGCTTTTATCGAATCTTGAACAAACAACTGAACTATTAGCACAAGAAGGGATTGCCTTTTTACATGCACCGAATATGCATCCAAAGCTAGGGCGTATCGGGGAAGTACGACGCGCAATCGGCAAGCCGACGATTTTTAATATGGTTGGTCCGCTCACAAATCCCGTGCCGCTACAAACACAATTTGTCGGCATTAACCGCCCTGAATTTACAACAGATTATGCACAAGTACTCGATATGCTTGGTCGCAAGCGTGCAATGGTTGTATCGGGGGCGCGCGGGATGGATGAGGCCTCACTCGAAGGTGAAAATACATTTGTCTTACTCGATCACGGTGATCTTTTACCATTTAAACTCCGCGCCGAGGATGTTGGGTTAACACCGCAGCCGCTTGAAGCGATCCGCGGCGGGAATGCAGAGGAAAATGCCGTTATCTTACGAGAGCTGCTTGCGGGCAAACAAAGCGCCTACTTTGACACGGTTGTGTTAAATGCAGGGATCGGTTTCTTTGCTTACGGCTTAGCGGAAACGATGAAAGAAGGCATTGAGATGGCGAAGGACAGCATTTTCTCAGGACGTGCGCTGGATAAACTAAATGCCGTTGTCGCATATAGCAAAAAAATGAAGGAAGCAGGTGCCAACACATGACGATTTTAGATCAAATCATTGACCATAAAAAAACAGAATTACCGGGCTTAAAAGCAAATACACCACCATTTAACACGGTAGAAAAACAGCGTCCATCTCTTTATGAAACGCTGATTCGTGCAAACCGTCTGCAAGTTATTTCAGAAATGAAGCGTGCCTCTCCTTCAAAGGGCGATATTGCGACACATATTGAACCAGTCGAGCAAGCAACACAGTACGAAAAAGCAGGCGCTGCTTGTATTTCGGTCTTAACAGAGCGCAAATATTTTAAAGGCTCGTATGACGATTTACATGCCGTCGCAAATGCCGTGAATATCCCGGTATTATGTAAAGATTTCATCATTGATGAAGTACAAATCGATTATGCGAAAGCAGCCGGCGCTTCAGTTATTTTACTCATCGTTGCGGCTTTAACAGATGAAGCATTAGCGAAACTACATCAATATGCGAGTCAACACGGACTTGAAGTGCTTGTAGAAGTACATGACGTAGAAGAATTAGAACGTGCCTTAGCGATCGATGCACGCATTATCGGTGTAAATAACCGGAACTTAAAAACATTTGAAGTTGATTTAAAGCAAACAGAAACGATTGCTCGTGCATTTAACCGCGATGATATTGCATTCATTTCTGAAAGTGGGATTTGGAATGAACAGGATGCAACACTTGTCGCAAGCTACGGAGCTAAAGCAGTCTTAGTTGGTGAATCGTTAATGCGCAGTGGCAATGTTGTAGCAGACCTTCAATCACTCCAAATCGAGCTGAAAGTTGGCGAAGCACAATGACATTCGTCAAAATTTGTGGATTAAAAGAACCCGAGCACGTACAAACAGCTGTGGATGCAGGGGCGAATTTTATTGGCTTCGTCTTTGCGCCAAGTAAACGTGAAGTCACAATCGAACAGGCGCAAGCTTTAGCCAAACACATTCCTGATAACGTGAAAAAAGTCGGTGTCTTTGTAAATGCAGATGAGGGCTTTTTAAAAGAGGTATACGAAAAAGTACCCCTTGATTACATTCAATATCACGGCGATGAAACAAATAAATTCATTCAACAAATCGGATTACCTGCGATTAAAGCATTTTCTATTCGGAGTCAGGAAGATGTCGCAACGGCAGCAAGCTATGATGTCGATTATTACTTATTTGACGCACCAGGTACTGATTACCGCGGTGGTAGCGGGCATACGTTTGATTGGTCATTACTTGAACAATCGAATATTCCCCGTGAAAAAGTCATCTTAGCAGGTGGGCTAAACCCTACTAATATCGCGGAAGCCATTCAACTGGTGCAACCATTTGGCGTTGATGTTTCAAGTGGTGTGGAGCGAGATGGTGTGAAAAATCATGCGTTAATACAAAGCTTTTTACAAGGAGCTAAAGGAGCGAAAACACAATGACGACAGGACGTTTCGGGGTATACGGCGGACAATTCGTACCGGAAACTTTAATGACCCCATTAATCGAGCTTGAAAAAGCCTATAACGAAGCAAAGCAAGATCCTACTTTTACCGAGGAGTTACATTACTACTTAAAAAACTATGTAGGACGTGAAACACCACTTTATTTTGCAGAACGTTTAACGGAAAAATGCGGCGGTGCAAAAATTTATTTAAAGCGTGAAGATTTGAACCATACAGGGGCACACAAAATCAACAATGCACTCGGTCAGGCGCTCCTTGCCATTCGTATGGGGAAAAAGAAAATCGTGGCTGAAACAGGCGCGGGTCAACACGGGGTGGCAACAGCTACAGCGTGTGCCCTGCTCAACCTTGAATGTATCGTATATATGGGCGCCGAAGATGTAAAACGTCAAGCACTCAACGTATTCCGCATGGAGCTTCTTGGGGCGAAAGTCGTCGCAGTAGAGAAAGGCTCAGCTACACTAAAAGATGCAGTAAATGAAGCACTACGTCACTGGGTGACACATGTTGAAGATACACACTATATTTTAGGGTCAGCTTTAGGTCCTCACCCATTCCCAACGATTGTACGTGATTTCCAACGCGTCATTGGGGATGAGACACGTATGCAAATTCAAGAACAAGCAGGTCGCCTACCAGATGCAGTCGTCGCTTGTGTTGGTGGCGGTAGTAATGCAATTGGTATGTTCTACCCGTTCGTTGAAGATCACGATGTGAAATTAATTGGGGTGGAAGCAGCAGGTAGTGGTATTAAAACAGGTAAGCATGCTGCGGCCATTGCTGGCGGACAAAAAGGCGTATTGCACGGGGCATACATGTACCTACTTCAAGATGAAAATGGTTTTGTCCAAGAGGCACACTCCATTTCAGCTGGCCTTGACTATCCTGCTGTTGGTCCAGAGCATTGCTATTTATCGGATATTGGTCGTGCAACCTATGATGCGGTGACGGATCAACAAGCACTAGAAGGCGTGAAGCTACTTTGTGCAACAGAAGGCATTTTACCTGCGTTAGAAAGTGCACATGCCATTTATTACACATCACAGCTAGCAGCAACTATGACAAAAGATGACATCATCGTCGTTTGTTTATCAGGACGTGGTGACAAAGACGTACACACATTAATTGACGCAATGGGAGGACAGGGGCAATGACATTACAACAAGCAATTGAACAAGTAAATGCGCGCGGTGATCAAGCATTTGTTCCTTATATTATGGCGGGTGATGGTGGACTCGAAGCGCTTCGTCATACAATTCTACGTTTACAGGAGCTTGGTGTGACGGCCATTGAAGTTGGTATCCCGTTTACAGACCCTGTTGCAGACGGCCCAACGATCGAAAAAGCCGGTGAACGTGCACTCGCAAACGGCACAAACTTACGCAATGTATTAGCGACATTAAAGGAATTTGCGGCTGAAGTCACAATTCCACTTGTTGCGATGACATATTTAAACCCTATTTTAGCTTACGGAGTGGCAGCCTTTGCACGTGATGCGTATGAGGCAGGCATTCGTGGATTAATTGTACCGGATATGCCACTTGAGGAAAGCACCATTATTCATGAAGAACTTCGTGCAGCAGGCATCTCGCTTGTACAGCTTGTATCTTTAACAAGCCCGCCAGAACGTATTGCAAAGCTGGCGAAAGCAAGTGAAGGCTTTATTTATGCGGTAACAGTAAACGGTATTACAGGTGCACGTGCTGATTTCGCTAGCAATTTAGCTGAGCATTTTGCACAATTAAAATCATACAGCGCAATACCTGTTTTAGCTGGTTTCGGTATTTCGACACCAGCACACGTCGCTAATTTCGGTGCATTTAGCGACGGGGTCATCGTTGGTAGTAAGATTGTAGACGCTTTAGCCAATGGCGACTGGAACACAATTGAGCAGCTCATAAAAGCATCTAAACAAATGGAGGTAAAGTAAATGGAAGCGACAAAACAACGTGGCTATTTTGGTGAATTCGGTGGTAGTCAAGTACCGCCAGAATTACAAAAGGTATTAGATATTTTAGAGGAAAACTTTGAGAAGTACAAAGATGATGAAGACTTCAATCGTGAGTTAAACTACTATTTCGAGGAATATGTAGGACGTAAATCCCCGCTTTATTTTGCTGAAAACTTAACGAAACAGTGTGGCGGCGCAAAAATTTATTTAAAGCGTGAAGATTTAAACCATACAGGCTCGCATAAAATCAACAACGTATTAGGGCAAATCCTACTTGCAAAACGCATGGGCGCAAAACGCGTCATTGCGGAAACAGGTGCGGGTCAACACGGAGTAGCAACAGCAACTGTCTGCGCGATGTTCGGCATGGACTGTACAATTTACATGGGTGCTGAAGATACAAAACGCCAAGCACTGAACGTATTCCGTATGGAGCTGTTAGGTGCAAAAGTAGTGGCTGTTGAGAAAGGGCAAGCTCGTCTAAAAGATGCAGTTGATGAAGCTTTTGCAGACCTTGTCGAAAACTATGAAAATACGTTCTATTTACTCGGCTCAGCGGTTGGTCCTCACCCATTCCCAACAATGGTGAAGCACTTCCAATCGGTTATTTCAAAAGAATCAAAAGAGCAGCATTTAGCGAAGGAAGGTAAACTTCCGACTGCGGTACTCGCTTGCGTTGGTGGCGGTAGTAATGCCATTGGTGCTTTTGCTGAATACATTGATGACGAAAACGTTCGATTAATCGGCATCGAGCCAGATAAAGCAGCAACGATGGCGCACGGTACACCTGGTGACTTACACGGCTTCCGTTGCTTAGTACTGCAAGACGAAGAAGGCAACCCACTGCCAACATATTCGATCGCAGCAGGTCTTGACTACCCTGGTGTGGGTCCTGAGCATAGCTATTTAAAAACAACGGGCCGCGCTGAATATGTAGCCGTGACAAATGAAGAAGTACTAGAAGGCTTCCAAACGTTATCGAAAGTAGAAGGCATCATTCCTGCATTAGAATCTTCACATGCAGTAGCCCATGCATTGAAATTAGCACCGACATTATCGCCAGAAGATAGTATTATCGTCAACATTTCTGGCCGTGGTGATAAGGACGTTGAACAAGTATTTGACATGTTGAACAAGTAAAATGAGAAAGATCCAGCTCATACTTTATTGGTTGAGCGGATCTTTTTTGTTGGGTTTTTGCTCGTGCCAGGGGTTTTGACCGGATACCGCGGCTTTTTGACCGTTCACCTCGAGCTTTTGCTCGGATACGGTCAGGTTTTGCTCGCACCTTCCTGTTTGCCCGTTTCCCGCTTATATAAAATGAATCAAAATAAAAGAATCCCTCTCCTGTAAAAACGGAGAGAAGATCCTTAATTATCGCGAACGATTAAAACTCATAATGATATGCTACTTTGTACAGCTCCATCAGTTCTTCATGTGTCGGTACTTTTGGGTTGTTGCCCGGGCTACCGCTTGCTAGTGCATCGGTGGCCATTTTCGGGATTGCCTCGTAAAATGCCTGCTCATTAATACCCCAATCCTTTAAGTTACCGATGTCCATCTTTTTACATAGTACCTTAATCGACTCAATCGCAAAATCCGCTAGTTCCGCTTGCGACATGCTGAGCCCTTCTGTATTAAAGAATGTACCTAAATCCGCTAGACGACCTACGCAAGTATCCTTCGAATAGTCAAGCACTGCCGGTAGTAGCATCGCATTCGAAATACCGTGTGGAACATGGAATAGTGCGCCAATCGGACGAGACATTCCGTGCACTAACGCGACAGAAGCATTGGAAAACGCCAAGCCGGCTTGCAGGGAACCAAGTGCCATCGCCTCACGCGCATCGATATGATCCCCGTCTTCATACACTGCTAGCATATTTTCCACGATTAACTTCATCGCCGATAAGGCAAGCATATCTGTATACGGATGGGCGAGTCGAGATAAATAGCTTTCCACCGCATGACTTAATGCATCAATTCCTGTTGCCGCTGTAATGGATGGTGGTGATGTTAATGTTAACACCGGGTCCACAATCGCGACATTTGGCATAAAGGCCGGCTGCTTAATCATCATTTTGATATCGTTCGACGTATCTGTAATGACCGTTGCATTCGTTGCCTCTGAACCTGTACCCGCTGTTGTCGGAATAGCAATATGCGGAACAGGCTCTTCACTTGCTACCTTTTTTAAATTCATATAGTCCCCGATATAGCCGCCATTTGTTGCGACAACCGCAACGGCCTTCGCTGTATCAATGCAGCTTCCACCGCCAAGCGAAAGGATGATATCACACGAGGACTGCTGCAATAGATCCAAAGCTTCCGTAACATACGTATCAACCGGTTCCGACGTTACCCCTAAATACGAAATCGCTTCTACCCCTTGCTCCTTTAATAAAGCGCGACATTGATCGACGAAGCCTAAACGATCCATAATCGGATCACTCACAATCAGCGCCTTTGTACCTAGCTTTTTCGCCTGTACCCCTACCTCTTCAAAAGCATGGCGTCCATAAACTAAAGTTGGTGGTGAGTATACTGTAAAAGTCGTTTTTGTTTGAATCATGTCCATATCCCCCATTTTGATAAAGACTTAGCTATTGCTCGGGAAGGCAAATGTTGATGTATTCGTTACAGGTGCTGCCCAGCGTTCAGAAATCGTTTTTGTTTTCGTAAAGAAGCGTGCTTGGTCTGGTCCAAACATATGCCCTTCACCAAAACGAGAACCTTTGAAACCTGCAAAATTATGATAGCCTACTGGAATTGGAATCGGCACATTCACCCCGACCATACCAACTTCAATTTCTGTTGTAAATTTGCGAGCTGCCGCCCCATCATTTGTGAAAATCGTGACACCATTTCCTAACTCATGTTCATTAATTAATTGGATTGCTTCCTCTAGTGAGTTAACACGTACGACATTTCGTACAGGCCCAAATACTTCTTGTTCGTAAATTTCCGTACCCGGTTTGACATGGTCAAACAATGTTGGACCGACAAAGAAACCATTTGATTCTTTCACGATTTCTAATTCACGCCCATCACATACAACGACTGCCCCTTCTTTTTCACCGCGCTGAATCGCTGCTAACACCGTGTCTTTTGATTGCTGTGAAATGACTGGACCAAAGTTTGTATCTGGTTCTGTATAGGCGCCCACTTTCAGCCCATCAATTTTGCGTTTTAAAATTTCTACAAGGCGCTCTGCTGTTTCCTCACCAACTGGCATAATTGTTGAAAGGGCCATACAACGTTGTGAAGCAGCACCGTAAGCAGCACCAATGAATGCATCTGCCACTTGCTCTAAATCTGCATCTGGCATCACGACCATATTGTTTTTACCGCCACCAAGTGCTGTCACACGCTTCCCGTATTTCGCCGCTGTTTCATAAATATATTGTGCCACTGGTGTGGAACCAACAAATGAAATCGCCTGTACAGCAGGGTTTTCTAATAATTCATTCACCGCATCTTTATCGCCATTCACTACTGTCCAAATGCCGTCTGGTAATCCTGCTTTTTTCCATAGTTCACTCACAAACAGCGCAGTCATCGGTACTTTTTCTGATGCCTTTAAAATGACCGCATTTCCTACTGCTACGGCCATGCTCGTTTGTGCAAGTGGCACCATAATTGGGAAGTTAAATGGAGAAATAGCCGCAACAACACCTAGCGGATATTTAGCTGAGTACGCGTTAATCCCTCCACCAACATTGACCGAATACTCCCCTTTTACTAAATGTGGTGCACCAATCGCAAGATCAACCGATTCAATACCGCGCGTAATTTCGCCTTTTGCATCTTCGATTGTTTTACCGCTTTCTGTGCAAATTAACTCTATTAGTTTATCTATATTTTCTGTTAACAAATTGCGAAACTTTAAGACGACTTCCGCACGCTTTGCGACGGACACATCGCGCCACTGCGGGAATGCAGCCTGTGCTTTAGCGATTGCTTCACGTGTTTCTTCCGCTGTCGCTAACGGTACTTGCGCAATCACCTCTCCTGTTGTTGGATTGTACACCGAACCGTATCGTCCACTCGTTCCTTCCACCATTTTCCCGTCGATGAAATGTGTTAACGTTCTTACTTCTTGTGCTGTTGGCATGCATAAATCCCCCTTAATTATGATTGAAGTGAAAAATCCCCTAAAACTACGCAAAAAAATAACTAGTCAGTCTTCCTATTTTGTCGTAAGATAATAAAAATAAAATTTCAATGACCGCAGTCACTTAAATCATAATGCACTAGATGAAATCCCGTCAATGACTATTTTTTCTATTTTATTCTGTTTTTTTGTCGATAATTGCAAAGAAGGTCAGCTAGAAAGGAGCGATTGGGTGGAACATTTAACAGAGCGCCAACGAAAAGCACTCGAAACGCGTGAGAAATTACTGAATAAATCGCTCGAGCTTTTCGGGACATATGGCTTCGAGCATGTATCGATTGAACAAATTACAAAAGCATGTGCTGTATCCAAAGGCACCTTTTATACTCATTTCCCTTCAAAGTACGATGTCATTTTGGAAAAGTTTAAACAGTTCGATTCATTTTACGATACAGTAGAGAAAAATATTGATCCGACACTGCCTGCTATCAAAAAAATTTTAATCATTTACGAAGAGCAAATGCGCTATCTGCTCCACGTAGTCGGGAAAGATGTATTAAGAACAGTGTATACAGCTGCCATGACCACTCACGTAAAGCAAGATCATTACTTAATTAGTTCTGAGCGCAAAATTTTTCAAATTATTAATCGGTATATTGAGGAAGGCTTCGCATCTGGTGAGTTTAGACAAGATCTGACGATAGAGGAAATGAAATCGATGGTTCAGCGTTGTATGCGCGCCAATGTGTATGACTGGCTCATTCATAATGAAACATTTGATTTAGTGAACGAAATGCGGTTGTTCACCGCTGTGATGCTCGAAGGATTAAAACATAAAAAAGGTGCCGTCTGAAAAGACATTTTGAGACGGCACCTTTGCGACGAGGATGGTGGCATTTTGATGTGACCACCGCAGGAGCAATATTTCTTAATGGATAATTATTAAGAAGTAAAGGGGCGTCCAGAAAGTTTTTACTTTCTGGACACCTCCTTCCTATTTCATTATTTTACCTACTTGGCGGTTGGTTTTGCCCAGTTGATGGGTGGTAAACGGTGATTATCCTAGTTGTAGCTGCGGATAGATTTCTTGAATATTTTCGCGCAGTTTCGCTTTTAGGAATTTTCCGACAGATGTTTTTGGAATCTCCTCTAAGAAGACGATATCATCTGGCATCCACCATTTTGCAAACTGCCCCTCTAAATACGTCATTAACTCCTCTTTTGTCACGGTAGACCCTTCCTTCACCACGACACAAGCAAGTGGGCGCTCCTGCCATTTCGGATGTGGAATGGCAATAACGGCTGCTTCAAATACTTCTGGGTGCGACATTAACCCGTTCTCTAAATCGACGGACGAAATCCATTCCCCACCGGATTTGATTAAATCCTTCGTGCGGTCTGTAATTTTAATGTAGCCCTCTTTCGAACGAACGGCGATATCACCCGTGTACAGCCAGCCATCCTTCATTGCATCCGTTGTACGTTCGTCACGGAAGTATTCGCTCGCAATCCATGGTCCACGTAGGCGTAATTCGCCCATCGTCTCACCGTCCCACGGTACCTCCCCGTCTTCATTGACAATGCTTGATTCGATACATGGCATCGTTAAGCCTTGCGTTGCGCGCGCTTCGATTTTGTCTTCAATAGCCCAATCATCCATTTTGCTTAAATAGTTTGATAGTGCCACGATTGGGGATGTTTCTGTCATCCCGTATACAACGACATAATTCACACCGTGTTTCTCTTCAAAATGACGGATTAACCCTTTTGGTGAAGCAGAACCGCCAGCAAAAATAGTATGGAGTGAGCTTAAATCGCGTGGTTTCTTTTCCAGCTCCTGCTCTGCACCAAGCCAAATGGTTGGTACGCCCGCTGTTTTTGTGACACCCTCTTGTTCGATAAAGTCTACAATTAATGCAGGGGTAAATTGTGGGCCAATTAAGACTTGTGTTGCCCCTACATTCACACTCGCAAATGGCATCCCCCACGCATTTACGTGGAACATTGGCACAATCGGCATAATGACATCACGCTCTGAAATAGCCATCGAATCTGCCATCGACAGCATCATCGAATGAAGCACTATTGAGCGCTGTGTATAAACAACGCCTTTTGGATTGCCTGTCGTGGCACTTGTATAGCACATACCAGCTGGCATATTTTCATCTAAGTCTGTCGGGAACTCAAATGTCTCATCCGCCTCCGCCAGTAATTGTTCATAGCTTAAAGCGTTCGGTAACGTCGTTTGTGGCAGTTCCCCATCTGCCATAATAATAAAATGCCCCACCGTTTTTAGCTCATCTTGTATTGATTCAATGATTGGTACTAAGTCTTCATCAATGATTAATATTTTATCTTCTGCATGATTAATAATAAATGAGACATGCTCCGGTGATAAACGGATGTTTACCATATGTAAGCATGCCCCTGCACATGGTACAGCGAAATATGCCTCTAAATGGCGATGTTGATTCCATGCAAACGAAGCGATTTTATCCCCTTTTTTCATCCCTAGCTTTGTCAGTGCATGCGCTAACTTACGTGTACGTTTTCCCCATTCTCCATACGTCAGGCGATGAACCATTGTATCGCTTGTTCGTGAAATAATTTGTTTATGCGCATAGTATGTTTCTGCACGTTTGAACATGTCCACTAATAACAGCGGTGTTTGCATCATAACAATCTTCCCCTTCTGATTATGAAATTTTTCCCAACACCTTAATTTTAATACATTATACTCGAATAAGTAAATAATCTTCTATTTCTCGCAAAAAATCGCTCTTAGATAAGCTAAAAAACGGTAGCGCGTTTGCTACCGTTCTTTCCGACTGTAAACTGAAGGGGTTCCTTAACCTCCAAGAAATGTTACAAGCGCAAATCCTTTCTTTTATACATTTCTTTTGCAGCTATTAGGCAAAAAACAATGATTAATAGACCGATCACCCATTCTTCTAAAAGGATGCCATCTGTCATGAGCTTTTGCGTTTTAATCCAGTCCATAGGCGATACATAGTATAAGAAATGTAAAGCCTCCACGACTGTACTTATGATGCCTAAAATAAACGAGCCGAACACGATGGCTATCACTACACCCGTAGCACCTTTACTGTTTTTTAAGCATACGGATAACAGAAAACCGACCGCCATAAATACAAAACCGACATACAGAATGGCACTATAAAAAGCCCCTACTTCCTTGATACTTTCCATGTAATCATAATCGCTAAAAAACAGATAGCCAATGACCGTTATGAGCCAAAGAACGATTAGCATGACTAGGTAAGAAACGATATGAGCAAGTGCCTTTTGTGTAAATATTGCGTTTCGGGAAATAGGCTTACTATATAAAAATTCAATCGTCCCATCTGTTTCTTCTTTCACTAAAAACAGCACTGCTGATTGGCAGACATACACCATGATGGCTAGAGTTAAGTATTGTAGCACGTAACCAAAGTAGTTCGTGATGATTGTAAAATCGGTCAGTTCCGCCAACCCAAACGCTTCTAGTAATTTCGGGTCTAAGCCTTCCATTTTCGCGCCTGCCAGTTCCTTCATTGACTCTGTTTGCATGGAGGGGAAAAAGGCAAGCAGCAAAAATATAATACTACTGAGGACAGCCGTCCATATTAACGTACTCTTCCATGTATTTCTTAATTCTAATTGAAATACCTTCATTGCCCTTCCTCCTTTTCATACAGATGCATAAATCGGTCTTCTAAACTTTCATTTTCAATTGTAAAATCATCGCATGCTGCTTCTTGTAATAATGGAAGCAGTAATAAATGATTCTCCCCTTCATAGCGGTACACTCGTTTCTCGTCCTTCTGATCGAGCAACTTCATCTCTTTATGTGGCATTTCTTTGCCGCCCCAAGTGGTAATGATTTTTCTTGGATGACCCATTTCTTTTAAATCGGTTATAGCAACAATTTTTCCGTTTTTAATAAAACCAACCCTGTCACAATATTCTTGCACATCACTCAGATTATGACTGGAAAGTAAGATCGCAACGCCCTTTTCAGCTTGCTGTTTTAGTTCCATAAATAATCGTTTTTGAATGATTGGATCAAGCCCATTCGTTGGCTCATCTAAAATTAATATGCTTGGTTTTACAGCCAGTGCGCAGACAATCGCCACTTTTTTCTTATTGCCAGTTGAAAGCTCATCAAATTTTTTCGTTTGATCTAAGTCAAACAGCTCACAAAGCCTCGCTGTTTCCTCCATATAAGCTTGATCGTAAAAACCATTATTCACCTTTATTAAATCGTGAACAGTCATATTTCCGTAAAATCGTACATCGCTTGGTACATAGCCTGTGAATCTTTTAATCTCGTTACTTTCCTTTACAATATCCTTCCCTCTAATCGTCGCATGCCCCCCAGTTGGAAAGATAAAATTTAGCAGCATGCGGATTGTCGTCGATTTGCCGGCTCCATTTGGTCCAACGAATCCGAAAACCTCTCCCTCCTTTACAGAAAACGTAACATCTGCAACCGCCTGATTTTTCCCATAATACTTTTTTAACTGACGGATTTGAATCGCATCCATACACAATCCCCCTTCGTTATTTCTTCATTGTTTCTTTATATTTCACGAGTGCATCGTTTAACACTTTCGTCTCTTTTTGCAAGCGCCAGTCTAATGCAAGCCAGTAGAAGAAAAATGAGATGGTGATCATACTATAAAAAATATATCGATACCATTCCGTATAATGACTAAACCAACCAAACCCTTCTGAAAAGCCAACCATGACCAAAAATGCCCAAACGCTCCATAACACAATTCGTGAAAAAGATACATCTTTCTTATAAAGTAACAAACCCTCACCCAATCCAATCAACCAACAGGCCGTAAAGATTTGCATCGCTGTCCAAAAGTCCAGTGCTGTGGCGTTTTCAGGTTCTAAGACACCAAATACAAGATAGTAAAAAACAAAAGCTAAAAAGTAAATGCCTACCGTTGTTTTAATATCAAACATGAAGAGATAAAAATCTTGCCATTTTTTATTGTTCATCTGCTATTCCTCCTATTTTAGTGTTCCAGACCGAGACGACTCTTAAATGCACGCGCATAATGCCTAGATACAACTAGACGGTCGCCACTTTCTAGCGTAATTTCTATGCGGCTATTAATAATACTCTTCAATTTTTTGATACGATGCAGATTGACTAACTGTGATTTCCCGATTCGTACCAAGCCCATATGGGAATACATCGTTTCCAAATTGTATAGAGACTCCTGCGATTGCCATACACAATCTTCGGTATACACAAATATTTTATTATCCACCGCCTCAACAAAAAAGATTTCATTTGGCTGCAGGAAAATCATTTCGCCTTCTCTATTTACCAGCAGCTTATTTACAGATTCTTCAATAAGTCGTAGCAACGCTTCAATTTCTTGATCAAGTTGTTGACATTTTATAATTATTTCATTTTCCCCTTCCGAAACAATTTCAATAGTTACCTTCATGTCAACACCTCCTGTCATGTATTTAAGTACAGTGTAAATTAAGAGAATCGTTCTCACAATATCATAAGGTCTAAGCTGCATCATGGGGCAGGTTAAGTTGCATTCTTCTTTTTCGGTGAGTTTGCTTATATATATGGAATCGCGCTTATTGATTTCCGCTACAGCTGACTCGCTTTCCGCAGGCTCGGCTTCAACTAATTTATTTCGGCTCGTGCTTTTTACTATTCTCAGAGCAATTCTTTCTTTATATGAAAGTATTTCTAACAAAAAAGAACAGTAGCGCGTTTGCTACCGTTCTTTTTATGAAATAGCTTTTTTCTGTTGTTTTATTTTTAATTTTTCGAGCATATCGATCGTCATTTTGGTTAAGTCGTATTGTGTTGTAAAGCCCCATTCTTCGCGGGCTGCGGTGGAGTCGATAGCATTGGGCCAGCTATCGGCAATCGCTTGACGTACTGGATCTACCTTGTAGCTCAATGTAAAATGCGGCATATGCTTTTGAATTTCTGCTGCAAGCTCACTTGGCTCAAAACTCATTGCCGAAATATTGAACGCATTGCGATGCACAAGCTTGCTGCCATCTGCTTCCATTAAATCGATAATGGCCTGTAGTGCATCGGGCATATACATCATATCCATATACGTACCTTGTGCAATATATGATTGATAATGACCTTCCTCAATTGCTTTATAATAAATCTCTACCGCGTAGTCCGTCGTACCACCCCCAGGAGGCGTCACATAAGAAATGAGCCCTGGAAAACGGACACCGCGCGTATCAAGACCATATTTCTGATGGTAATAGTCACATAATAACTCACCCGCTACTTTGTTGACACCATACATTGTTGTGGGACGTTGTAATGTATTTTGTGGTGTATTATTTTTTTGCGTAGTCGGACCAAATGCGCCAATGGAACTTGGCGTAAAGAACTGTATCTTTAATTCACGGGCTACTTCTAAAGCATTCACTAAACCACCCATATTTAAGTTCCATGCAAGTAACGGATTTTTCTCAGCCGTCGCAGAAAGTAATGCTGCCATATGAATCATCGTATCTGCACCGAAACTTTTGGCTAGCTGATACATCCGCTTATGATCCATGACATCCAATACTTCAAATGGTTCTATATGATTTGTCGTGTTGCGAATATCTGTCGCCAGTACAGCGTCCACTCCATAAATCTCACGTAACTTCACGACTAATTCTGAACCAATTTGACCGAGAGCACCTGTTACGATCATTCTTTTCATTTGTCTGTTCCCTCCTCTGATGCAAAACTTCTGTACACTGTATACGTACAACTAAACGTTAATTTAACAACGTTTTAGACTAAAGGAATTATATAATGTTCTTTTAAAAAGAACAATACATTTCACTGCATTTATCACACAATTCTTAAAATTGATTTTAAAAACAACCCATTTTAGAAAGATCCCTCTTTGCAGATCTCCATGAAGCGTATACTTTCCTATTTACAAAAAAATAATCCATTCACGAGGAATGGATTATTTTTTCTTACAATTTTAATGTGATCGTTATTGTTGTGCCTGCATCTTCTTTACTCTCAAGTTGGAATGTAGTATGTTGTAATAATTTTAACTTTTCAAAGGGATTTAAAAGACCGAGGCGTTGGCTCTGCCCATTTACTAATTGCGCTTGCTTTTCAACGGACATTCCTGCTCCATTATCCACAATGACAATTTTCACTAAATTTCCATCTCGTTGAAGTGAAATTTTCAGTTCCGCATTTTCATGTTTATTTTTCAATCCGTGATGAATCGCATTTTCAACTAATGGCTGCAATGTCATCACGGGAATATTAAATGTCACCGTTTCATCAATGTCCATTACGACACGTAAACGCTCAAAACGAAGCTGTTCAATCGCTAAATAGGCTTCAACTAGCTCTAGCTCTTCCTCGATTGGTACAATGCTCTGTTGCTTTTGATAATCAAGTTTTGCACGGAAATAAATCGCTAAATACTCCAGTGCTTCACGCATTTTCGCTGGATCAACATAGCTCAATCCAATAATAGAGTTCAATGTATTATATAAAAAATGCGGTGTAATTTGTGCATGATAATGATTTAATTCTTGCTGAATGGAGCACTTTACGGCTTCACGCATATTCAGTAATGACGAAACATGGGAAAGTAACTCTTTTTGAACAACGGATTTACGAATAATGTCGTTAATCCCTTCCTCAAATAATTGCGTCATATCGCCAATTCGATCATTTTGTGAGAGCAAAATAATCGGTAGCTCTACTGAATTATACAGTTCGCGTACTTTTTTCGTCAGCGTTAGCACAAACTTCTCTGGCATATTGACATCAGCAATGACTAAATCTACACGATTGTTCAATAAAACACTTAGCGTATCCTCACCGTTATTGTATGCATATACATTGTAACCGTGACGAGAGAGTAGCTTCATCACGTTAAATAACTGCTCTGTATCTTGATCAATGACCATAATTGTCTCTGCTCGTTCCCCTTCCACATACAGTGGATACGCCATATAATGTTGATCACCTAACGATGGCGTTGGTACGAATAGCATATTAGGTGCGTCTGCTGCTTTCCGTAGTAATAGTGTGACCGTTGTCCCTACACCCAATTGCGATGAAATCTCAACATGACCGACCATTAGGTGCATATATTGTTTAACAATACTTAATCCTAGCCCCATCCCTTGCTTCATGTGATTTGTTTCTATTTGATAAAATGTATCAAAAATCTTTACTAAATGCTTTTCCTCCATCCCAATGCCCGTATCTGCTACTTCAATCGCGATTTGTTCATTCTTTTCGTAGGCACGTACTGTAATCGACCCTCGCTCTGTATACTGAATCGCGTTATGTATGACGTTTAATAACACTTGTCTTAAACGCTTATCATCTGCCAATACAGGCGGGACATTGCTTGGTATTTCATTTCGAATGACGACCTCATCCGGATTTTCCACTAAAAAGGTCAGCTCATCAATTAATTCATTAAAACTTCGGAGTGATACAGGCTTTACTGCAAAACGAATATGATCCTTTTGGGCTGCCTCATAAATCGTTTGAAACATATGGCTTATCTTATTAATTGTCGTATGAATAGAGAAGGCAAGCTGTTGCTGCTCTACTTTTAATGGGCCTGCCTGTCCTTCTAGTAACTCCTTGGATTTCGCATGAATTTGTGTGAATGGCTCATGCATTTCAGACGTTACTTTCACAAGCAATTCATCTTTTAATTCGTTTTGTACGAATAACTCTTGTGTTAATCGTTGTGCTTTGCGGTAGCCTTTTTCATGGCGATAACTCACAAACAGTGTCAGTACTATGTTTATGATGAGCAGTGTAATGAGCGACCAGCTGCCCATATCGACCTCAAAGAAAAATTCAATCACCAGTGTACTAAAATAACAAACAAATGAAATAAACAGGAGCAATAAATAGCTTGCTTCAGCTTTCTCCTTTTGTGCCACTCGTACTAATAAATAAAGCGTGTAGCCAAACCCTAAAAAAGGGCCGCTAACTAACAATAATTGTGTCACCACTTCTGGCAATAATGCAAACAACACATCACGTAACTTTGTCGGAAGCATAAGCGTCACAAGAACCGTCAGCATAAATAAAAACAGGGCATAAACAAATGATTTTCTGGCATATTGAGGAAATGTTTTAGACACAAATAACAACAAAAAACTTGTGGCTAAATAAAGCGATGAGAATTGGCAAAACCAAAGTGCATTTAATGATAAATCGGATACAAAAATCAATAATAACCGTTCGTTTTGTGTCGAACTATAGAAGCCGACTGCAAGACAGTAAAGGGCAAAATACATTTCATTTGTCCAACGACCGCGTTGCAACATAATAAATATAAAAATAAAACTAATGACAATATAAGTGGTTACAATTGCACCCTCTATCAGCTGTGAGCGTTGTATAAAATTTTCAATCGCTTCATCCGTTCCGATCGTTACTGACTTGACAATTCCAGGATTCATGAAGAAATTATGAGCCACTTGAATGACAATATCTAGCTTTCCATCTTCACTTTCACCAAATACACTAAATTTTTTCTCATAAAACTCAAATTCATTCGGGTCAAATGTCGGGTTTCCTAAACCACCCACTTCTTTTCCATTGATAAATACTTTACTGGCATGACGAATATAGTGAAAACGCAAACCGTAAGTACCATCCTTAGGAACACTTACAGTCAGATGATATGTCCCTGCACTAATGCCATTTTGCTCTTCTAAATTCGTCCAACTACTCGGCACATACATCGTCGTAAAATGATCATGTAATTCATTCGGGGTTAATAATTCATTCGGGTAAAAACGCCAGTAGCCATCTAAATTGGTCGTCTTCTCTGCCAGTATCGAATTCGTAATATCCACTTGACCGTCTTGGATAATATTGATACTATTTTTTGATAAAAATCGACTATCAATATAAATGAAAAGCGTGATCGTAACTAATATGAATGAAAATAGTATGATAATAGATCGTTTCATTTCCTAGACCTATTCCCCCTTTCGAAAAATTCTTTCTATTATGTATAATAAGAGTACTATGTAGTATTGGGTGGTGAACACTATGATTTCTGCTATTTTGGTAGATGATGAACAACTCGCCTTAACACTTCTTCAACATAAACTAGCAGACTTCCCTGAAGTAACAGTTCAGCAGGCTTTTTTAAATACGCAATTTTCATTGGAAGTGTTGAAAGATTTACCTGTGAACGTTGCTTTTTTAGATATCGAGATGGGCAAAATTAGTGGTATTGATTTAGCAGAAATGATTCAAACCGCATATCCGCACATCCATATTGTATTTGTCACAGCACATGCAGAATATGCCGTTCAAGCATTTGAGGTCAATTCCATTGATTACTTGCTAAAGCCCGTTACTACAACGCGGCTGAAAAAAACCATTGCTCGGCTGAAAACGATTGTGCCAGAGCAACTAGTAGAACAAACGCAAACGGCACACTTGAAGATTGAATGTTTACATGAATTTCAAGTATTTTCAAACGATGAACTCATCGCCTTTAAAACAGCCAAAGTAAAAGAGCTCTTTGCTTACTTTATGATGCATCAAAATACACCCGTACAGCGTGATATTTTAATTGAAACATTATGGCCTGAACAAGATTTTAAAAAATCCAAAATCAATTTGCATACTTGTTTATCACACTTACGCAAGTTTTTGGCAGGGGCTGGCTTTACAAATTGTATTTCGCTTGTCAATAAGAGCTATGTATTTACACTAGAACATCTAGTCTCAGATTTCTCAGTACTAGGCAACTTGCTCTCTTCGGTCGATACCATCCATGCCGATAACCTACACATCGTCGATGAATGTCTAGTGCTTTATAAAGGGCATTTATTTGAAGTGGATCACTTTGAATGGGCAGGGCACTTCACACAACAATTAATAAATGACATGCTCCATCTATTAAACAAAGCGACCGACTACTGTATCGTGCATGACAAAGAGAAAGCACTCGTTTACATGGAACGTAAACTACAATTTGAGCCGTATAATGATGATACTGTTCTTACTTGCATGCAGCTATATATTGAACTCGGTCAACGTGTGGAAGCTGTCAAACTATACAATACGTATAAGGAGACTCTCGAAAAAGAGCTCGATCTCAAACCTTCTGAAGAACTAACCGACTTATATGAAACCATTACGGAAAAGGTAGCTCGTTAATACGAGCTCTTTTTATATTTGCGGCAAACCATCTGCATTTTTACACGTTATTTTCATCTGTTTATTGCGACACATCGCAACATGTGCCACATACATCAACATCTCCTCTGTCAGCCCGTGATTTGGGTAATGCGCTACACCGATACTAAGCGATAGCCGAAGCGACTGCCCATCGCTGCAGAATGGCGTCAGAAATACACGATGAAGGTTCGTCATTAAGCTATTTACGTGCGCTGGCTGATCAATGAGCAGCATAAACTCATCTGCATATTTCCGAAAAACACATTGTTCATTTTTCGTTACAGCTACTAGTCTACGTGCACTCTCCTTTAGTACTTCATTTCCAATCTGGCAACCATATGTTTCATTAATTTCTGTAAAAAAATCGATATTTAAACAAATGACACTAAATGTCGACTGTGGCTCTGTCATTTTTTTCTGTAATTCTTGCTGCATTTTATAAATCGTATAAACGCCTGTTATGTCATCACGGTACGATTTATTTTCTAATGGGGTCATCTGTTTACTTTGCCCTTGACTTATAGGATTAATCGCCTTTGCACTTTGTATGTTATTTGGAAACATATGCACGCACCTTCCTATCATTCTTACACTTTATAATAGTCGATTCTGCTTAAATTCCACTTAAAAGATTCCTTATAAAGTAAAAAACTAGTCTTTCTTTTAACAGAAAGGCTAGTTTGTCTTTTATCCTTTTACGACTGTTTCATATAATTCTGGGCGGCGATCATCATATACAGGGATGCGTCCACGTACTTCATCGACAATCGAGAAATCGACATCGATAATCGCTAATTCTTCATCTGCTGCCCCTGTCCATAGCACTTCCCCCCACGGCTGAATGACCATGGACTGCCCATTAAAGTTTTCTACTTTATTGGCAATACGATTCACCGCAATGACAAAGCACTGATTTTCAATGGCACGTGCTTGGAGCAATGTTTTCCAATGATCGATACGTGGTGTTGGCCATTGTGCTGGTACAAATAATACTTTTGCGCCTGCTAATGCATGACTACGCAGCCACTCTGGGAAGCGAATATCGTAGCAGATGACACCTGCTGCTTCAAGATCACCAAGTGCAAAGCGATTCATGTCTGAACCTGCTTCTAAATATAAATGTTCATCCATTAAACGGAACAAATGGGCCTTAGCATACTCGCCAACAAGCTCGCCTTCTTGATTGACCGTATACATCGTATTGTAAAATTTGTTGTCGCGTTTTACAGAAACAGAGCCACCGACAATATGCACACGAAGCTCTTTTGCTAAGCCCGTTAAAAATGCTTTTGTCCGTTCCCCATTCACATCTGCTAGTTCCGCTAATTTTTCAAGTGCATAGCCTGTATTCCACATTTCAGGCAACACGATGATTTCAGCACCCTTGCTCGCTGCTTCGCGAATAAACTGTTCCGCGCGCACATAATTCTCCTCTACTTTACCAAACCCTACATTTAATTGAATGCATCCGATTTTCATAATTCCTACACCGCCTATAGACTTTTTCTCGTAAATATCATAACATGATTTGTATA
The DNA here is from genome assembly GCF_050613145.1 of Lysinibacillus sp. LZ02. Taxonomy (GTDB): domain Bacteria; phylum Bacillota; class Bacilli; order Bacillales_A; family Planococcaceae; genus Lysinibacillus_B. The sequence continues at coordinate 531,501 of NZ_CP192507.1, read as the reverse complement.
ATTTTTATTATATTCTGAAAAAATAGGTGATTTATAGATGGAATTTTCAAAGAGACTACAACAGCTACCACCGCAATTTTTTGCCGCACTTGCGAGCAAAGTGGCCCAAGCAATCGCGGAAGGACGAGACATTATTAACTTAGGACAAGGGAATCCAGACCAGCCGACTCCACTACATATTATTGAAGCATTACAACAATCGGCTGAAAACCCACTCACACACAAATATTCGCCATTCCGCGGAATACCCGAGCTACGTCAAGCAGCAGCTGACTTTTACTGGCGAGAATATGGTGTAGAGATCAATCCGAATACGGAGGTTGCCATTTTAGGTGGAACGAAAATTGGACTTGTGGAACTACCACTCGCGATGTTAAACCCTGGAGACTATATGCTACTACCCGACCCAGGCTATCCAGATTACTTATCTGGGGTTGCGTTAGCCGATGTGCAGTTTGATACGATGCCGCTCATGGCTGCAAATGATTTCTTACCCGATTATGATGCACTGTCACATGAAGTGAAAAAGCGCGCGAAATTAATGTATATTAATTACCCAAACAATCCAACAGGTGGGGTTGCAGACCAGGCATTTTTCGAAAAAACAGTCGCATTCGCTCGCGAAAATAACATGATGGTGGCACATGATTTTGCTTACGGAGCAATCGGTTTTGATGGCGTGAAGCCAGCAAGCTTTTTACAAGCAGCAGGTGCCAAAGAAGTAGGCATCGAACTTTATACATTATCAAAATCTTACAATATGGCAGGCTGGCGCGTTGGTTTTGCCGTAGGAAATGCAAAAATGATTGAGGCCATTAATATCATTCAAGATCATTTATTTTGTAGCCTCTTCCCTGCCGTACAACATGCAGCAGCAGAAGCACTATTAGCAGAGCAAGATTGTGTGGAGGCATTACGGGCTACATACGAAAGCCGTCGCAACGTACTAATCGAAGAAGCGCGTCGCATCGGCTGGGACGTAACGGCGCCAAAAGGTTCATTCTTTGCATGGTTACCAGTACCGGAAGGATTCACTAGCCAACAATTTACCGACTTATTACTCGATCAAGCCGATGTCGCTGTCGCATCCGGTAACGGCTTTGGCGAATACGGCGAAGGCTATGTACGTGTTGGCCTACTCGTTTCTGAAGAACGAATGAAAGAAGCCATTACCCGCGTGGAAAAGTTAGGGTTGTTTAAAGTCCCTGCTAACTAACGGTATTTGGTGGAGTTCTTGCTACAATGCGAGAACTCCTTTTTTTCAATTTCAACGTCATTTCGAATAATATTTTTTTGATAAATTAAACTTTTTAAAAAAAACATTAAATTATTATTGCGAAATGATCAAATTATCTGTATATTAAGTTTCATAGTTTTTAATATAATGTTTCTCTCTTATTAAGAGTAGCTGAGGGACTGGCCCAATGACGCTCGGCAACCAACAAATGGCCTATTCATTTGTACGGTGCTAATTCCTACAAAACAAATTCGTTTTGAAAGATAAGAGTGGTGTTTGAATTTGTATTCATTGCCTCTCTTTTCACATAGAGAGGCATTTTTATTGAAAACAAAACAAACATCTAGGAGGATTTACAAATGAAAACAAAAAAATTCGGTTATTTATTCGCAAGTGCAGTACTTGCACTTACATTAGCAGCTTGTGGCAATGATGAACAATCCGCAGATCAATTAAATGACGGCGTAATTAAAGTCGGCGTAACTGCTGGTTTACATGAGGAAATTACAGAAGTGGCGGCTAAAATTGCAGAAGAAAACGGCTTAGAAGTTCAAATTGAAGTATTTTCAGATTACGTTTTACCAAACACGGCTTTAGTAGAAGGTGATCTTGATGTGAACAACTTCCAACACGGACCATTTTTAGATAATTTCAATGCGGATCGCGGCGAGGATTTAGTAGCTGTGGCAGATACAATTTTAAATCCAATGGGCTTCTATTCTGAAAGCTACACATCGATTGATGATGTACCGGAAAGTTCAAAGATGGCAATCCCAAATGACCCAACTAATGGGGGACGTGCATTAGCAGTCCTTGCTGAAGCAGGTTACATTACATTGACAGACGGTGTTGGCATTAACGGAACAATTTACGATATTGTAGAAAATCGGAAAAACTTTGAATTTATTGAGTTAGAAGCAGCGCAAATCCCAACACAACTTGGCGAAGTAGCAGTTGCAGCTATTAATACAAACTTTGCAATGGAGGCTGGCTTAAGTCCAAAAGAAGATTCCATTTTACTTGAATCAGCAGACTCTCCGTACATAAACGTAATCGTTGTACGCCCTGGTGACGAGGATGGCGAAGATTTAAAGAAATTCATTGAAGCATATCAATCAGATGAAGTTCGTCAATATATTGAAAAAACATATGACGGTGCAGTAATCCCTGGCTTCTAATCTAACAAAATTACAAAAAGTTATCGGTATCCATTTATCGATAGCTTTTTGCACTAGAAAGGCGAGAGAATGATGATTCAACTTCAATCGATTGTAAAGCAATTCAAATCGAAAAATGGTGTATTTAACGCTGTTGACCACGTAGATATTCAAGTGAAAAAGGGAGAAATTCACGGTGTCATCGGTTATTCCGGTGCTGGTAAAAGTACGCTTATCCGTTGTGTAAATTTACTTGAGCGTCCAACAAGTGGCAAGGTCATTATTAACGGTGTTGACTTAACAAATGCTTCGATAGAACAACTTCAACAGTCCCGCCAAAAAATCGGCATGATTTTTCAGCATTTTAATTTACTGAAAACAGCTACTGTTTACGATAATATCGCTATACCTTTAAAGTTATTGGGCTATAGCAGGCAAGATGTAGAAGCAAAAGTAACAAAATATGCAAATATTGTTGGTTTATCTGATAAACTAGCAAGTTATCCAAATCAACTATCAGGTGGGCAAAAGCAACGTGTAGCGATTGCGCGTGCTCTTTCACAAGAGCCTGAGATTTTATTAAGCGATGAAGCAACAAGTGCATTAGACCCTGAAACAACCGATTCTATTTTAGACTTATTACTCGAAATTAATGAACAGCTTGGGATCACGATTTTATTAATTACCCATGAAATGAATGTCATTCAAAAAATTTGTGATTACGTGTATGTATTGGAAAAAGGAAAGCTTGTAGAACATAATACGTCCATTGACTTATTTACAAAACCACAGCACCCAACAACACAGAAATTCTTAAATACGATTTCACAGCGAAATTTATCGGATTCACTCATTGAGCAACTCAATTTAACAGGTGCTGTCATTCGTTTGACGTTTGTCGGTGAAAGTACAGGCAAGCCACTAATTGCAGATGTCGCAAACCACTTTAACATCCAGCCAAATATTTTAGCAGCGAATATTATTGAGCTAAAAAACGGAATTGTTGGTAATATCGTCGTTCATATCAACGGAACGCCGTCTGAAATTAACGCCATTACAAAATACCTAACAAATAACGGTGTACAAATCGATATGTTAGGAGGTACAACAAATGAATAATGGACAAAGCTTTTTAGAGAAATGGAGCCCTATCATTGGGGAGGCAGTCATTGAAACATTTCAAATGACCTCTATTTCATTAGTTATTTCGATTGCACTTGGTGTACCACTCGGCTTAATACTTGTGTTAACACGCTCAGGGCAATCATTCGAAAATAAATGGCTATACCAAATTTCAAACTTAGTGATTAACATTATTCGTTCCATTCCGTTTATCATTTTATTATTCTTTATTTTACCGTTAACGAAGTTTTTAGTCGGTACAACCATTGGGGTTAAAGGTGTTATCGTACCACTTGTTGTGTACACAGCACCTTATATCGCCCGTTTAATGGAGACAGCACTACTTGAAGTATCACCTGGTGTCGTAGAAGCCTATACAGCAATGGGCATTAAACGTCGACATATTATTTGGAATGTATTACTTCGTGAGGCTCGTTCATCGATTGTACTTGGTTTAACGATTGCTACGGTTGGTTTAATCGGGGCTACAGCGATGGCTGGTCTTGTAGGGGCAGGCGGCCTTGGTGACTTAGCTTATCGCTACGGACATATTCGCTTCCAAGTAGACGTGATGTATACAGCCGTATTTATCTTAATTATTTTAGTACAAATTGTTCAATCGATTGGTAATCGTGTTGCCACAAAGCTAAAAAAGGACTGATGATGTGATGAGCAAAGAAGATTTACTATTAAAAAATATTAATGGCGATAAGCCTTTTCCGATTTGCTTTGATGATTTAGAAAAAGCAGTAGCAGAAAAAATACCAGTTGGTCCTTATGGCTATGTCCGCTCTGGGGCAGGTGGAGAACAATCGCTTCGCAATAATCGAAATGCCTTTGCCAAATATTCGATTGTGCCACGCTTTTTAACAGATGTCTCGAATCCAGATACATCGATTGAGCTGTTTGGTAAAAAGCACCCTACCCCATTTTTATTTGCACCGGTTGGGATGAATAAAATGGCACATGAAGATGGGGAATTAGCCGTTGTGCGAGCAGCTGAGAAACTAGACATGCCATATATTCAAAGTACCGTTTCAAGCTATGCGCTAGAAGAGGTAGCGGAAGCTGCGCCGAATCATACAAAATGGTTCCAACTGTATTGGTCCACAAATGAAGAAATTGCCTACAGCATGGCATCTCGTGCAGAAAAAGCTGGTTTTGAGGCAATTGTGCTAACGGTTGATACAGTGATGCTTGGTTGGCGTGAAGAAGACGTACGCAACCAGTTTTCACCTTTAAAGCTAGGTCTTGCACGTGGAAATTATGTGAATGACCCTATCTTTACATCCACTTTAAAAGACGATTCATTTGAAGCATATGTAGAAGGTGTACTCGCAAATATTTTTCACCCAACATTAAATTGGGACAATGTACGTGAATTAAAACGCCGCACAAATATACCTGTGCTAATTAAGGGGATTTTACATCCGGAAGATGCACGATTAGCTGTAGAAGCTGGGGTAGACGGTATCATCGTATCGAATCATGGCGGACGCCAATTAGACGGTGTAATTGGTAGCTTAGATGCTCTTCCTAGCATCGCGGAAGTGGTGAAGGATCGGGTTCCTGTATTGCTTGATGGTGGTGTATACCGCGGAATTGATGTATTAAAAGCACTTGCATTAGGTGCGACAGCTGTCTGTGTAGGTCGCCCGTTTGTATACGGTCTTGCCTATGATGGTGAACATGGTGTGTACCAAGTAATGCAAAATTTATATAGTGAATTTAAAGTATCCATGAGCTTATCTGGCCAACGAACGATTGCAGGACTTCGCGATATAACACTTGTACGAGAATAAAGAAAATTAGTTTAGTTGTTTGGTTTACTTGCCTAATTTAATAATTTACTTGCTAAAACCGTTCCTCAGCAGAGAAACGGTTTCTTTTTTATTTAATTACCCCTAGCTCACGACCAACTTTTTCGTAAACGGATAAAGCATCATCTAGCATTTCTTTCGTGTGGGTAGCGATTGGCATATTACGGACACGTCCGGTTCCTTTTGGTACGGTTGGGAATACGATGGATTTCGCATAGACACCTTCTTCAAATAAACGCTTCGAAAAAGTTTGTGTTAATTTCTCGTCACCGATAATACACGGGGTAATCGGTGTTTCGGAATGCCCAATATTAAAACCAAGCTGCTGTAAACCCGTCTTTAAATAATGACCATTTTCCCATAACTGATCGTGTAGCTCTGTCGATTCCATTAACATCTCCACCGCGCGCGTAATCGCTGCAACGTCCCCTGGTGGTAAAGCTGTGGAAAATAAAAACGGACGGGAACGCACCTTTAACCAATCAATCAAGCTTTTCTTCCCGGCTACATACCCACCAACAACACCAATGGCCTTTGATAATGTACCGATTTGGAAATCGATGTCATGCTGCAAACCGAAATGCTTTACCGTTCCAGCACCCTTTCCCGTTACACCCGAACCATGTGCATCATCGACATATGTGATGCAATCAAACTCTTTTGCGATGTCTACGATTTCCGGTAGTTTAGCCAGATCCCCGTCCATTGAAAATACGCCATCTGTGATAATCATGATTTTCTTGTAAAGGCTGGATTCCTTTGCCTCTTTTGCTTTTGCACGAAGGTCATCCATATCGGAGTGATTGTAGGCAATAATTTTTGCTTTCGACAGGCGACAGCCGTCAATAATCGAAGCATGGTTTAATTGATCCGAAAGAATGGCGTCATGTTTATCCATGACCGCTGAAATGGCCGCCATATTGCAGTTAAAGCCGGATTGATAGCTGATCGCTGCTTCTGTTCCTTTGAATTTCGCAAGTGTCTCTTCTAATTTCACGTGTAAATCGAGCGTGCCGTTAATTGTACGAACAGCGCCTGCCCCAACGCCGTATTGTTCAATTGTGCGCTGCGCAATTTGTTTTAATTGTTCATTTGTTGCAAGACCAAGATAGTTATTGGAGGATAAGTTAATTAAGCTTTTACCGCGCACTTGAATCACTGGACCGTTCGCACCTTCTACTGGGTCAATTTCATTGTACAGCCCTTGCTCACGTAGCGCCTCCAAGTTTTCCTCTAAAAATTGTTGTAATACGTTTGACAAAGCTCCCCACCCTTTCACTTTTCAGATTATTAATATTTTAGCATATCCCTAATTTTGCGAATGAGATAAAAAGTTATACACATTTCTTATATTTACTCACATTCTCCTGTTGATTATTCAGAAAATTTGTGCATAAGTAGTGTGTGAATCCGATTTCATAAAAAAATAAGCTGTGGATAACTACTTATCCACAGCTACTTCGTCAATAATATGGTGCAATTTTTTTCTGAAATAATGAAGACTCGGCTGAATAATATACCCCGTTCCTAACGCTAAAATAACTGTTCCTGCTCCTACAGGACCGCCCAGTAGCCACCCTACTGATGCTGCGAGTACTTCCATCACCATGCGTCCCACCCGGACTGAGACACCAAAATTCTCCACTAAAATCATCATTACGGTGTCACGTGGTCCGGCGCCAAGCTCAGCGGATATATATAATCCACAACCAATGCTTAATACAAAAAAGCCTGCTATAAAATAAATGAATTGAAACACAAACAGATTTGCTTCTGGCAGTAACCAGTTAAACAAATCAATAAAAGAACCAATCAGCAACATATTGAGCCACGTTGCCATTTTAGGCCATGCTTTTAAATAAATCGACGTACATAATACAATAAATAACCCGGTTAAAATCGACCATGAACCAATCGTGAGACCGACTTGCTTAAATAACCCAATATGTAATACGTCCCAAGGGCTCGTGCCGACGCTACTTCCTTTAATCGTTAGCGTAATCCCTAATGACATGACGATCAGACCCGTGAAAAAAAAGCCCCATCGCCACTTAAATTGTTTTGACATGATGTACCTGCTTTCTATAAATGGACACTGCACGGTGATTTTGACCGCTGATGAGCATGTTTTGCTCGGATAGCCGAGGGTTTTGACCGCATACGAGCCCTTTTTGCTCGGATAGCCGAGGGTTTTGACCGCATACGAGTCCTTTTTGCTCGGATAGCCGAGGGTTTTGACCGCATACAGCAAGGTTTTGCCCGGACCGGGTTATTTTGACCGGATGCAGTGACTTTTTGCTCGTTCACGGGCTCGTTTTGACTGCTTGCTACTCTACAACGTGCGCAAATTTTGCTTTCGTCACATGTGCTAGATCAGTAGGAGCGAGCTTCATTTGCATACCGATTTTCCCCGCGCTGACAATCATAAACGCTAACTGTTCTGCCGATGCATCAATAAATGTCGGGAATAATTTCTTCATGCCCACTGGTGAACAGCCGCCGCGCACATAGCCTGTTAAACCGAGTAAATCTTTTACTGCCAGCATCTCGATCTTTTTTTCGCCTGCCACTTTAGCTGCTTGCTTTAAGTTAAGTTCTACTGCAACAGGTACAACAAAGACATAGTACCGATTGCCCCCTGCTGTAGCCATTAATGTTTTAAACACATGTTCAATCGGTTGCCCAATTTTAGTCGCCACTGTGACGCCATCCACCGCTTGCCCATCTTCTGCTGTATATTCCAATAATTCATGTGAAATTTTTTGTTGTTCGATGAAACGTACCGCATTTGTTTTTGTCACCTTTTTTGCCACACGTATCCCCTCTTTCTTCTATTATTATATCGCAAAACAAAAAAGCATAGATGTCTCTATGCTTTGAAAAACATAGCTTATGCTGTTTGGGAGAATGTCGGCTCATTTAAAGAACGATAGCCGTTTTTTACCATCGCGATATGGCTTGAATAGTTCATACTGGCCTTTTTAAACGTCCGGTTGTATAACAAGCTCTCAAGCTCTCGCCCCGTTAATAGTGTGCCTTGCGACGCATCTCGCTCTTCAAAATGATTCATAAAGCGCGCTGGTATTTCGACGCTTGTATCAACACCTGCAAAGGGTTCCGTTTCTTCTTCGTCGGATGGACTAGCAATCGCTGCACGTGTTTGCTCGATTTGCGCTGTTGCACTTGCCGCTACACGCAAATCTTGTGGGGATGGTTCATCTGGTGCCAATGCCGCCGCTTTGACCTTCTCTAAAATGGTTAGCGTTTCCTCTTGCATACTAATCGAAACTTCGCCATCATCGATGTATCGCTTGTTATCTGACCCGTCTGTGTACGTTATTGGCCCCGTTACACGACCGTCCATTGACTGATGTGCCGTACGTTCAAGCTGTTGCTCGTCACTTGCAGGTGCTTCAAACTCCCTCTTCGCTTGATCAGCTGCATGCAATTCTTTTTCTGTTTTACCAGAAAGTAAGTTTTCTAATACTTCAAGCATCTCATTTTTAGGCGACTGATATTGGGCATTCTTTTTGTAAGCATCGCCCATTTCACGCCGCTGTATGGCACGCTTACGCTGTTCTAAATCAAAACTCGTTCCCGTCATTAATTGAGCAATCTTCATCTTTCTCCCCCCATTCCTTTATCAATTGAGTCGTATCGATTCGATAAATTAAATTATTAAAAAATATTTTACTAAATTTTCACAAAAACTCAACATTTCATCGTTAAAATAAAACGAAAGACCGATGATGAGGTGTACCAATGAAATCTACGCAAGTACCAAAAGCTAGTAATTTTTTATCCTATAGAAAATATATTCTCGAACGCCGTAAAAATTACGTTACATATACGCAACAAGCAAACGCATTACAAACCATTTTAGAAAACAAAGCATTAAATACGTACTTCCAACCAATTTTAGATGTACAAGAAGGCAAAACATTCGGGTTCGAGGCACTCAATCGACCTGCTCTCCAAGCATCCTTTGAAACAACCGATGCATTTTACGAATTTATTGGAGAGTCGAACAATGTATTTGCCTTTGAATGTTTATGTCGCAACTTATCATTGCAACGCTTTCATGAACGGGCGCCGCAACACTTTAAACAGCAACAACCGGTGTTATTTTTAAATATTCACCCCCATGTGTTGTTGGATGTAAACTATCATAGCGGTGAAACGAGACAACTGTTAAAGCAATATGGCTTATCACCCGAGCAAGTTGTATTTGAGTTGACAGAACGTAGCGCTGTCACAGACTTTCAGGAGTTTTCACGGGTACTCCATCATTATCGTCAGCAAGGATATCGCATTGCCATTGATGATGTCGGTTCAGGTTACAACAGTTTAAAAACACTCATTTATTTAAAGCCGGAATTTATTAAAATTGACCGTTCGCTCATTCAATATATTGATCAGCAAAAACCACAGCAACACTTGCTTAAAATCTTATTGAATTATGCCAAGCAAGTCGATACAAAAGTCATTGCAGAAGGAATTGAACGGATGGAGGAGCTTCACTATTTACAAACAGTAGGTGTGCATTATGCACAAGGGTATGCAATTGGTAAACCCGCTGAACAATTAGACAAAGTACATGTATAGGAGAAGGATATGAGCATTGAAAATATCATACAGACTGTTCCTTGCATCGATGAGTATACAAAAAGCAAAAAGGTAGATCAATTATTCGTTGAAGATCCTACATTACGAGGGATTGTTGTGCTTCGTGAAGAAAAACCGATTGGACACATTTCACGCACACATTTTTATGAAAAAATCGGTACAAAATATGGCTATAACTTATATATGGGGCGAGAATGTAGCTTATTATATAAATCTTCCGCGCTTGTTGTGGATTATGCGATGCCGATTACGGACATAAGTCAACTGGCGATGAAACGAGAAGAGCCAGACTTATACGACGATATTATTGTGACAAAAGAACATTGCTTTAAGGGTGTTGTGAGTATTCGCGCATTACTGTTAAAATTAGCCGAAACACAAGTGAGAATCGCCAGCTTTATGAATCCGCTCAGCCACTTACCAGGCAATCATGTCATCGAACAAAAAATGCAAGAGTTGCTCGATCTACCTAATTACAGTTTAATTTATTTCGATTTAGATCACTTCAAAAAATACAATGATTTATATGGGTTTAAAAAAGGCGATAAAATGCTACTTTATTTAACGGATATTTTAAAGCACTTCATCAATATGCCGAATATGTTTTTAGGGCATATCGGTGGAGATGACTTTGTCGCGATTGTCCCACATTACGATGTGGCGCCACTTTGTAGCAACATTATTGAAGCATTTGATCAGAACATTCGTAAATTTTATGATGATTTTCATCTCCATCAAAACTTGCTCGTTCCTGGACGCAATGGTGAGCTAGAACCGTTTACTGTCTCTTCATTGTCCGTTGCAGTTGTGACCAATGAGTACAAACAATACGATTCCATCGAGCATCTTGCAACAACCGCTGCTCTAGTAAAAAAACATTGCAAAAAAATAAAAGGTAGTTGCTTCCTAATTAATGAGCCGATTTATAGTTAACATGAACCTAAAAAAGGATGCGCATTCAATGTGAGATGCGCATCCTTTTCGCTTATTTATTAAACATTAGCACTTCTTAATCAAATTTCAGTCCTTTTAATGCTTCGGCTAGGGCATTGTTGACAGGCTCTTCTTGATTTTGTTGCTTTAAATATTTTTGGACACTGCGTTTATCCACTTTGCCGCCGCCTTCTTTTTTACGACGTGCTTCAAATGCAGATAATTTTTCGCGGTACCCGCATTTACATACAAAAATTTGCCCTTCGCCTTCCCCACGTAACTCGAGCTTTTTCTTACATTGTGGACAGCGCGCATTTGTCACACGTGAAACATTTTTACGGTGTCCACATTCGCGGTCTTGGCAGACATTCCTAAATCATATGAGAAACCAGCATCAATTAATAAAGTTTTTTCATAATTATTGTATAATACCTAAAATATAAAACCAATTAAATACCAATTATTATTCCAATCTGTTTAAAATAAGTATAAGTAAAAAGCATGTGCTATATTAAACACAAGGAAGTACGAAAGGATGTTATATATGGCTAAAAGTTTAGTATTAGCAGAAAAACCTTCAGTAGCACGCGATATCGCAAATGTGCTGAAATGTAATAAAAAAGGAAACGGTTACCTTGAAGGAGATAAATATATTGTTACTTGGGCTTTAGGTCACTTAGTAACTTTAGCTGATCCAGAGAGTTATGACGAGAAATATAAGAAGTGGAATCTAGAAGATTTACCAATGCTGCCGGAACGTTTAAAGTTAACAACAATTAAGCAAACAAGTAAGCAATATAATGCGGTAAAATCACAGCTAACGCGTAATGACGTAAATGAAATTATCATTGCAACAGATGCTGGTCGTGAAGGTGAATTAGTAGCTCGTTGGATTATTGATCGTGCGAAAGTGAATAAACCAATTAAACGTTTATGGATTTCATCTGTTACGGATAAAGCAATCAAAGAAGGTTTTGCAAATTTAAAACCTGGTAAAAATTACGATAACCTTTATCATGCAGCTGTTGCACGTAGCGAAGCAGACTGGTATTTAGGGCTGAATTCAAGTCGCGCACTTTCCACAAAATATAATGCTCAATTAAATACAGGACGAGTGCAAACTCCCGTAGTAGCAATGGTCGCAGCACGTGAAGATGAAATTAAACATTTCAAACCACAAACGTATTATGGTATCGAAGCTCAAACAAAAGAGTTGAAATTAACATGGCAAGATGCAAATGGGAATTCTCGTAGTTTCAATAAAGAAAAAATCGATGCGATTGTCAATTCTTTAGGAAAACAAGATGCAAAGGTTATTGATATTGAACGTAAGCCAAAGAAATCTTATGCACCAGGTTTATATGACTTAACAGAATTACAACGCGATGCGAATAAAATGTTCGGCTACTCGGCTAAAGAAACGTTAAATATTATGCAAAAACTGTACGAATCACATAAAGTATTAACGTATCCTCGTACAGATTCGAGATACTTATCTTCAGACATCGTTAGCACCCTTCCAGAGCGTTTAAAAGCGTGTGGTGTGGGCGAATATCGTCCGTTAGCGAACAAGGTGCTGACAAAGCCAATTAAAGCGAATAAATCGTTTGTAGACGATAGCAAGGTATCAGATCACCATGCGATTATTCCTACAGAGGAATATGTAAACTTCTCTGCATTTACTGATAAAGAGCGTAAAATTTATGATTTAGTTGTGAAGCGCTTCTTAGCGGTGCTATTCCCGGCACATGAATTTGAGCAATTAACGGTACTAGCCCAAATCGGCAATGAAAAATTTGTTGCTCGTGGTAAAACGGTATTAAATGCTGGTTGGAAAGAAGTTTATTCGAATCGATTTGATGATGAAGAATCAACTGACGATGTAAAGGAACAGTTACTTCCTCGTCTTGAAAAAGGGCAAACATTACAAACGAATTTAATTGTACAAACATCAGGCCAAACAAAGCCACCTGCACGCTTTACAGAGGCTACTTTATTATCGGCAATGGAAAACCCTACGAAGTACATGGATACACAAAATAAACAGCTTGCAGATACGTTAAAATCAACTGGTGGACTTGGTACGGTTGCAACACGTGCAGACATCATCGAAAAGCTATTTAACTCGTTCCTAATCGAAAAACGTGGAAAAGACATTCATATTACATCAAAAGGAAGACAACTATTAGACTTAGTGCCAAATGAATTAAAGTCCCCTACTACAACAGCTGAGTGGGAACAAAAATTGGAGTTAATTGCTAAAGGCAAACTGAAAAAAGAAACATTCATTAATGAAATGAAGCAGCATACAAAAGAGATTGTATCTGACATTAAAAATAGTGATAAGAAATTCAAACACGATAATATTTCAACAAAATCATGCCCTGATTGTGGCAAGCCAATGCTTGAGGTAAACGGTAAAAAAGGTAAAATGCTAGTTTGTCAAGATCGTGAATGTGGTCACCGTAAAAACGTTGCGCGTGTTACAAACGCACGTTGCCCTCAATGTAAGAAAAAGCTGGAACTACGTGGTGAAGGCGAGGGTCAAATCTTTGTATGTAAATGCGGCTATCGTGAGAAATTATCTGCTTTTGAAGCTCGTCGTAAAAAGGAAGGCGGCGGTAAGGTTGATAAGCGTAGTGTACAAAAGTATATGAAGCAGCAAGAGAAAGAAGCAGAGCCTATTAATAATGCATTTGCGGATTTATTAAAAGGCTTAAAATTAGAAGAATAAATGAGTGGTTCTTAAGATATTGAATTAAAGTAATAGTCATCTTATTAATTTTATAAAAATCAGGATTCTTTCATAAGTAAATTTTAATTATATAACCTATTTTCAACATATTATAAAACTCGCTATCTAACTTATCAAAAAGATAGCGAGTTGTTTTATTATCTTTAAAGATTTTTAAATGACTTATCTTTGCAATCGAGCGTTGCTAATATTAATAACTCCCGTATAACTCTCCTTCCCAGTCACGTCTATTAAAGTTATTTGACCAGAATAAGAATCCATTAAAGCATTAAGTTTAGTGTATTCTTCTTGTGTTGGCACTTCGAAGCCTAAATTAATTCTAAGCGCATCGTTAGGAGGAATTTTTATAAAATTATTCTTGCTAATATCTTCCCACTCACTTTGACTTCTTGGAATAAAATATCTAGAAAGATTTAATGTAGTAACTAATTCATCCTGATTGTAAATTTTAATACTTCCACCTGTAATTAAATTAATTCTTGAACCCGTATTAAGTACTGTTATTAAACAATCCCATGAAATAATTTTAGCTGAAAGTGATGTACTTATAACCAATTTGTTACCACCATTGAAAGGCTCCAAACGGTAAGGGGGAACTACATTTTTTTCACGTTCTAAATACATCGAATCAAGGTCGTATTTATCAGCTGGTTTAGTTCGGGTGCCTTTCCTTATAGGAATGTACATTTCCCTACCTTTATATAAACGAAGCATATGTGGTTTGTTAAATGACATTGGAATATGAATAACTATTATATTTTTACCTTCTACTTCAATTTCTAAAAATTCAATAGTAAACGGTTCAAGCACCTTACGATTAATTATATTAGCTAAAGTAGCAACGTCATTAGGTAATACCACATGATGTAAATCACCACTTGAACCATCAATACCTACTATAATATTTCCAGCACCGTATTGTGAATTTGCCATAACAGTTAAATCCTTAGCAAATTCATTTTTTCCTTCATCAGTTGATACATCCCAGAACTCTCGTTTTAATTCCATTATCGGATTCTCATATTGTGCTCCAGATTTGATTTGATTACTGATTTGTTTAATTTTCTCTGCATTAAATAATTCTTCTCTTTCAAACAAGTTCCTACACCTCTTTAAAATGTAATACCGTTTAGCTACTTTACATATTTAAAAATACTTTTATAGAATTTAAAAATGATAGTGAGTTTTGTTGAATAAAACTATAAAAAATCGATTAATTTCAACATAATTTTTGCCTTAATTTCTTTATCTTTTACTTTTTCTGTCCAATTTAAAAGGAATTCAATATTATCATTATTAATATTATTGCACCCCAATGTAATCATCCACAATAACCAATCTCCAAAATGATCATCTGTATATGGGTCATTATGATTTTTATTATCACTGTATACGATTTGGATAAGTGTTTCGGCATTAATTAAATCTAATGTATCAATTAAATAGCCGATAATATAATAATCTGGTTGAGCACTTTCTTTATATAATTTGTCTCGCAAAAAATCGTTATTAAGAATTGTTTGAGCAACATTCCCAAAACCGAACTTTTTAGCAAGGGACTCTGAAAGTGAACGCGTCATATGGTAAGTAGGGTTTCCGTATTTATGAATCGAATTATAATTTTGCAATAAGAATACCCACATTTCTACCGCTAGATTAAAATCAATTTGTGCTATTTTTATTATTAGATCTTCTAATTCTGAACTATTCGATTCGATATCATTTTTTAAAACCTCAAAGGTTTCTAATAATATACCTTTCTTTCTCTCTATATTAACTCCCATTATCATCTCTCCCTATTTTAAAATGTAATTGAATAAACTTCACCTTGGTATTCTTCACAAATCCATTCCCATTGACGAACAACTTTTTCTAAAAAAACATTTTTAAGAGGATTTTTTATATATTCAAAATTTATTTTTTGCTCGTCCTGGTAAACTATGCATAAATAATAATTGTCTTCAAATTGATGCGCAGCAGTGTATTCATTATTAGTTAATGAAATTTTTTGCCCCTTATATTTTACAGATTTCACTTCAATATATCGATTTTCATTTTTAGGTGTGATGCTTCTAATATCATATCCTAGATTTTGTTTGCTAACGTCTTGCGCTAAATTCCCTTGTATTTTTTCAAACTCCATACATTGTTGCTCAGCCGACCTCCATTTAGTAATGGATTTTGTAATATTAGGTGTAATTAAGCCTCCTTTTTTTTCCTCCGAGGGGGCCATAGAGGCAATTTTAAATTTATTTTCTATTGGAAGTCTAAAATATTTTATAATCCAATCGATTTCAGTACTAGATAAATGTTCAGCTATATTGATTAGGGATCTTTCTACTTGATGGTTAGTTGCTTCTTTCCATAAAAAAACTTCGTTTTCAACCTTTAAATAACATGTATCAATCCTAAAATCCTCTTTACTAATTGTATTTTTTACATAAAAATTTTTAAAAAGATAAGCATAAATTTTAAAACTTATCTTGTCAGAACATTGCTCAACAAAAGTATAATCGGATAGGATTTCAATCCATTCCATCAGTGAATAACTATTAGAAGCAATTGTATTTAAGTAAAGATCTAAAGCTCGCATGTTATCTTTATCTATATTCGGAACCGTATGTTTACTAGGCACTATTTCTCGAATCCAATTCCATTCAGCATCATCCAAAAATAAGGGTTTTTTTACGTAATCCTTTGCAGAAATATAATGCCCACTTTTCATAGGTATCCACTCTAAAAATAACCGTTCTTGAGTTTCTTTTATCAAAAGTAATGATAGCTTTGAAAATGACTGTTTATCCTTCAATAATTGAATAACCTCAGAAAAAAACTTATTCGATTCCATAATTGATTTTTTTATAAGGCCAAAAATAATATTTGCTGCTTCTTTTATTGCAAGCATTGTCCTATCATCAATAGTAATATGCTTTCTACTAGGATCAGTTGAAAAATCAGCGTTAATTTTAAACGGATATGGTGTGTTTTCATATGTAGGTAAATAACAGTGAAATAAAGATTGTTCCTTATTACATTGAACAATGTTCTTATTTTCATCTAATTTAAATGCTAATTGGCTCTTTTCACCATTAATAACCTTCCACAAATTAAATTCTTTTTTAAATTCCACTGATACTTCATCATTTTCTCGCTTAATTAGCCCTTTGACCGCTTCGGTATCTAATTGAATAGAAACTTCTTTTATATTTTTAAGGAAAATAAAATAATCTCCATTTATCAACTCTACTTCTTCATCTAGAACTTGGCTGTTTGAATCACAAAAAATAAATATCGTATTATAACCAGCAGATACTATTTGTTGTATAGTAGATTCTATTTCAAAAGTTAAATTTTCTATTACAAAAGGGATTCTTATTGTCGGAATTTGGTTAATACTCATATTTAATTGTTGGGAAGCTAGCACTTTTGAAAAAGTAAATGTACAGTTATTTGAATGAATAATAATATTATTAGACAAATGTGTTGTACTTTTAAAACCTATCCCACGATATCCAATATTTTTCCCACGCTCTTTTGTACTTGCCCCGGACCTACATATACTTTTTAAATCATTATCATCGAAAGGTTTCCCATTATTGGCCACAAAAATATGTTTGCCTTTTTTGAATATCAAAAATTTTGTAGCTAGAGCATCATCAGCATTTTGAAGTAATTCAATAAAGATCCTTTGTCCGTAACTTTCAGCCATATACAATTCCATAGCAGCCATATCTGCCAAAAGATTCGGAGAATTCAATCCTTCTTGAATAAATTCTAAACTTAATTGTTTTACTGTATCTGTAAAAGACATTTATTCTCCCTCCTTCAATCATCAAATATATTGTACTACTAAACTTTTTTTTGTAACAAAATACCAATCATTGATTGATTGAATTAAGAAGAAATCTTTTTCACCCAATATAAAATGGGCGAAATTCATACAACCTAGATAAAATCTAGATTAACAAATTTCGCCCATGCAATTGACAGGATACAATTGAACACGTCCACAATTCAGCGGTGCATTAAAACGGGTTGTGAGCGCACGTGTCGCATTTAGCCCAATAACCAATCCGCCTCTGAACGCGCGACCGCTGCGTGATATAGGTTTTCATATGCTTTCCCCGGTTTTAAATTGGCAAATCCTTCTTTAATCGCTTTATCCGTAACAGATGAAATTCATAAACGTTTAATTGGTTTATTCACTTTCGCTTTCGCAATGATCCAACGTGCGACTAGTTCCCCTTCAAGCCCGGCATCGGTTGCAATAATAATTTCGTTCACATCGCTACGGTTTAATTGTGATTTCACGGCATTAAATTGCTTACCAGATTGCTTGATGACCGTTAGCTTTAAACGTTCTGGCAGCATCGGTAAGTCTTCTAAATTCCATGTTTTGTACTTTGAATCATATGTTTCAGGATCTGCTAGTGTGACAAGATGACCTAATGCCCATGTGACAATATATTTGTCCCCTTCTAAAAATCCATTGCCTTTTTTATGGCACCTCAACACGTTCGCAATATCGCGAGCGACTGAAGGCTTTTCTGCTAATACTAAACTTTTTGCCATTGTTCCTACTCCTTTATATCTGCTATGCCTAGAAATATGAATAAGCGCACTGCAATACTTTTGAAAAATGGGTTTATACCTTTATAGAAACTTCATATATATAGAGTAAAAGCGAACAGGGGTAAAACGATTGGACAAACAACAGAGCAAGTTTCGATGGGTGGTCTTTGCGACTGTCCTATTTACGTATTTATTAATGGCGAGCCAGCGAACGGCTCCCGGATTAATTACAGATCAGGTAATGCGAGATTTTCATGTCACAGCCGCAACGATTGGCTTACTAACAAGTATACAGTTTTTCGTCTATACAAGTTTACAAGTGCCGATGGGGATTTTAGCTGATCGATTTGGGCCTAATTTTTTTCTCATTGTCGGTGCGACACTGACAGGGATTGGGACGCTGATTTATAGTATGGGCACACATGAGTTTGTGCTCTTTTTCGCTCGTATCCTAACCGGGATTGGGGATGCAACCATTTGGGTCAATATGGTGCTCATCTTGAGCCAATGGTTTAGTGCTAAGGAATTTGTACGGTTAATTGGCGTAGCGGGCATGACAGGTAGTCTTGGGTTTCTGCTAGCGACCGTCCCCTTCTCTGCATGGATTGACCTACTTGGTTGGCGTGGTGCCTTTTTTTCAGCGGGGCTACTGTTATGTTTCTGTGGCATCGTCCTTTACTTTGTACTCGTGAAAAAACCGCAACAGCTCTTTGTGAACGAATCGGTAGCAATAAAAAATGACGTGCCACATGAAAAAATATCGGTTTTACTACGCAGAATCTTTTCCAATCGGCAAGCATGGGCTTTATTTTTTTGTCACTTTGGGGTTGTGGGGGCGTATGTTGGCTTTATCAGTTCCTGGGCCGTACCGTACGGGATGACGATGTATAGCATGACACGTGCTGATGCGAGTCAGCTCATTATGATTGGTCTCATTGGGGCACTGATTGGGGCGCCTTTAATGAGCTGGATTTCTGGTCGGTTAGATAGGATTAAACGACCTTATGTTGTTGTTCATATCATTATTTTATCGAGTTGGGCGTTCTTTCTTTTATTTCATGGGCAGCCGCCCTTTTTCTTGCTCATACTATTATTCTTTATCATTGGCTTTGGATACGGGGCAAGCGCTTTAACGTTTGCGGCCGTTCGTCAATCGTTTCCGATAATTGATTCGGGCATTGTCTCTGGATTTGCCAATACAGGGGGCTTCCTTAGTGCCGTATTGCTCCCCCTCATTTTTGGTTATGTACTCGATTATTTTGAGTCTTCCGGCAGTATTATGGATGGCTATTATTACGGGTTCATCACGCCTGTTCTCTTTTCCGTCATCGGTCTCATTGGTGTGATGAGTATTCAGGAGAAGCGTCATCATGTAGAAAGTAATTTGCCGTAAGTTAACTTATTTCTACTCAAAATCTTTTAGTAATAGCTTAAAATGGCGTTAGTCCTTTTCAGACTAACGCTTTTTTATATAGAAGTTTATTTTAAAGTTAAATGTGTTAATTATACAAATACCGGTAGATTATGAACGTGCTTTTTAGTGAAATGATTAATAAAAAGGCGCTTGCTCGTTGATTGGAGCGGAGGCGACTCGACTCCAGCAGGAAAAGCACGAGCTGAAAATCCATTTCTTTCGGCATTAGCCGAAAGAAATTAGTTGAAGCCGTGCCTGCGGAAAGCGAGTCAGTCGTAGCGGAAATCAACGTATTCCAATGTTCTTTTTAACAATAAGAGGTAAATCAACACGCGTGTTTTAAAGTTAAAAAAATACAATACTCCAATAAAAATAGTGTAATATTTTCCTATTTTCAGCTATGTGACAGAAATATTTCAGTGTGAATGTTGTTATACGAGCAAATTACTCGGGTATTATTACAAATGTAATACTCTCGTAAAGATCCTTCCATAATTTCAGTAATGAACTATCTTAAAAAAGCGATTATGATAGGTTCATACGAAAGCAGAAAGGATGAACAACATGTTAAAAAAAATCATCATGACAGCTGCACTCTCAATGTCCATCGTATTACCAATGTCCGCATCAGCGGCCAGTTCAACATATACAGTAGTACAAGGCGATACACTTTGGAACATCGCATCTAAAAATCAAGTAGGAATTTCTGAGTTAATCTCATTAAATAGCAATTTAGCAAATCCAGATTTAATTTACCCAGGTCAACAGATTATTGTTGCTGAAAACGAACAAGCAAGCGTAGAGGAAGAAGTCGTACGCCTTGTGAATGTAGAACGTGCGAAAGAAGGATTAGCGCCACTTTCAATCGATTGGGAATTATCACGTGTCGCGAAATACAAATCACAAGATATGCACGACAAAAACTACTTCAGTCATACAAGCCCAACATACGGTTCACCATTTGATATGATGAAGCAATTTGGTATTTCTTATAACTCAGCAGGTGAAAACATTGCCAAAGGACAAACATCTGCAACGCAAGTAGTAAATGATTGGATGAATAGCCCAGGTCACCGCGCGAATATTATGAACACAAGCTATACGCATATTGGTATCGGCTATGTAACAGACGGGCACTACTGGACACAAATGTTTATTAAAAAATAATACTACTGAAATAAGAAAGGGGACATCCCGAAAGTAAAAACTTTCGGGATGTCCCCTTATTATGATTATAATTTAAATTTCGTCACAAGACTTTGTAATGTTTCGGCCATAGAAGAAAGGGATTCGGCAGATGTAGAAATTTCCTCCATCGCTGATAGCTGTTCTTCTGTTGTCGCGGATACTGCCTCCGTTACTTGTAAATTGTTTTGAGACAGAATCATGATTTCATTCATGGCCGCGACAATTTGTTGGGTTTGTGCCGAGAACTCATGAATAGTTGCTGCAATTGCCTCCATCTCTGGATTTAATGTTTGCATACTTTGTGAAATATGAACAAATTTGCTAGCCGTTTCTTCTGTTACTTGGAGACCGATATGCACATCTTCGTTTACTTTGTCCATAAATGTCACGGCATTTTCTGTATCCTTTTGAATCGTTTGAATAAGTGTCGCAATTTGAGTCGCCGATTGGGCGGATTGTTCCGCTAGCTTCCGCACTTCGTCTGCTACCACGGCAAAGCCCTTCCCTGCCTCACCTGCACGAGCTGCTTCAATCGCTGCATTTAATGCGAGTAAGTTCGTTTGATCTGAAATGTCTGTAATCACCTTTAAAATATTGCCAATTTCTTGTGAATGGGTATTTAATCCTTGAATCATGCCACTCGATTGTTCCACTGTTTGCTGAATCGTTTTCATCTGATTCATCGTTTTATTTACCGCTTCATTTCCGTATTGTGCTTGTTCTGTCGCTTCACGTGTTAAATCCGATACACGGTTACTATTTTCAGCCATGCGTTCGATGCCGATCGACATCGTATCAAATGCTTCATTCGCTTCCGTTACACCTGCTGTCTGTTTTTCGGAATCGCTTGTCATTTGCTCAACGGATTTGGCTACATGCTCTGTCGCAGCAGTCGTTTCCTCTGCACTCGCATTTAACTCTTCACTTGAAGCGGCTAACAATTGGGCATTGGACGAAATTTCTGTCACCAAGCTGTTTAAGCTCGTCATCATTTGATTGAAAGAATTTTCTACATTAGATAATTCATCTTTTGTATTTAATGAAACCATTGTCGTTAAGTCGCCATTCGCTACATTTTCCGTTACCATTTCTAACTGCTGTACTGCGCGTCGAATCGAAAGATATAAACCAATGAATATGTATAGCGCTACTAGCGTCACAATGATTAAGCTGATAAATACGGTAATCGTTGTGCGGGAACTAGACTCTTTTTCTGCTGTTGTAAAATCGACCATCGTTGTCATACTTGCATCATATAAAGCGAATGCTGCATCAATCGCTTCAGTCGCAACAGTATAATAATTCGCTGTTATCTCATCTGTAAAGCCTACTTCATTCATCTCATTAGCTAACGTTAAAAATGCCTCTACTTTTTGTTCAAATTCTTGATAAGGCGCTTCAAGATCCCCTTTGAACTCTTCATTTACAAAAGCAATATCTAACGCTTCCTGTAAGGATTCTAAGTTTTTGAATATCGGATAATATAAACTATATACGTTACTTTTCTGTTCTGCTGTAGCTGTTCCTAAGGCGATTAAATTCACTCCCGCTCCACGGAGCATTCCTAAATCTTCTGTTAATTGTGGAATCGTAACAGATGTATTATACGTTAAGTTAAACATTTCTTGGTTATCCGCTAATAACAGTTTAGATTGATTACTGACAGTTGTCATGATGTTTAAAACGCCATTCGCTATATGAGAATACGCCATCAAAATGTCTTCTCCATTACGCCAACTTTTTTCTTGCACGGTTTGCCATTCTTGCTCCAGCTGTGCAATCGCCTCTGTAACATCTAAACGATATTTTGTTTGTCCTTCAAGTTGTTTGAGTTCATCGAATAATTCATTTACACGTTGCGACATTTCCTGTAGATTACTTTCTACTGACGTGTCCCCATTATGTAAAGCCACAGTCATCCCACGTGTCTGCTGCACATGATACAATATATCTTTTAAGAGAAAATTATAGTCTGCCCCTTCATTTCTCCTTTCTGCATTTTTAAAGTTTTCGTTCATTTCACCATTATATTTTATAGCGAAGAATACTAATGGAACGATTAAGATACTACCTATTAATATGAATTTTTTACTATACTTCATTCTATTTAAAAACTGAATGACGGGCATAAATAGCCTCATAAGAAATTCCTCCAAGTTTTATAATTACTAGCTTATGTAAAAAAATAACCCCAACGCATACATCCATTTTATCAAAAAACTCCAAATGTTCATGAGAAAAGATGCTTAATAAAGAAAAAATAACAACCTCTGCCGTTTTTTCACGAGAGAGGTTGTATTCCTATTATTTACGCCCTGTCCATTTATCACTTGCCTTAAAATTATAAACTGGAACGATCTGCTTCTGAATATCGACCGTATCGCCAATTTGCTCCACAATTTCTGCCATCGGTTTATAGGCCATAGGAGCTTCGTCTAGCGTCTCCTCCGAAACTGATGTTGTCCAAATCCCGCTCATCGTTTCTTTAAAGTCCGCCATCGATAAATTTTTCATCGCCGCGGTGCGCGAATAAATACGCCCTGCACCGTGTGGGGCTGATTCGTTCCACTCTACATTCCCTTTCCCGATACAAATGAGTGAACCGTCGCGCATATTCATCGGAATCACAAGCTGTTCCCCTGCCGACGCCCGAACCGCACCTTTTCGTAAAATCATCGCATCTAAGTCGATATAATTGTGCACCGAATCAAATTGTGTACCGTACTCCCATTTCATATGCTCCGCGATGGTGTGTGCAATCGTCTGGCGATTTTCATGGGCAAACTGCTGTGCAAGCTTCATATCCGCAATATAATCATCAAATAGCGCCCCTTCAAGATACGCTAGCTCTTTTGGTACTATGGGATTTTCCTTTTTAAACTCGGCTATCATTTGCTGAATTTCTTGGTGGCGCCCCGCTGCTTTTAACGCTGCAATTTTTTCTGTTAAATCGGCCCGTTGGAGTGATTCATATGCACGTTTTTGATGCCAGTTTGCTACCTTTGCGCCGACATAACGCGACCCTGTATGAATTAATACATAATGCACACCGGCATCATCTTTTGCGACCTCAATAAAATGGTTCCCGCCCCCAAGCGTACCCAGTGAACGATTCGTATACGCATTTTGTAAACCTGTTGTTACAAATAAATCATTGGCAAACTGTTCTGTCATACGAGCGTTACTTGTGTCATCATGAATGTCATTACCGCTCGGGACGAATCGGCGAATGACTTGATCTAATTCATTAAAGTCCATTTCACCCGTACCAATTTCTGCGACCAATACACCGCACCCTACATCGACCCCAACTAAATTTGGTACAACCCGCCCGTTTAGCGCAATCGTTGTCCCAATGACGCAGCCTTTCCCCGCATGATAGTCTGGCATAATCCTCACTTTTGTCCCCATCATAAAGGACTGATTGACGAGCTCCTCAATTTGCTGGATGGCCGCCTCTTGTGGGTTATTTGTATAAATAATCGAATCTGTATACTGCCCCTGTACTTTAATCATCCAATTCCCCCTTACTTTGTTGAATTGCTCTTACTTTTGCACGTAGAAAAAGTGCTGCGATAAACGCAGTTGGAATGAAAAATACATATAAAAAACCTAAACCGTTTAGCCGTAAATAGCCTAAGAGGAGCAACGCTAGACCGTTTACTATTAAAAAAAGACCGATTAATCTCGTGACACGCGCCGGCTTGTTATAACTGCGCTCTGCCTGATGATAATAGCCAACAAATTCAATCAACTGGAAACGCCACGTCACTATACCAATCAGAAAGAAAAGGAGCGCTACTATTATTTCGATGATCACGTGCATCCCCCCTACTTAATCCATACGTGTAAAGCGCCCAAATAGTTCCAATATTCTTCCATGAGCCAATAATGCCCCTTGAGAAAACAAGGAAGCTCATAACCTGCCACAACGCTCTCTAACTAAATACTGAATACCTCACTAAACCCTCTTTTACTCTACGTCAAACAATACCCCCGGAGAAAATAGATTATCTGGATCTAATAATTTTTTAATGCCTTTCATAATCGTGATGGTTGAGACATGTTCCTGATGTAAATAGCGTTTTTTCCCGATACCGATGCCATGCTCTCCTGTGCATGTGCCGCCTAACTCCAATGCGAATGCTACAATCTTCTCATTAATCGTGTGCATCGTAGCTAGTTCTTCCTCATTTTGTTGATCAATGGCCAGTCCAACATGGAAGTTGCCATCACCAACATGACCTAAAATGGATGCTTGTATTCCGTGCTCATCTGCCACTTTTCGCGCATGTACAATCGCTGCACTTAACTTTGATAACGGTACACATACATCTGTAAACATTAACTGCTTACCTGGATTCATTGCAGCAAGTGACATCGCGGCATCGTGACGTGCTTGCCACAGCTTGGCCCGTGCAAGAGGGTTCGTTTCCAGCTGTAAGTCGCAATGCCAATTCTCGGCAAGCTCTTTTAATGTAAGAAGCTGTAAGTCAACCTCTTCTTTTCCACCACTTACTTCAATT
Organism: Lysinibacillus sp. LZ02; assembly: GCF_050613145.1. Taxonomy (GTDB): domain Bacteria; phylum Bacillota; class Bacilli; order Bacillales_A; family Planococcaceae; genus Lysinibacillus_B. The sequence goes on along the minus strand of NZ_CP192507.1, from coordinate 506,151 downwards.
AATAATGAAGGTGCGATTGTTAAATCAGTTTGTGACTGTGCATTCACAATCGCTATCGTTTCCGCATCAAGCAACTCAATTTTTGTCACCTTCACACCTGATGCTAAAATTTGAAATGCTGCCTCACTCGCATCAGCAATGTTTTCGAAAACCAGCTTAGCAACCGCACTGTATTCCTCAATCCCATATAGCTTTAATGTAATTTCACTTAGCAAACCGAGCGTCCCTTCAGAACCGACAAATAAATCTTTCACCGCATAGCCTGCCGATGTTTTAGCTGCATCTGCGCCTGCTGTAATCACTTCACCTGAAGCTAGAATGACACGCAATTTACGCACTTGTTGGCGCATCGTACCGTATTTCACCGCATTTGTGCCGCTAGCGTTTGTCGCTGTCATGCCACCAAGTGTTGCATTGGCTCCTGGATCAACTGGGAAAAATAATCCGTACTTTTTTAAGGCTTGATTTAATTGCGCCCGTGTCACGCCAGGCTGCACCGTGACTGTAAAATCTTCTGGGCGAATGGCTACAATTTCATTCATCTCAGAAAAATCCACCACAATTCCACCGTAATACGGAATCGTTTGTCCTTCTAAGCTTGTTCCTACCCCGTAAGGTACGATTGGCTTTTTATACTTTTTCGCCACATGGACAATCTCCACAAGTTCCTCTTCCGTTTTTGGGAACACGACGACATCCGGTGCACTTGGTGGATGATACGTCAATGTTTTACTATGGTGTTCTAAAATCGTTTCATTTGTGGAAACTTTTCCTACAACCGCTTTTAAATCATCAATGAACATAATCAACACCCCTCTCACTCTCATTCTACAATATTCAGAAAAATAAGAAAATTTATCTTAAAGAGAGATTTTTATATTATGCTACTGATAGATTCAGACATTTCACTCTTTTCGTTTTCCGAAATATTTAATAACACACCTCTTCAATAGTATGTTAAGCTACTCCATGTTTTGCATATTGAAATTGATGAGGTGTTTTATGAGCAATCCAAAAGAGCTAAGTTTATTTAAATTAACTTGGCCGATTTTTCTAGAGTTATTTTTATTTATGTTAATGGGGCTTGCCGATACATTTATGTTAAGCGCTGTGTCAGATGATGCAGTGGCAGGGGTCGGCGCAGCCAATCAATATATCCAAATATCCATCCTCATTCTTGGGGTTGTTGGAACAGGAGCTTCCATCGTTGTCTCACAATATCTTGGATCCAAACGGGAACTAGAAGCGGCCAAAATTTCTGCCCTTTCTGTTACGTTAAACTTTTTCGTTGGCTTAATGATTAGCCTACTATTCATCGTATTTTCTAGTCACATTATGATGTTTATGAACTTAGAAGGCGATGTCCTTGTTTTTGCCCAAAATTATTTAGCGATTGTTGGGGGCTTTATTTTCTTCCAAGCGCTCATTACCTCGCTTTCGGCGATTATTCGCGTGCAAGGCTGGACAAAGCAGACGATGTACGTGTCACTTGGCATGAATGTCCTGCATGTGGTGTTGAACTATATTTTGATTTTCGGTCATTTCGGGGCACCCGAACTCGGCGTAGAAGGAGCAGCAATTTCGTCTGTTATTAGCCGTGCATTAGCCGCGATCGTCTTCTTCTGGTTGCTATATCAAGCACTCGATGTCACAATCGAACTGCGCTACTACTATACTTTTTCAAAAAATTATATGAAGAAAATCTTACAAATTGGCATTCCCTCTGCACTCGAGCAAGTACTGTACCAAACTTGTCAAATCGTCTTCCTCTACTATGTCACGTATTTAGGCACGACTGCACTTGCCGCCAGACAGTATGCCATGAATATTTCCATGTTTACGTATTTGTTTGCGATGGCAATTGGGATGGGAACAGCCATTTTAATCGGGCGTCATGTTGGTGCTGGTGAGCAAGACATCGCCTATAAGCGTGTGTGGTTTAGTGTCAAAACGGCGCTTCTCTTCACATTCGTCATGGTCGCGATTGTGACGCTTTTTCGTGAACCACTCATGCGCGTCTTTACAACGAATGAAGAAATTATTGCCATTGGAGCTTCCGTTCTTGTACTGAGCGTACTTCTTGAAACAGGTCGTACAATTAATATTACGGTCATCAATGCATTACGTGCTGCCGGTGATGCACGATTCCCTGTCAAAATCGGTTTTATCTCGATGATTTGTATAAGCCTATCGCTCGGTTATGTATTTGTATTCGTCATGGACTTAGGGCTTATCGGCGTATGGCTGGCCATTGCGACCGATGAGTGGATTCGTGCCATCCTTGTCCTGTTTCGCTGGAAAAGCCGTAAGTGGGAACGCTACGCCATTGTATCAGCTGATAAATAATGTTTTTCCAACCCGCAGAAGTGAAAACTCTGCGGGTTTTATTATGGGGATATGTTTTAAATTCCGTATCATCACTTAAGGTTGAAATAAAATGAAACCGAACAACTTCCAGCTTTGTCTAACTTTATAAGAGAGGAGGCGATCTTTTGACTGAAGATGAAAAAGACGTTTATTTAAATGAAGCGATGGAACAACATGGAGATTATTTAAAGCGATTAATCTTTACATATGTAAAAGATATACAGAAGACAGAGGATCTTGTGCAGGAAGTCTTTATGAAATTTTATAACAACCTTCATCGTTTTGAAGGGCGCTCCTCGATTAAAACATATCTATACCGTATTGCAGTAAATGAGTGTCAAAATTATTTAAAAAGCTGGCATTACAGAAAACTAGAAATGACCGAAAAAATTAAAACGTGGAAAAAGCGAGATGGTCTTGAAGCGGACTACATACAAAAAGAACAAAATCAAACGATTGGAGAATTAGTCAATAAGCTGCCTGTCAAATACCGAGAAGTCATATGGCTACATTATTATATTGAATTAACAATTCCTGAGATTGCGGATGTGTTAAAATGTTCCGCTAATACAGTAAAAACACGTTTAGCAAGAGGACGAAAATTAGCAAAAATAACGATTGAGGAGGGTCACTATGAGTATGAATATTAAAAAAGAACTTGAGAAATCCATTCCTACATCTTTAAATTTAACAGAGCAGGAAAAAGCAAAGATTCGGTATCGTGTACGTTCATCTCCTCCTACATTTCAAGTAAAACCTGTAATGGTATCTATTTTAGCCCTTATGCTTATCGTCATTTTATTACAATCCGTGGAACAGAGCGCTTCCAATAGTGAATCATCCATTACCGATGAACAATTAATAGAAAATACTTCGAATGAACTAACAATGAATCATTCAATTCTTTCTCTGACGGATGAACAAAAACAACAATACCATGAACAATATGTAAAAATTGTAGAACAAGTGATGGAAAAGAAAGTAGGTATATCTATCGCTGTATCCCCAATAGATGATTTTAAAGAAGAATATTGGGTTGAACCGAAAGAATTTGAAAAGCGTATTCAATCGATGGTCGATGAACACTTAGCAACAGAACGTGAAAAAATCCGTGCTATGTCTCCAACCCCTGAACAAGCAGTCATGAATGAAGATGGAAGTGCAACAAAACTCACATACATTTACTTTTCAGATATTTTAGAGGAGATTGAAGTAACAGGTCACTTCGAAACACAATATAGCGCCTATCATGACCGCCAATTGTTTATAGCAGCAGACGATATTTCAACACAATTAGCAAATTCTTCTGGTACATGGGAACAAACGTCCTATCAAGCTTCTTTAATAGATGGTGGGCGAACGTATCGTATTCGGATTGAAGGGATTTTCGATTTAAATAATCTAACATATGAAAAAGCCTTTACAATTGAATTTAGATGCGATGAATTTGGAAGGGTCTACTAAAATAGGTATATAGATATAATCCCTAAAAGTTCTGCTATGAGCATTCAATGATAAAGAAAAAAATAAACAAAACTTTTACATTTTATACCGTTTATATTAAACTTTTCGATTTATAATAGAGATGTAATCTAATTCGAAAGGAGCAGTTGTAATGAAGACAAAAGTAGTATTTTTCGAAGTTCCCGGTGGTACAGATAAATGGTTAAATGGATATCGTAAAGATACGATGCCTATGGTGGATGCGCTGAAAAAGCGCGGACAAGAAGCAGAAGTCATTTTCTTTGATATTGAAAAACGCGATGAAATTTTTGACTACGTGAAAGAAAATGCCATCGCCTATGTTTCACGTATTAACCCTGGCAATTTAAAGCATGAAGCGGAATATTTTGATATGTTGCGCGAGTTATGTGCACTTGGTGTGATCGGTATGCCTCATCCTGATGCGATGATTGGCTATGGTGCAAAAGATGCATTAGTTAAACTACGTCATACATCCCTTGTGCCTGAAGATACATATGCTTACTACACGATTGAAACATTCAAGTCGACATTCCCAAAAAGTTTACTTGGTGGCGAGCGTGTATTAAAGCAAAATCGTGGCTCAACAGGCGAAGGTATTTGGCGTGTACAACTTGTGGATGCGTTAGCTGAAGATGCAACAGAAGTACCACTTGATGCCAACATTAAGTGTACAGAAGCAAAAGACAATCATGTTGAATATCACACACTCGGTGCCTTTATGGATTTCTGTGAGCAATATATTATTGGCGCAAACGGAATGCTTGTCGATATGCCGTTCTTACCACGCATTAAAGAAGGCGAAATTCGTTTACTAATGCTACGTGACACACCTGTCAATATCGTTCATAAAAAACCTGCTGAGGATGCAGATGCCTTTAGTGCAACGTTATTCTCGGGTGCACAATATCGCTACGATGCTCCTGAAGATTGGGCTACATTAGTGCATGAATTTTTAGGACAATTACCTGACATTACGTCTTTACTTGGTGGATATGACTTACCACTTATTTGGACAGCCGACTTCATTCTAGATACAGATGAACACGGGAATGACACGTATATTTTGGGTGAAATGAACTGCTCTTGTGTCGGCTTCACTTCCCAACTAGAACTTGCTGAAAGTGTGGCAGAAGAAATTATCGCTTGCATCAGTACAGAAGTGGAAACAGCTGTTTAATCGGTACTTATATACATTTAGTCCCTTCGTTGATGAAGGGACTTTTTTATTTACGCGGGTTTCGGTGAGTTTTACGCGACTTTAGAGGCGTTTTACGCGACTTCCTCATTTTAACTTATAGATTTCTCCAAATATAATGCTATAATATAGGACAATGATAAATAAAGTCCTTCGGGGTCGGGTGTAATTCCCAATCGGCGGTGATAGATTTTTCTTAAGCCCGCGAGCGTAACAGCAGGATTTGGTGCGAATCCAAAGCCGACAGTAATAGTCTGGATGGAAGAAGGAAGCGATTTTCTCAAAAACACACGTTTTTTGAGGTTTCTTTCGTATACTCAAAAATGACCCCCAAGTGAATTTCACTTGGGCTTTTTTTATCGAAAAAAATATTTCCTTCGGGGTCGGGTGTAATTCCCAATCGGCGGTGATAGATTTTTCTTAAGCCCGCGAGCGTAACAGCAGGATTTGGTGCGAATCCAAAGCCGACAGTAATAGTCTGGATGAGAGAAGGAGCGAAAAATCAGTCTTTTTAAAGGCTTATTTCGTGATGCCTTTTTCATCAGCCCCTACTTCGTTAGGGGTTTTTATTTTTGATGGAGGTGAGTCACATGCAATGGAGAAAAGCTTTACATTCCCCTTTTGCACCAATATCTGTGCGTAAAAGAGGTGATGACAGCTAATGTTTACAGGAATTATTGAAGATTTAGGAAAAGTAACAGCCCTCAAATCAGGTAAAGATCATATGGAGCTGACGATTTCCTCTAAAAAAATAGTAGAGGATATACATCTAGGCGATAGTATCGCCGTCAATGGTGTGTGCTTAACGGTGACTACCTTTACGAATGATGCGTTTACAGTCGATGTGATGCCCGAGACGGTGAAAGCATCCAGCATTCAATCTTTAACACGAGGGAGTCTAGTGAATTTAGAGCGCGCGATGGCTGCGAACGGACGCTTTGGTGGGCATTTCGTTTCCGGTCACGTAGACGGAATCGGCACCATTTTAAAAAAGCGCCCAGTTGCGAATGCCGTCTATATTGATATCGCTATTTCACCTGAGCTAGCGAATGCGTCCTTACCAAAAGGATCAATCGCGATTGATGGCACAAGCTTAACGATTTTTGAATTAACGAATAAAACAGTAACCGTTTCTTTAATTCCACATACGTACAAAGAAACATTACTTGGCATAAAAAAAGAAGGCGACATAGTCAATATTGAAACGGATTTACTTGGTAAATACGTACTGAATCATTTCAAACAGCAAGAGAAGTCAGGGATTTCACGAGACTTTTTATTACAAAATGGGTTTTAGGGGGGATTTTGAGTGTTTCATACAATTGACGAAGCATTAGAAGATTTAAAGGCTGGAAAGGTCATTATTGTGGTCGATGATGAAGACCGCGAAAACGAAGGCGATTTCGTCGTGTTAGCAGAGCATGCCACACCGGAGAATATTAACTTTATGGCTGTGCATGGACGCGGGCTCATTTGTACACCGCTCTCCCCTGCCCTAGCTGAGCGATTAGCACTCCATCCGATGGTGAGCTACAACACGGACAATCATCAAACGGCGTTTACTGTTAGTATTGATTATAAAACAACGGATACAGGCATCAGTGCATTTGAACGCTCCGAAACGATTTTGCGCCTACTGGACCCTGCTACTGTCGCAACTGATTTCCGTCGTCCAGGGCACGTGTTCCCTTTAGTGGCAAAGGAAAAAGGCGTACTCGTACGTAATGGGCATACCGAGGCAGCCGTCGATTTAGCGGTGCTTTGCGGCTCGCAGCCAGCTGGTGTCATTTGTGAAATTATGAATGAAAACGGCGATATGGCCCGTGTACCAGAGCTAATTGAGATCGCGAAAAAGCATGACTTAAAACTGGTGACGATTGCGGATTTAGTGCGCTATCGTTATGAAAAAGAGCAGCTCATTACACGGGAAGCAAGCATCCAATTACCGAGTGATTTCGGTATGTTCCGCATGAATGGGTATTCTAATTTACTTAATGACAAAGAACATTTAGCCCTTTACACAGGCGATTTGACAACGGAAGTAGCACCGCTTGTCCGCATTCATTCGGCTTGTGTAACAGGTGACATTTTCCATTCTAAACGTTGTGATTGCGGGCCGCAGCTACATCAGGCACTGGACACGATTCAACAGGAAGGTGCTGGTGTCGTTCTTTATATGGCGCAAGAAGGACGCGGGATTGGGCTATTAAATAAATTAAAAGCATACGAATTACAAGAACAAGGCTACGATACAGTGGAAGCGAATGAAAAATTAGGCTTTGCTGCTGAAATGCGCGATTACGGGCTTTGTGCACAAATGCTACGCGACCTTGGTATTACAAAGGTGCGCCTACTGACAAATAATCCAGCAAAAATTGCCGGCTTAGCACAATACGGCATCGAAGTGGTAGAACGTATACCTTTAACGATTGATGCCGTACCAGAAAATGAGTTTTATCTGGAAATCAAAAAACAAAAAATGAATCATATTTTCGCATAGGAGATGGGACAAATGGGACAAATTTTTGAAGCACAATTAATCGGAACAGAATTAAAGATCGGCATTGTCGTTGGACGATTCAATGAATTTATTACAGGGAAATTATTAGACGGTGCGATGGACGGTTTAAAGCGTCACGGTGTCGCAGAAGAAAACATTGATATCGCATGGGTACCTGGTGCATTTGAAGTGCCACTGATCGCTAAAAAAATGGCTGAAGCGAACAAATACGATGCAATTATCGGATTAGGGACAGTTATCCGTGGCTCTACAACACATTACGACTACGTATGTAATGAAGCCGCAAAAGGTATCGCAAGTGTTGGACTATCCACAGGCGTACCGATTATCTTCGGCATCGTAACAACAGAAACAATCGAACAAGCGATTGAGCGCGCTGGCACAAAAGTCGGCAACAAAGGATACGACTCAGCCGTATCCGCAATTGAAATGGCAAATTTAAGTAAGCTCATCTTAGGTTAAGGAAATCCCCCCCTATCTATAATTGGATAGGGGGATTTCGATTTATAGACAAACTTTGATGGTTAATAGACATTCTGGGCTCGTTTATAGACAAACTCTGGTAGTTAATAGACATTCCGGTCTCGTTAATAGACAAACCGCTGTCATTAATACACATTCCATTAATTCATCAGTTCACCTAGAAAAAGCAATGAAATATATCCCCCAATAACAATAAAACCTATAACCAACCATATAATGAGCAACAAACATATGCTAAAAAATATTCTTTCAAACCATTTTGTATAAATAAAGCTCATGCACTACCCCATCCTTTGCGAATTTATTATAAAACGAGCAATCATACAAAAATGTTTCTTAAGGAATCTCCACTTCCTCGTCATAAGATTCTGGGTCCTTATCAATATACACATCAATGTATGCACCAATTTGATGGGCAAATTCAATTACTTCCGGCTCTATACGCATACCAGGTGTTTGTGCCCAATAAAATGAATAATGAGCAAAAAATAATGGCGTCAGCTTATATTGATGCTTGTATTCGTTAATCAACTCGATATGAGGTCTTAACTGGTTCATAATCTTTTCGAAAAACGCTTTATCCTCCCCTATTTCATAATTAATTTTCATCCTTTCTGTTTTAAGTTCCCATACCGTTTCAAATCGCGCTCTCTCATAGTAGCCTCTCATATATTTATCCCCTAATTTATAACTTTCGGTCGGTTGAATGCCGATTTTTTGTGTAAATTCATCGACAGGCCATTCATCTGCTACAAGTGTAAATCGAATGTATGCCGTATCTTTTTCCATTATTCCATCTCCTTAATTTTAGGCATAAAAATCCCCTCTGCTATGCTTGAACAGAGGGGATAATTACTACACCGTTGCGACCTTATCTTTTGACTGCGGGCTTAATTGCGCGGCGATCACGCTATTAATCGCATTAATATAGGCAAGTGCAGAAGCTTTTAAAATATCTGTATCGGCTGCCTTCGCGATATACTTTTCGCCTTCATGCTCCACAATAATTTTAACCTTTCCGATCGCTTCCTTGCCGCGCGAAACAGAGTTAATATTATATTCGACTAGTTTGACTTCGATATCCGTAATCGTAGCAATCGCTGAGTATAATGCATCAACCGGACCCGAACCAACGGCACTTGCTTTATACACTTCATTTCCTTTTCGCACTTTCACACTTGCAGAAGGGAACGTTGCGTTAGAAATGATTTGTAAATCTTCGATATCATAAAATTGATCCGCGTAACTTTCTTTATACGGATTGTTTTTATCTGTTTTTTCGTAATAGCTTTCTACAATCACATATAAATCATGATTGTATACTTCCTTTTTCGAGTCGGCTAATTTTAGGAAGTCTTCAAAAATGCCCTCGAATTCTTCCTCTGTAAAGTTATTGAAGCCTAAATTCTCTAACGAATTTTTCACCGCATGACGACCAGAACGGGCTGTTAATACAAGCTCCATATCCTCTAACCCTACATCTTCTGGACGCACAATTTCATATGCATCACGCGATTTTAGTAAACCATCTTGGTGAATACCAGAAGAGTGTGCAAAGGCGTTGTCGCCCGTAATCGCTTTATTCACTTGCACATCAAGCCCCATAAAGCTGGACACTAAGCGAGATGTGTTCATAATTTCCTTCGTATTAATGTTAGTAAATACATCATACACATCGCCGCGCGTCTGAATAGCCATCACGACTTCTTCTAGTGCTGCGTTTCCAGCACGTTCTCCGATACCGTTAATCGTACATTCCACTTTATCTGCCCCATTTTTAACGGCTGCTAATGTATTCGCTGTCGCCATCCCTAAATCGTTATGGCAATGGACAGATAACAGAACGGAAGGGTCGACGTTTTTCATGCGATAGTTCAGCTTCGCAATCATTTCGCCCCATTGTTCCGGCTCGGCATAACCCACTGTGTCCGGTACGTTAATCATCGTTGCACCAGCCTTCATGACAGCTTCAACCGTCTTCCATAAATATTCAAAGTCCGAGCGCGACGCATCTTCCGTTGAATATTGCACTTGCGGTAAAAGTGTTTTTGCATATTTGACGGCATCTACACCGATTTGTAAAATTTGATCCTTTGATTTGTTAAATTTCTTTTCCACATGAATGTCTGATGTACCAAGCACCATATGAATCATCGGATTTTCTGCATATTTGACCGCATTATATACAGAATCAATGTCTGCTTTTACTGCGCGAGCTAATGCGGTAATCATAATATCTGACGTGTTGCCGACTTTTTCAGCGACTGCCTTTACCGCATTAAAATCGCCTTGAGAAGAAGCTGGAAAGCCTGCTTCGATAATATCGACACCTAACTTTTTGAGTTGTTGGGCAATTTCCACTTTTTCATATAAATTTAATTTTGCTCCCGGTACTTGCTCACCATCGCGTAAAGTTGTATCAAAAACCCAAATTTTTCTACTCATTGTCAAAACTCCTTTTCAATTTGATTTGTTCGAGAACGCTCGCACGAAAAAAGCTCAATAAAAAAATCCCGCCTCATATGAAAAACAAATTTCATAGAGACGAGATTGTTCTCGCGGTACCACTCTAATTGAATGCGCATTACTGCATACATTCCCCTTATCGACAGCTATCACTGTCTAGCCCGTTAACGGAGGCAACCGACGTCCCTTACTGCATAAGTTCAGGGAGTAGCTCATGGACGAGTTCAAAATTCGCGTCTACCGGTTTGCACCAACCACCGGCTCTCTAAAAGTACGCAGCCTTTTTACTATTTCCAATCGAGGCTTAACTGTTCTCTTGAAAGAAAGTTTAATCAATCATTTTTTAAAAGTCAACATTTTTCTGAAAATATTTTCTTTTCTTTATTTAGTGAAAATAGCCAAGCCCCTATTTTAGATATATCAACAGGAACTATTTTCCATAATTTTCGTTCAGTACTTTGACAATGAATGATTGGAGGAATTGTGTGAAAAAAATCTGTTTACCACTCATTTTATTGCTCTTATTATGTGCATGCCAAATGAAGACGCATGACCTAGCGTTCAGTGGTGCCGGGGACAATTGGTCTGCTAAAGTCATGATCCATCAAACGAATGGTGAAGAAACATACGAAATTCACCTTCGTTACACAGGCAATCATCTAGAGGAAATCGACACCTTTCATTACGCTGTTGAAGGCGGAATCGATGTTAGTACGGCGGATGCTACTTTAAACAAAGAAGGCGTATATGTAAATAAATTATTAGGTGCTAATAGCCCTACTACCCGTGTAGAAGATGAATTATTTATAAATATCGAATGGAACGATCACAGCGAAAATTTCACATTAATAGGTGAAACATAGCCTTATCTAAAAGAGGCCCCCTCCTTGCGACCTCTCTTTTTTCATGTCATAATCCATAACAATTGAGTTGGCAAAAAGGATGTGGATGATTTGAGGAAAATTTTATTAGTCGATGATGATGTCTCCATACTAAAATTACTCGCTACGCACTTTCAGCAATGGCATTACGATACAACTATCGCGAAAAATGGACAAGAAGCGTTAGACATCATGGATGAAACGGTCGATATTGCGGTTGTTGATGTGATGATGCCACTCGTAGATGGCTTGGCGTTAACCAAAATACTAAAAGAAGATTGGGAAATACCGGTCTTACTCTTAACGGCACGTGCACAGCTGGATGATAAACGGGCTGGATTTACAGCAGGGGCGGATGACTATATCGTCAAACCATTCGAGCCTGAGGAGCTGCTATTCCGAGTTCAAGCAATTTTACGTCGATACGACAAGCTGACACAAAATAAAATAGAATGCGGGGATTTAGTGTTAAATCGTGACCAATATGAAGTGACAAAAGGGTCCATATCCATCGTGCTACCGAATAAGGAATTTGAGTTATTAGCTATTTTATGTGGACGCAACCGTGTGTTTGAGCGCCCTTATTTAATGGAGCAGGTGTGGGGTGATTTCGTAAGTGATGACACGCTCAATACGCATATTAAAAGACTACGTGATAAGCTCGCTCGTCTAAAAAGTACGGTAGCCATCAAAACGGTACGTAACGTTGGCTATCAAATTGAGGTCGAACATGAAAACACTCTATAGCAAATTTACTCTTTTTACAATTGTCATTATGATCATGAGCTCGGTCATCGGCTTTTTAATGACCAATGCGCTGTATCATCAAGTCATTAAAGGACAAAATGACGCCAAGTACGTCGAACTCGTGACACATATTGTCGATTATATTGAACATGAATCACCCGATTCACTTGAAACCTACATGCAGCACCTCGGACAAATTGGCTATCAAATTTATTTAGTCGATACCGATCTGCACGGGACCTTTTATGGTGGACAATATCGCCTACGCGAACTCCCTCCAGCTGTCATTGAACGCGTCTTGGACGGTGAAACGTATCACGGCATTAAAGAATACCCGAGACAATTATTTATTACCGGCTTTTTTGCGAATGACTTAAAAAACACAGTCGGTCTACCCTTCCAATATGAAGGAAACACATATGCCATGTTCGTACGATTGGATATTCCACTATTATTTAACGAAGTGCATTTTATTGTCGGGGCCATCATCACCATCGTTCCACTCCTCAGTATTTTGGCGATGATTTTCGCTGCGTGGTATTTAATTAAGCCGATTCAACGACTGACTCGTGCAACGCAACAAGTGGCAACCGAAAACTTTGACGCTTATGTAGAGCTAACTCGTCAAGATGAAATCGGTGAACTGGCGCGAAATTTCAATGATATGACGGAAGAATTAAAAAAACAACGGGAAATTAGGAAAGACTTTATCCGCAATGTCTCACATGATTTTCAAACTCCCCTACAAAATATCGCTGGATATGCCTCGCTCATTCAAAAACATGAGGAGGGCGATAAGCAAATAGTGGAATACGGACAAATTATCGAGGCAGAAAGCGAACGACTTTCACGTTTAACGAAACAGCTTCTCCTTTGGCAAAGTGCGACGAAGCTTGTCGAGCAAAAAGAGCGCCTCCTACTGGATGAAGTCGTGAAACAGGTCGTACAGGAGCGTCAGTGGTCGCTACAAAAAAAGCAAATCACCGTTTGGTTGGAGCTTGCACCTATGCCGATGATGGGCAGTACGCCATTTTTAACGCATGCAATCGAAAATGTATTGGATAATGCGATCAAATATAGCGATGCCGGGAGCGAAATTACGATGACTGGTACATGTCAAAACGAGAAAATCACACTCTACATACAAGATGAGGGAGACGGGATTGACGCCACGCAATTGCCGCATATTTTCGAGCCATTTTTCCGAGGTGAACAATCCCGTACAACACCAGGGACAGGGCTCGGTTTAGTCATCGTCAAGCAAGTGGTGGAACTGCACAATGGCACAGTTGAGGTGAAAAGTGAGAAAGAAAAAGGAACTACCTTTATTTTAACGTTCGATCTGCATGATGCTTCGGTTTCACATGCGACTGGAATGTGAGGGACAAAAAGTTCAGATACAGTTTAGATAGCGGATTTATACTCTCTATATCGTAAAAAATATGGAGGGGTTTTTTATATGGAGAAAAAATGGAGTATTCGTCTAATCCGTTTAGCCGCTATTTTTGGGCTCATCGGGGCTGTGATCGGTTCTGATATGTCAGGGTCTGGCAATTACCAATTACGTGCTATTCATGCTCATATTCTTGTCGTTGGTTGGCTTTCGATCTTTGCTTGGGGACTATTTTACCGCGTGTTTGAAGTACGTTCGAAGAAATTGGTCAGTGTACACGGCTGGACTGCCGTACTTGGCTCAATTGGCTTAACAATTGGTATGTTATTTTACTATGTTAACCCATTTAACTTGAGTGAAGTCTTTACGCTCATCTTCTTTATCGCAGGGGGTACTACATTATTAATTAGCTTTGCGGTATTTATTTGGGTTACGTTTGCGCTAAAGTCAGAAGGGGTTACAAAATAACGACCTGTTCCTATAGAGAATCCTATAAGGCTTCATTCCTTATAGGATTCTTTTTTAGCAGCATTTAACTCAATTATTTTTCAGGTAAGATATCATTGAAAATTTGTCCGTCCTCGCCCATTTCAATGATTTTTAGGCGCTGTGTGTGTTTGATCAATATCGTTTTATATTGCAGTTCGCCCGCTTTATCGCGAATGAGAAGTATGCGTTTTTCTTCGTTATCTGTTAACGTTTCAACGTTGTAATCCTTCGTGCCGATTTGTTCCATAACCACGTGATATTCAGGCAATGAAGCCCATTGTTCATCATTTGTATCATTGGATACGTTTGACACGTTTTGAGCTGGCTGTTCTTCACTGATTTGTAGCGTCTGTGTATTTTCCTCCGCCACCTCGTTGTTTTTTTCATCTGTATCCTGACAAGCGGTTAATAGTAGCCCCGTAGCAACTAATGCCACAACCATTTTCTTCATTTATACGTTCATCTCCTAGCTTCTGTTGAATATTCCCCCTCCTATTTAACGAAATTCATACGCAGCATTCAATTAAAACGTCTCTTTTTACTCGCTCTGCTCATGAATCCCACGGTCCTCACGAGCTGTCTCTCTCTTTTCATCACATGCACCAAGCACCGTCACAACAATACTTAAAGCAGCTAAAACTTCTAAAACTCGAATGAACACTTTCATCGTTACCACTCCCATTCCCTAAAATATAACGAAAATAAAAAAAGAGACCCTTTACCGTTTTCACGATAAAAAGCCTCTAGTTGTCTAGTGAGCTACTGTTATTATTTAATCCCTACTAAGTTTATATACATAATATATAAAGTTTTTTTCTTCGTCAATACTTTTCAAAAAGAATCTTCATCAAATGAGAAAAACCCACCGAATATGATGATTTCGGTGGGGTATCGAGTACTTATTTTGCGTCAACAGGTTCTTTTGTGAGTGCTTTGCTCATTTCGCAGTATTGTACGAACACGCGTGCTAATTCACGTAAACGTGCATGTACGTCTTCGTCAATGATGCGATTGTCTGCATCGAAATGATCGGCATGTGTGTACACATAGTTTGGCGTTACTAAGCAACGGAAGTAATCAAGAATTGGCTTCAGCTGGTTTTCTAATACTAAATGGTGCTGGTATGTGCCACCATTTCCAACGATTGCAGCTGGCTTGTAGCGTAGTGCTTTCGGTGGAATCATATCGAATGCATTTTTTAGCACGCCTGGAATGGATGCTTGGAAAATAGGTGAAGCAAATACGTAACCATCTGCTTCTTCAAATTTTTGAATCATCATTTTCATATCATCATTTAGCGGGCTACCATCTAAAATCTGATGCTTTAACTCGCTAAAAGAAAGAATTTCTAATTGTAAATCCGCATTATATTCTGCGATATATTGTTTAACTTGTTGCAATAAAGCACCTGTTTTCTTGCCGAAAATTGTGCCGTCAACGAGTAAAATTTTCATTGTTATCGTTCCTCCGTTGTGAAATACGAGAGTTCATATCCTCGTATAGTATTGTAACAGAATGCTACGCAACAGAGTATAAACTTTGCTCAATTTCAGTCTTAAGGCGTATTTTGGTCCAGCGTTGTGAATGTTTCGAGTAGTCTTTCCACTGCCTCTTTTATAGTCGACATCGGGTATGCAACATTTAACCGAATAAACCCGTCCCCTGCTACACCATATTTCGTGCCTGGATCTAACACTAAGCCGCCCACTTCTACTAAGCTGTTCATCATTTGTTGTTCAGAAATATTTAGCGCACGATAATCGATCCATAGTAAATAGGTGGCATCTGGTTTATATACCTTTACTTTCGGAATTACCTTTAATTCTCGGATCACATAATCCATATTCGCCGAAATATATTGAAGCATTTCCTCTACCCAATAAGCACATTCATTATAGGCAGTTTGCATCGTGACGGCTGCGAAACAGTTTAAGTCCCCATATCCACTCGCTTCATATTGTCTATTCAGTTGCTGTCGTTTTTCCGGATCCACCACAATCATATACGCAATTTGTAGCCCTGCTAAATTGAATGTTTTCGTAGGCGCCATGCACGTAATAATATTCGTTTGTTCTTCCTCCGTTGCCACCTTCGCAATCGGCGTATGCTGTGCATCACCAAGCATAACATCCGCATGAATTTCATCGGATAAAATTAACACATGATGCTCATAACATAGCGCTGAAATTTGCTTTAGCTCCGCTTCTGTCCAAACTTTCCCTACCGGATTATGCGGATTACAAAAAATAAATAACTTCACATCGTCTTGTTTTAATAGCTGTTCAAGCAGTGCAAAGTCCATTGAATAGTTCCCGTTTTGTTCTATTAATGGACAATGTACCACGTTTCTTTGATTGAACTCCGGCAGTTGTTGAAATGGTGGATACACGGGTGGTGCAATTAATACGCTGTCTCCTTTTTGCGTGAATGCCTGAATCACATCCGCAATAGCAGGAATGACCCCTTTCCGGAACAAAATGGTTTGTTCATCAATCAACCATCCATGTCTTTTGAGCACCCACTTCACAATGGCATCTTTTGTACTTTCAGGCATATACGTATAACCGAATACCCCCCGCTCGATTTCATTCAATAGCGCCTGTTTGATTTCTCGGGCGACTTTAAAATCCATATCGGCAATCCACATCGGTAATAATGCTTTGTCTGGATTGCTCGCTTTCTCTGTTACATCCCACTTTACGGAGTTACAATTCAGTCTATTTACTGTCATGTCAAACATATTATAATCCTCCACTTTATAATGCTAAAATTGTTTCCAATAACACTTGTGCACCGGCTTCAATGTCTTCTGGCGAAGAATATTCTAATGGATTGTGGCTCACACCGTCTTTGCTGCGAACAAAAATCATGCCGATTGGACAATGATGTGCGAATTGCATCGCATCGTGTCCTGCCCCACTACTTAAATAAAACGTATCGTAACCGCACTTCTCGATAGCATGATGAATGCTTTTCATAATAGCCGCATCGGTCGTTACGGGCTTAACACGTTGTAATTCTTTCACGGAGGAATATAAATGGCGTTTTGTTGCAATCGTACAAATGGCTTTTTTGATTTCATGCTCTGCCAGATCTCGACTTTCTTGTATCACATGTCTGAGATCACAGGTGAATGTGACTTGACCTGGAATGACATTAACGCCTGCATTTTCGATAGTGATTTTCCCGACTGTTGCCACTGTTCCGTCAATTTCATTTGCAATTCGCTCAACTTCCACCATCATTTCAGCAGCGCCCGCTAAAGCATCTTGTCGCAGTTGCATCGGCGTGGCTCCGGCATGCTCAGCTAATCCATGAATCGTTACTTCCAACCAAAGTGGACCCGCAATCCCTGTCACAACACCGACCGGGATATTTTCCGTTTCTAATACACGCCCTTGTTCAATATGCAGCTCCAGATACGCATAAATCGGGTCGATTTTAGCCAAGTGAATGTTAGCAGGCTGTAAATGTTGATTTTCCATTGCTTGAGCGACCGTTATGCCTTGTGCATCAACGGCTTTTAACATAGGTGCCGTCAATGTGCCAGCGATTGCACGACTGCCAAGCATCCCCACGCCAAAGCGGACCCCCTCTTCATCTTTAAACGCGATGACTTGAATCGGTCTTGCAGGTGTGATGTCGTGCTCATGTAAAGTGTGTATGACTTCGATGGCCGTTAATACACCTAAAGCACCGTCGTATTTCCCACCATTTGGCACGGTATCAATATGCGAACCCATAATAATAGGGGCTTCATGGCTTGTAGAGGGATCTTTACAATACGTACCAATGATATTGCCGATTGGATCAATGGACGTTTCCATCCCCGCTTGCTGCATTAACATTTGTACAAATTGATTGGCTTCGTGTTCGGCATCTGTAAAGGATAATCGGCTAACCCCACCGTCTGGCATTTGCCCGATTATCCCCAACTGTTCAATATGATGTAATAATCGATTTAGTTGAATCAAGCTCATCACTCTTTCATTTTAAAGTTAAAATGGCATACGCCTTCTTTTAAAACATACCGATCGTGCTCCACTTCAAACTTTTCGTTATAGCCACCCGCAATTGCTGGATCAATCATCTGACAATATAAAATGCCGTACTCATGCATATTATCATCCGCCCACTGTTGCCCTAGTGGACAGTGGAAAAACGTTTGCTCGATGTTATCGGACGTGAAATACGATTCATATTGAAATAAATCACTTCGTCCCATATCGTAATGCTTTAAGTAATTATCAACATCGTTGTCGAACCCATTCGCACGGGCACGTTGGGCAATCCCTTGTCCGCGGCTCTCACCAAATTTACGCACTGCTTCAGAAATGACTTGTTTTCCTTCATCCGCATGTATATCCACTACAACCTTTGCAATTTGCGCAAACATTTTGGCGAATCTCGCAAAATCCGTTAAATGGGCATATTGCTCTGCCCCTTCTATATGTTTAGGTAAATAATAGAAGAAATTATGATTTTCACCTTCAGCCGTTGCTTTTTTGGCCATTGCTTCCGCATCTTTTAAGCCAAATCTTGTTAAGCCCTCAACTAAATATTTTTTCCCCTCTTCCCCGTATTTCCCGGTAATTTCTTTGTCTAAACACGTAAACATTTTAGCGCTAATCATATCCATCGATAAATTTTTCATTGCCAACTCTGTCATGTTTTTGTAACTCCTTTGAAATTTTATTTTTAACTTATAACGAGCAAATTTTTGAACATATATCACCATTTTTGTAACCGTAGCTTTCCGCTGCGGCACTCGCTTTCCACGGGCGAGATCAAGCCTCCTCGTCGCTCATTCTTCACTCCTGCGGGGTCTTGATTGTCTCGCTTTTCCCGTAGGAGTCTCGTGCCTCCGCTACAAGCAACTATTGTTGAATACAATAATCAGTTGCTAAAAATAAAGAAAGATTCTCATTCATTACGGTAGAGGCTGGGCAATTATACTTGCAACTAGAAAGAAATTGATTTCTTTTAAAGAAGAGAAATATTTTTCTAGCACATTGAGAAGTATTCACTTTTGCCGTAGCGCGCCATCGCCACAGGAGCCAAGATTTTCTTTGCGACGAAAGCGTAGCGTCAGGAGCAGGAACAGGAGATCCAAACAGGCCACGCCTGTTTTAGCTCCTGTGTAGGCTGTGGCAAAGCGCGGAGGCTATGATGCCACTTTCATTTAGTATCTTTCACTATTTACCTGATATTTTTAGGATGCATTTTTGCTCATTACGAGTTTTTAACTTACCGCCATTATAAAAAACGAGAAATCATTACACAAATGAATAATGAACATATAGAATATGAGTAAAATTCATAAGTAGGTGGAGATTATGGCGACAATTGTGCAATACGAAATTTTTAAAGTGTTAGTGGAAACAAAAAGTTTTTCTAAAACAGCGATTAAATTAAACATGACACAGTCTGCAGTGAGTCACGCGATCAAGTCTTTAGAAAAAGAATGGGGACTGTTATTGTTCCATCGAAATACTAATTATGTAAAGCTGACTTCAGACGGCCAACAACTCTTACACTCGATTTTGCAAATCTTGCATTGGCAGGAACAGTTAACGAATGAGTTAAGTACGATCAAAAATGTAATGGGGGGCACGATTAAAATTGGCGTCTTGCCAAGTATTGAAATGAATTGGTTACCGCCCATTTTAAAATATTTCCATGAACACTACCCTGACGTCGCATTACAAGTTTATCAAAGTAATTATGATCAATTAGAAGATTGGGTGTTAGACGAGACGATTGATTTAGCTTTTAGTATTCAACCGAGTAAAAGCAATTTTGATTTTAAAAAAATTCAAGATGATGAACTGCTATGTATTTTACCTACGTCCCATCCATTAGGAAATCAACCGTCGATTCGACTCACTCAATTAAAAAATGAACAATGGGTACTGCCTAAAAAATCCATTGATCGCAATGTCAATTCTTTAATTTATTCAAATCATTTACACCCAACAATTATGTATGAATCTGATTTAGACCATGCCCTTTTAGCCATGGTGGAGCAAGGTGTAGGCATTACCATTATGCCTAAATTATTACTTTACAATATCCCGTTATCCATTTCTTGCATTCCTTTCGAAGAAAAATATATGCGAACGTTAGGGATTGTCACAAAGAAAAACATTGCTTTAAATACAAGGCTCAGCGAGTTTATCGCCATCGTCGAACAATTAATTACTGTTGATTAATTTTATTTTTTTTAAAAAAGTATTTGACTTTTTTTAAAAATAAAATTATCTTTTAAATTAATTCCAAACTTTTTAACAATTCAAAACAGGGGGTACATTGGAATGGACAACTTATACGGCAACACACCTTGCTTTTTAAATGCAACAAATTTACTTAAAGCAGAAAATACAGCGGAAGTAGACGCAATCGTTTACGGTGTTCCTTGGGAAGGTGCAGTAACTTGGGGAGATTATACGGGCTGTGAGTTAGGACCGAAAGTAATGCGCTTATGTTCAGGTCGCTATAGCGGCTATTTACCTGAATTAAATCACGTAGATGTATTTGAGAGTATTAAATTAGGAGACATTGGTGACATCGATGTCGTACCAGCAGATGTAGATGAAACAATGCACCGAATTGAAAAGTTTACAGAAGCACTGTGGAAAAAAGAAAAATTCCTTATTGGATTAGGTGGCGATCATGGGATTACGTTCCCGATCATCAAAGGATTAGTCAATACAGGGAAAAAAGTGGGGATTATCCACTTAGATACACACTATGATAATTTACCTTCACATAACGGAGATAAATATGCACGTTGTAGTCCATTCATGCGTCTATACGAATTAGACGGTGTACGTAATGAAAGCATCATTCATACAGGGATTCACGGCCCACGTAACTTCCCTCAAAGCGGGAAAAACGCAGTCGCTGCTGGCGCTGTAACAATCACAATGAATGATATTCGTAAACACGGCGATTTGGAAGCGTTCGCAAAAGAGATTTATGCACAAGCAAGTAAAGATGTAGATTGCGTGTACTTAAGTATTTGTAGTGACGTATTAGACTACGCATTCAATCCAGGTGGTCCAGTAGACGGAAACGGCTTAACATCTTATGAACTATTAACGTTAGTGAACGAATTTGGGAAACAAGGGATCATCGGTATGGACTTTGTAGAAGTTTATCCACAACAAGACCCTAGCAACCGTTCTGCACACTTAGCATCAACGATCGTACTGTATGCATTAGCTGGTCATATCGACTATAAAAAAGGGCTATGATCAAAGGTCTTGAACAGTTTCTTATCCAATTAACGAATGAGTATAAAGGTCAATCCATTGGAAAGTGCGCGAATTATATTCCCGCGCTTTCCAAACAAAACCCAGAGATTATGGCAATCTCGCTGTGTTTCCCACAGGGTCATGCATTAAATATTGGCGAAACGAATTATGCATTCACTGTGCAAAGTATTAGTAAAGTATTTTCATTTATTGCTGCTTGTACAGCCATTGGTATTGAGGGTGTACTGTCCAAAGTAGATGTCGAGCCAACGGGCGATAGCTTTAATTCATTGCTACGTTTTGAATTATCCGATGCAAAAAAACCATTTAACCCTTGGATTAACGCAGGTGCGATCACGGTTGTCTCATTGTTGCCGGGAAATACCGCAGAGGACAAAGTGAATTTTGTCTTAGATTTTTTAACTTCTGTTATCGGGAAACGGCTAAAGATCAATCAAGACGTATTTGTATCCGAGTGGGAAACAGCGGATCGCAACAAAGCGATGGTGCACTTTTTAAAAGAAAAGCAAATCCTTTCAGGGGACGTCGATGAAATTTTGAAAGCGTATACGAAACTTTGTTCAATGGAGTTAACTGTCGGGGATTTAGCGAAATTTGGTTGCCTCCTCTCAACGGACGGCTACGACCTTGAAAAACGTGCGCAAGTATTTCCGATTGAAGTAGCGCGATTGACGAAAATTTTAATGTACACATCAGGCATGTATAACGGTTCTGGCAAGTTTGCCACAACGATTGGGATTCCAGCAAAAAGTGGCGTCTCCGGAGGCATTTTAGGGATTATCCCGGCTTCTCCGAAAAGTCATCCGTTATTTGTTGATGGATTAGGATTGGGAATTTTTAGCCCACCACTTGACGAAAATGGGAATAGCGTTAAAAGTATGATTGTGATGGAAAAATTATTTCAGCACTATCCTGTAACTATTTTCTAAACTGGGGGTCAATATTTTGGATAAGAAACAAACAAATCGAAAAATTTTAGAAAACTATTTTCAAATGGCCGACATGATTGTTCATACTTTCGGGCCACAATGTGAGGTCGTTATTCATGATTTAGCAGATGTTCAATCATCCTTAATTTATATTAATGGCACTGTCACAAACCGCTCGCTCGGGGCACCTGTAACAGATGTTGTTTTAAAGGAATTAAGAAAATCTGGTAATGACATTCAAGATATGCTGGGTTACACGATTAAAACGAAAAGTAACCAGCATATTAAAACGTCCACGATGTTTATCCGAAATGAAGACAATGATGTAATCGGTTACATTGGTATCAATTATGATATGACAGCATTTAAATATATTCAAAATGTATTAGACGATTTTATTGGGGCTAAGCCTGGACTAGCAAATGACGAAATGAATGAGTCCTACGCAAATAACGTAGAAGAAATCTTTGAACAAATTATTCAAAGTTCTTTGTTAGAGGTACATGTACCTGTTGAAAAAATGTCAAGACAAGATAAAATTCGCTTCGTGCAAATTTTAGACGATAAAGGGATTTTCCTCATTCACGGCGCGGTCGATAAAGTAAGTGATATTTTACATGTTTCAAAGCAAACAATCTACAATTATTTAGATGTGATAAAGAATAGTTAATCAATTTAGGGGATGTTTTTAAAAGAGACAAGGGGGCTATTTATGACTGTGAACATGGAACAGACAAAAGAACAAACAAAGAAGAAAAGTCTTGCTGATAAATTGAAAGTAATTGGTCCGGGAGCGATTATTACCGCTTCCTTTATTGGACCCGGAACGGTGACAACAGCGACTAAAGCTGGTGCATCTTACGGTTATGCGATTTTATGGACAGTGGTATTTTCGATTATTGCAACGATTGTCTTACAAGAAATGTCAGCACGTCTTGGGATTATTTCACGCAAAACATTAGGTGATGCTGTACGAGAGCAATTTGATAACAAAATCTTACGATTCGGTTCCGTCTGGCTTGTATTAATGGCGATTTCGGTAGGTTGTGCTGCCTATATTGCCGGTGACTTAATTGGGACCTCGTTAGGGATTCATACATTAACAAACATTCCAACGAATGTGTTAGGTCCGATGTTTGGGGTTGTTATTTTACTATTAGGTTTATCTGGTAGCTATAAATTAATCGAAAAAGTCATGATCGGTTTAGTTATCGTCATGAGTGCTACCTTCTTTACAACAGCGATTGTTGCGAAACCAGACTTAGGTGCAGTATTTAGCGGTGCATTTATCCCAAGTGTACCATCTGGCTCTATCCTTACAGTGATTGCGTTAATCGGGACAACTATCGTTCCTTATAACTTGTTTTTACATTCTTCTTCCGTTCAAGAAAGATGGAATAAGCCAGAGCATTTAAAGGAATCGAGATGGGATATTATTATTTCGATTGGGATTGGTGGCTTAATTACAGCGGCGATTTTAATTACAGCTGGTACGTTAATTCATGGTGTAGAAGTATCAAGTGCAGCAGAAATGTCATTACAATTAGAGCCCCTTTTAGGTGATTGGGCAAAAGTATTTATTAGTATTGGTTTATTTGCGGCTGGTTTTTCTTCCGCTCTTGCTTCCCCATTAGGTGCTGCGGTTACGGTAAGTAATGTACTAGGTTGGAAAGACGGCATGAAGGACAAGCGCTTCAAAATCGTATTTACAATCATTATTGTCATCGGGATTTTATTCTCTGCGTTAAAGATAAATCCTATGTCTGTTCTATTATTTGCCCAAGCATTGAATGGTATCTTATTACCTGTTATTACGATTATGTTATTACTCATTATGAATAACAAAAAGTTCCTTGGTGAACATAAAAATGGTCCACTTGCTAATATTTTAGGTGTAATTGTCACAATAATCTGTACATTCCTAGGGCTGTATAGCTTAATGGATGTATTCAGTTCGATTTTTGGTTAATTGTACATGTAAGCATTTACGCGGGCCACATGTTCCGCAAATGCAAAACTAGAATCCCGCTAACAGCTATTTAGTCAGCTGTTAGCGGGATTTTTATACTGTGGTTAATTAGCTATATCCATTCAATTCATACAATTTCAGTGTTACGGCGTATTTGGTGGTGACAGACTGACGACGACCATGCCTGGTTCAATGACGGTACGTACTTTGCCATTGACGAAGAAATGTAAGTCTTTTCCTGGTCCGATCGTAAAGAGCGGAATGACTTGATGTTCATTATCTTCGCGATACATTTTGTATGTGTATTGCTCTGAAATCGTTGTTTTACGAATCACATAGCCGCCCCGCACTAAATCATTCAATTTGTGGATGTCTAATCCTTCTGTGAGCAGTGTTTTCCCGCCGAGCGATTTCGAATAATTGGTCGGGTCACCTGAGTGAATGGCGGTCTGATACAATGCTTCTCGTCCCCATTCAGGTACAAAGTTGATGCAAATGAGTGCATTGTAAGCATCTTCTTCTGTAGCTGCAATGAGTCGGTCATACGGTCCCAAATCTACGTAAAACTCTGTCTGTTCACTTAACACATCGCCTACTTCAGTAGTAAGTCCTGCTTGACGGGCTTCATATAAATTTTGCCACGATCGATCCATAACTAACACTGGCTTATTAAAGGAAGCGAGTGCCTCCCCTAGTAGTGCTGTAAATGGGCTCCCTCCAACAATGACAACCCCTGATTCGGTCGTTGCTTGTAAATGTAATTTACGGGCGAGCCACGTAATCGAAAAACCGTGCGCTAATACGGTAGCAAAAACAAGTGCGAGCGTTAAGGCTGTTAACAGTTGGGCACTT